>DATJMI010000132.1:0-16749 GCA_035508775.1 Methylacidiphilales bacterium
CGCGCTTGGTCTCGCTGCCTGCGCTTCCACTTCCAATCCACCCGGTCCCGAAGGGACCGGCGATCATAAAGCCGGTTATGAACTCGGCCGCAGCGACGCTGTGAAGCAGCAATACTGGCTGGTTCAGAACCTCCAGAAACAGCCCAAAACGCCGCAGCCGAAGGTGACCGGACTCCCGGTCACCATTCCCGGCCAAACCGTGAACGGCGTCACGACCGTTCCCCACACCGAAGTAATTCGCATCGACGACTAAAATGAAAACCAGATCCCTCTTATTGTTCTTTCTCCTTATCGGACTTGCGCCGTTGGCGCGGGCACAACAATCCGTCGCGGTGGTCGCCGATCCCGTGGCGGTGGCCAATGAGGCGGAAGAACTCACGCAATGGGCCAATTCCATTGCCGTTCTTAACCAGCAATTGCAGCAGCTTCAGCAGTATGTGCAACTCGCGCAAACCATGCAGAGCTACATCGGCAATCCTGCCGCCGCCGCCCAGGCGATGCAATTGCAGCTGCTTGGCCCGACCCAGCTAGCCCAATCGTTCAATCAACTCACCACGGCGATCAATCAGACGGTCAATGGAGCCACCGCGCTTGAAAACAGCGGTTCCGCTCTTTTCAGTCCGGTTCCTGCAACGACGCCGGGCGGATTGTCGATGAATTTCAATGCTTCGCAATTCCTGCCGTTCTCCGCCATCCAAAACCAGAACAGCAACGTGGGAAATGTCGTCCAGGGCACAACCACCAGCATCGCCGCCTTGCAGGAGCAAAAAGCCGAAACACTGGCGCAAATCCAATCCGCATCCGACCAGAGCACGGTGCAAAAACTGACCGCCCAATTGAATGCCATCGACGGCCAGATTGCCGCCCTGGGCCAGCAGCAACAGACGGCCACCGACCAAATCGTCACCCAAAGCATCTCCAACCAGAACGATCAGCAGATGAAAGCTCAGGCGGCCAATAAGGCTGCCGACCACGAGTTGAATGTTTCGCTTGGGAATTACATGCAGTGGGCCGGCCAAATCACCAGCGACCGCAACGACTATCAATAACCATGAAACACCTCTATCTCTGTTTTCTCAATCTTCGTGCCTGGCTGGTTCATCGCCGCCTGCGAAAGATCGGTTTTCGTAAAATGCTCGATGAAGCCGATGCCCGGACCTTGCTTCAATTGGCCAAAGACGGCTTTGACGAAGAAAGGCTGATCCTCGACTGGATCAAAATCGGTCTGACCGTCATCGCCATTGTCAGCCTTTGGCTGGTCATGTGGCTTCGGGTCCTGGAACCAATTCCAGTCATCGTGCCCATCCCCGGCAAAAGTTCCACCGCGCCAGCTATTCCATCCCATTCGATCCCTCCGTCCGTCGATGAACCAAACCATTTCACTTACATCCTATGACCATCAGTGACCTTGTCCCCAATTTGCAACCGATGGTTGAAAGCCTCAGCCAGCAATTGCAATTCGTCTGCTATTTCATCCTCACGGCGGCCATCGTCGTCAAAGTTGGCCGGGGCCGCCAGAGTGTCGGTCAATTGGCCCGGCCCATCGTGACCAACATCATCCTTTGCGGGATCATTGCCACGATAACGTTCTGGTTCAATCTCGTCCGCGACGAGTTTTGGGACATCGCTGTTTCGATTCGCACCCAATTCACCGGCAGCGTCGATAGCACCGGCGCGGCGCTCCTGCAATTGATCCAGCCGCCCGACAACGGTATCGATTGGCTCGATATCGGTAATTCGTTGATGAAGGCGGTTCAGTACGCCCTGGGCTGGCTCATCGTCTGGATCGGCGGCCTTATCCAATTGCCCATGATGATCGTGCAGTTTGTCATGGAATGCCTCTGCTTCCTGTTCCTGCCGATAGCCGTTTCGCTTTTCGCTTTTGAAAGCACCAAAGGATTGGCCATTCGGTATATCCAGCAAACGCTGGCCATTTTGGCTTGGCCCATCGGCTTTGCGGTAGTCGATCTCGTCGGCTATTCGCTTTTGACCAGCGTGGCTTCTGCGGTCAGCGCAGGCGCTTTGGTCGTTGGCGCGGCAACCGAATTTACGCCCACTAATCTTGTCATTGGCGGCATTGTCGCCGTCTGGCTGCTCCTGGGCAGCCTCGTGACGCCACTCGTCATGCAAATGTTGTTTTGTTCCGGCACGCCCATGTCATCGGCGGTAGGGAGCGCGATTCAATTCGGCCTCGGTTTTGCCGGATTGGGCGGTTTCATATTCGGCGATGGCGGTGGCTCCGCGCCCGGCGGCCCACCGGCAAATTCTTCCGGTACATCCACGTCGCCCAATGCGCCTCCGTCACGTCCGCCAAGCCCAATAGAGCCTTATTCGCCTCGCGGGCCATCGATTCCATCTCCACAACCCGGCGCGTCCGCTCCTGCGCCGTCTTTGACCGCCGCGGCCAATGATCTCATGCAAACGCCGCGCGGGACTTTGGCGGTAGGCAAAATCGCCGACCGGATTTCCCAGGAACAGGCGCAATCGTTTGCCGATCAAAGCGGAACGCCTTTCACCCAGGCGTTCTCCAACGGAACGGTCGTCACGCATCAGCCCGCGATCAGCAAGGTTCCACCCGCTTCGAGTTTCATTCCCATCTTAACCCCCACCCCCAACCCCACTGCCATATGAGTGCCCTCTACGAAACACCCGTCCCCATTTTATCGCAGGTCAAAAAACCCAAACCCGCTCCGACCGTGTTAAGGCTCTTTGCCGATCACGGTTGGGCGGCGCGTCTCTGGTTTGTCATCGCCGTCATCGCCGTGGCCGCCGCATTCGTTCAGCCGTTCTTGATCATTTCGGCCTATAGAACAAAAGAGCGGGTGGTTATCCTCGATGAAACCGGCACCTACCATATTGCGCCGCTTCTCGATTTCGAGGATGCGACGCAATTGCAAACGTCCCAAACGCTGCTCGCCTGTTTGGCGCTCCTGGAAAAGAACCCGAACGGATTCGATTACCCGGAACTGCTGGAAAAGTTGTATTTGCCCGATGCGCTGCTCCAGGCCAAGGCGATGCAGGCGGCCCAATCGGCGGAACTCGCCGCCAAGCAGATTCACCAAAAAGTTGAAGTGTTCCGGCTCGATGTCCTCCAGACCCGCAACGACCAGGTGCTGGTCGAGGCCACCGGCCAATTGATTCGCGTGGGTCTTTTCAACGGCCAGCCGTTTACCGAAGCCGTCAAATTTCGCGCCCGGTTCACTCTTCTTCGCAACCCCAACCTGACCAGCAATGGTCGCTTCCCCTTAGCCGTATGGAACTTCGACTACACCCAAATCTAATCGCCTTGTCCCTCCTTCTGAGCGCGAGTTTCGTTCATGCTCAGGCCATCAAGACTTTCCCGCTCGACGACCACACGGTTTATCACCTGAAGGTCGCCACGGAAAAAGTTACGACCATCGTCTTTCCGCAGCCCATCACCGACATCGAAGGCAGCGGCATAACGAATGATCCGCGCGTTTCGGCCAAGATGCTCCTGAGTTATCACGCTCCTGACCGCTTCTTTTCGGTTCGGGCCCTGAAAGATGATGTCCAGGCGGATCTCAACATTATCTGCAACCGCACGGTCTACGTCCTCGAATTGGTCACCGACAAAGAGCCTTTTCAATCGGTCCGGTTCTATCCCGCCGATGAACCGCCTCTGGTCAAATCGGGTCCGTCGCCATCCGGCCAAACCAGCGGCCCCGATCATCTCCTCGGCCTGCTCGACAAGGCCAAGGCGTATCCGCTCCTGGCCGGGCAATACCCGGAAATGGTTTCGCAAATCGAACAGGATGAACCCAACACGACTTCCCTTTACCGGGGCTTTGACGTGATCCTGGCGCGGGTGTTCCGCTTCGATCCCGAAGACGCCCTCGTTTTCCAGATCGAGTTGGTCAATCACACCGACAAACCCATTTTCTACGTCCCGCAATCATTGGGCGTGCGGGTGGGGCCGACCGTTTACTGGAGCGCCCTGGCCGATGCTTCCGGGATCATGCCCGCCGGACAAAAGGATTCGACCGGAAAGATCAACGACAGTCACACCATCGCCTGGTTTGTCATCTGCGGCGCGCCCCACGGCGGACGCAATCATCTTTCCGTCCAGAACAAATTCAACGTCCTCGTCTTCCGTGCCCAACCCCAGGAGGCCCCATGATCGATCCACGCAAATTCGTCAACTTCTTCAAGACGACCACCGGGAGATTCATGGCCTTTGCCTGCGGCATTTCCGTGGCCTGTGCCATTCTCTATACCATTAATCATAGCGGGGGGACGGAACCGGCCCAAGTGGCCCGGCCCTCGGCCAAGACCTCGCCCCAAGATGGCAATAACGGGGTAAAGACCATTCTCTTCGGTGGTGTTAGCGGAGAGAAATTCAATACCGGCGCATCCGGCAAGGCTCCGGCGGGCGTGACGAATGCGCCGCCTATCGCTCCTCCTGAATTGCCTCTCACGCTTTACCATGGCGAGGACAAGGAGGAACCGGAGGTGTCCGACACCTATGCGCCGTATGGCCGGCTCATTCCATGCGAAACGGTCATTACGATTGATTCGGCCAGAATCGAAACTCCGATCATCGGTTTCGTTACCGAGGATGTCTGGCACGATGGCCGGCTCATCATTCCCGCCGGAGCCGAAGTTCATGGCAAAGCTCAGGTTGATCCTTCCCGCGAGCGGATTGCCAGCGCCGACAACTGGGTATTGGTCTGGCGTACCAGCGACCGGATGGACGGAGCGGAATTGCCCCTGCACGGCGTCGCTCTCGATATGGAGCGCAACGAGGAATCGGGTACCTGGGCACTAACCGATGGTTCAGCCGGATTGCGCGGCGACATCATCAAGACCGATAATTGGGCCGAAATCAAACTCTTCGCGGCCACGTTCCTGAGCGCCGCCACGACCGGATTGGAAGACACCCAAACAGCCTCCAATGCGTTGACCGGTCAGACGACGGAAACCCCGGTCGACACGCCGAAAAACGCCGCCCTCCAGGGCGCAAGCGCCGTCCTCAACCAATACGCCCAGCAGATTCTCGATTCGATCAAGCGGGACGGATTCTATGTCCGCGTTCCAGCCGGGAAGCAGTTTTATCTCTACGTCACCCAAACCATCGACCTCGACAAAGCCAGACGTGGCGAATCGCTGGTCGATCTTAAACCCGAAACCAAAATCCCATGAAAATCCACTACCTGTTGTCCGCCTTGCTTCTGGCGGGCTGCGCCTCCCCCAATTCACCGGTTGCCGTCGATCCGGGACCGTTGCCGCAAAAACACGATGGCCCCGATACGGCCGGCGTCCGCGTGCCGGAACAACTCAAAGCCTATCCTGTCGGTCGCTATGTAGACCCCGACGATCCCGGCCTTATGCACGAAGGCCACACCGTCTATCGGACCGAAACATCGCCTGATTGGGATACCGATCCCAATGCGCCGACCTATCTCCCTTTAGGCCCCGGCGAAATGGCGGCGGCTGATCCCGGACAGCAACACGTGGCGTTGACCGCCGAATTGGAACAACGGCTCAAACAGGAGGACCAACTTCTCCAGACCACCTATGAACAAAACGAAAGGCTTTCGCAGGAGATCAAGACGCTGCAAACCCAATTGCCTCAATTGCGGCCTCCCGTCCCGCAGAATCAACCCGCACCGCCATCTTCCGTGGCGTCACCCCAACCGCCGGCGGCGACGCCTCCACCCCCTCAAACCCCGCCCGTAAACCCGCCTTCAACCGCCAGTCATCAACGAACCTGGGTCGAGTGGATTCACGCCGTCTGGTCGCGCTCCCCTCAACCCGCAACCCCCACCACGAAAGGAAACCCGTGATCCACATCACCATCCCTCTGCCCGACGACGTCGCGCAGCAATACTACAACGCCTCCGAAAAACTGGCCGAACATTTCGGCGATCCCGCTCCCAATGCCCAGACGCTCATGCGTTTCATGCTGGCGGGCTTCACCGCCGATGACGTGGCCCGTCATTTCGACCGGGCGCTGCGCAACCTGACCGGCGCTCCCATGCCGGACGAAACCGACACCTACGTCTTCAGTTCCGAGTTCGACCAGGTTCCCGAGACTGAAGCCAACTAAAGAAAGGAATCATCATGCCTCCGAAAGCTCAAACCCCTCCACCCCTCAAAACCGCGTCTTCCGACCAATCGATGGAAGATCGGATTCTTAAAACCAATCCGGAGATTGACCGGCGTCTGGATGCGTTCATGCAGGCCAACACCCGACTGACCGACTATTACACCAAGCTGGTCAACGAAAATCCCGAGCGGGCCGTGCGCAGCTTCATGCTCAGTAAAATGATGCGCCACGAGTCCGAACAACGCACCGCCACCCGGCTCGCGCCCCAAGCGAAGGAATGGCTCGAAAAGCAATCCCCGGAAGTCCAGCAGCGAATTCACGAGAAAATCGAGAAATACAGTCCAATGTACCGCGAAAAAGCCGCCGTGCGGATCATCGGCCAGGAAAAAGCGCGGCTCGATTTCAGGCCGAAGGAATCGGTCGCCCAGGGATTGGGAGCCTCCGTCTGACATCGCCAAGCCCGGCGCCTAAGTCCGGGTGCGGAGCGGCGGCGCTCCCCTTGTCCCCCGCCGCCGCCCACCGCCCCCGGACACAGGCGCTCGGGTTTTTCATCCGGCGAAGGCGGCAACCCGTGCCGCCTTCCCCGGCCTACCGGATTATCACTATGGAAATCGTCAAGCCTCTCAGCATTAAGTTCGATTCCGAAGTCAGGAAGCGAATCAAGAAGATCGCCTTTTTGCTCAATTGGCCAGAAGGCCAATTTGTCAATGCATCGATAGCGATTGTTCTCGATATGATCGAACAGCGCGAACAGCCAAAAACGGTGCCGCGCACCATCTTTCTGGCCCGGCAGGTTCTCGACTATGACAAGGCCCAGCAACCCCAGCTTACCCCTCCTCATCGAAAGCCGGTTCCTGGCTGATGAACTGGGCGCGTTTTGCCTCCAAACCGCCCCCCGCGTTCCCGCTTATAAGGGGCGGTTTGGACTCAAAACGCTTTTCTCTTTCTCTGCTTCTTCCAACCCATGACCCTGATCTTTTCGTGACTGCGATTAAATTTCCTCCCCGCGGTCGCCCGGTTGTCCGCTGGCCGGGCGGCAAGACTTGTCTCCTCAAAAAGTTGCTGCCGCTGATTCCCAAGCATTCCTGCTACGTGGAACCGTTTGCCGGTGGCCTCGCTGTCCTCCTGGCCAAACCGCGCTCATCCGTCGAAGTGATCAACGACACGCATGGCGATCTGATCAATTTTTACCGTTGCGTCCGTTTCCATTGCGAGGCGTTGCTGGCCGAAATCGAATTCGTGCCCAATTCGCGCCGGGAATTTCACGATTTTCGCGCCCAGCCCGGTTTGACCGATCTTCAACGCGCCGCCCGCTGGTTCATCCGCAACAAGATCGGGTTCGGAGGTCGCGACGATTGCATCGGAGTTTCCGTGTCGCATGGATTGCCATCCCGGCAAAACCGGATCGAGGCGATCCGTCGACTCAATCTGCGGCTGGACCAGGTTACCATCGAAAATCTCGATTGGCAGCGTTGCCTGACTATCTACGACCGGCCCGCCACCTTCTTTTTCCTCGATCCGCCTTACCTCGGCCACGATGTCGCCAATTACCAAGCCTGGAAAGAGGCCGATGCCGAAGCGCTGCGGCAGAGGCTGGACCAGATAGAGGGAAAATGGCTTCTTACTCTCAACGATTGCAAGGCGGTACGCACGATTTTCAAAGGGTGCTCTGTTACACCCGTAACCCGCTCACGTGGAATCAATAACAAGGCCGGATACGTCGGCTATGCCGAACTCATCATCAGGCCGAAATAATCTACTTAAAATTTTTCTCCTTGGTGTTCTGTGACTTAGGGATGGCCGGAAAAACCTGATTGACGATATTATTCTTTTGTATAATTTGGCCGTACCAACGACGCCAACGGCAGCTCTCGTCCCCTAAGAGGCGAGCCGCCCTTCCGGGAGACAGGCACCGTCGTTCACATCGAAGGAGCCTGTTATGCGCAGTTATTTTCGTCATCTTCCCTACCGTCGTCTCGTCTGTCTTATCCTCGCCGCCAGTCAACTTTATGCCCTGCCGGAACCGCCCGATGGCTCTCAGGATGAAAACACCGAAACCCTCCAATCATGAAAGGAAAAGCTTATGCAATTCGATCAAAAGCAGCTTTTCCAGATTGCGCGGGATTATCCCTGGTGGCTCTTCACCGGTGAAGAAATCGCCGCCCTGTGCAATGTCTGCCGGGATCAGGTGACCCGCGTCCGCTCGGCCCATGACAGCCCGTTCCGGTTCAACAAATGCCGCCCGGAATGGTTTACCGAATGGATGCGGACGCATCCCGAATTTCAGCAAACAAAGTCCGCCGATCAAACCTCACCGGCTGAAAGTTGTGCCGAGGTGGTCAAGACCCATCTGCGAAATAAAACGGCCCGGAGGAATAAGCGCTCCTCCAGGCAACTTTTAGCCGCCGTAGCATAACGAATAGGCTGCCGCAGGAAAAACCTTCCTGCGGCGGCTTATTTCTTCTTTCCCTTGGTGGATAGGATTGCCTCGAACTTCTTTGTGTGTGATGGCCAGTGTTCGATCACATGCTTCCGAACTATCTCACGATCACGTCTTGATTCCATCCAAGCGAATCCTTTGCTCTCAAGCATACTTAAAAGTTCTCGGGCAAGCCGGCCCGCGTCCGTATCCGAACGGACATACCACCAGTGATCGGCTTTTTTTTGCATATCTGGTGTCAGGCGATGCTGGAAAATACAGGCTTTCGGTGGCAGTTCCAGTGCGCATGGGCCACTGATTACTTGTTGAATGGACTGCCAGCCAACGCCGAGATTGATCGTGAATTTGGATTGCCAAGCATCGTTGAACTGGCTGCTTTGCAGGTCGATCAGGTCGATGATATCACCCTCAATCCTCCAGAAATGCCGCCCTTTTTTCCGAAAGCCTTTTTCCTTCAGGAAGGGAGTCAGGTGACGCTGAAGGATCGTCTGGATCAAAATTTTCGGATGCGGTTCCCGAGGCGCCTGGGAACGGAGCTTTCCCTCTTCAGCTATCCTCGCTTTGTAAGCGGCTTCGTACTCCGGGGACATCGTCACCACCATGGCTTCGGCGGGCTTTAATTCGATGCCCGTCTTTTTCTTCAACCTTTTGGCAGCCTTGGCCACCTCCGCCACGGCCTCCTGAAGTCTTTTGTCCTTCGATCCTGCCGCGTCGAACAATTTTGTAAATTTTACCGACTCTTTCTTTTCGGTTCTGCGCTCTGGTTGGGTGCGTTTTCACAACTAAGCGATGTCCTCTTGTCAGTCCATTCGAAAGCACGCCGTCGTCATTTTCAGACCCTGTCAAAATAATTATTTCGGCGAATATCGGCAGAAATCGGCAAATTTTCGGCGCGGATCGGCATATATCGGCGCGGCCTCCGGGCCGAAAAAAAGTGAGTGATACGAATGGGCCATCGAAAGGAACATTCTATGAAAAAACAATCATCACCATCCGAAAACAACCTCACCCAACTAGTCGAACGCGGTTACGCCATCCACCAGCAACTCAACCTCCTAAACGAGGAATTCAAGCAGATCAAGGACCGGCTGAAAACCGAGGCCATCGCCCGCCCCGCCGAGCATGTGCCCCTGGAGGACAGCGAAAGCGAGGGCGATCAATGGATCGTTCAGGCGGCCCGTTGCGAATGCCGAATCGTTTTCCCCGGCCCCCGTCTGTTGGCCGAATTCGATCCTTCTGCGCGCGGCTTCGCCACCATGAAGAAACTGGCCGGAAATCATTTCGATCAGCTCTTCCACGATGTCACCTCGGTTCAAATCATCGACCGGGACCGGTTCCGGGCCTACGCTAAAAGCCTGCTTCCGGCTGAGGTCTGCACGAGGCTGTTTGAAATGTGCTCGACCCCGAGCGAACCCAAGGCGCTCTGGAAAGCCCGCGCCAGAAAGTCCAACCGCTAACCGGAGACCGCCATGAGTAACAATTCCGAACGTCATCAATTCATCAGCGTGGCCGGTTTGCCCGGACGTCTCACCGCCCAGGAAGCCGCCTGGGTGTTGGGGTTCTCCGACCATGATATTCCGGTTCTCGTGACCCACCGCTTGCTCAGGCCGTTGGGCGATCCACCCCCCAACGGTGGACGCTATTACGCCTTGCCCGATCTCGAAGTGTTGAGAAAGGATGCCAAATGGCTTCATAAGGCTTCTGCCGTCCTGGTCAAGCATTGGCGGATCAAGAATGCCGACCGGCGCACCGACCGTCCCGCCGGTTGCCTGAACCGCCTCCGCAAATCCAACAATAAAAAATCAGATCAAACCAACTCAAACCCATGAAAAGAAAATCCTCGGCCGAACCGCGGGCCATTTGGAAGGAACGCGCGACCCCAAAAAAGGAGGTCTCGCGTTAATCGCGCGAGAGCAAAAATATGCCTTCAGATCGCTTTGATTTTCTGAATCTGATGGATAAGCCAGGCCGCTTCAACACCGAGGAGGCGGCTTGGTTCCTCGGATTTGGCGCTCACGATATCCCCGTCTTGATCGCAAACAAAATGCTTAATCCCCTCGGTGATCCACCACCCAATGGCGGGCGCTACTTTGCCATCTCCGACTTAGAGCCTCTACGAAAGGATCGAAAATGGCTCGATAGGGCGTCCGCCTTACTGATCAAGCATTGGAAGCGCAAGAATGAACGCCGTAATCCCGAGAACCCCAAATCAAAAGAACAAGGCCCAGATTAAATAAACCCAGTGACAACCATGAGAAAACCCAAATTGATCCAGAGAGCCTTTCCCAATTGTTATCAGGAAGGCATGACGCTCCGCGACCATTTCGCGGCTACGGCGCTTCCGACAATTTTTCGGAGCAGCCAAAACGACAATGCCGAGAAGATAGCAGCGACTGCCTATGCCATCGCAGACGCCATGATGCAGCGACGCGACGCTGCATAGGCAAACCATTCACGACGCAATCAGGCTCCTTTAGGAGCCTGTCGCGAATTGCAGTATCTTCTCCTTCCACTGCTTCTCGTAAAATTCGAGGGGCAGCGTTACCACTTCGGCCTTTTCGGAATAAGCCTGATGGATCCCCTTGCTGCCGTGGCCCAAGTGAGCCATTGCTTCCCGCATCGGCATCCCGTAGGACTTGGCCCGTTGCGCCCAGGCATAGCGATAGCTGTGCAGGCTAATTTCGGTGAACCCTTGTCGGTCAGCCACCTTGCGAAAGCGCGAGGCCCGCACTTTGTCATCTTGTTGGACCAAGGTAGGGAACAAATATCCCGTCGCCGGAAGTTCATCCAGGACACGCTGCAAATTTTCCCCGATCACAATCGCCACGTTTCCCATCGACCGATGTTCCAGTTTGCGGCGGTTGAACGTCAACCGGCGATTGATCAGATCTACGTTGTCCCGATGAAGACAGGCGATGTCGGTTTGCGCTCCTCCTGTCTCCCACAAGACTTCGAGGTAATGGCCAAATTCTTCGTCAAGCTCCGCCTGGATAAGCCGACGGTGCTGCTCCAGGGTGATGGCAATCGTCCGCTGCGTCCTGAACTTGGGCCAACACTTGCGCGCGAGCACGGGAGCCAGAAGCCACCCGAGGTCGAGGGCGCGGTTGTGGACAATTCGCATCCATTTGTTCGTTGAACTCCCCGCACGCGGATGCCGCAGGGCATTGAGGAAATGGGATGCCTCCGTTTCGATCAATGGCAGCCGTCGCAGGGATTGGATCGGAGCGCTCTTGGCAAAATTCTTGAACCGCTTCTTGGTGGAGCCCTGGTAGCCCAGGATCATTTCCTCCAGTACCTCGTGCCACGTACGGCTCGCCAATTCCGGCGACCGGCCCGAGAGATATGCCTTGGCCATGGTGACGTTGAGGGCGGGTTGCGCCACGGCTTGGTTGCGAGCTACGAGCAGGGCCAGGGCTTTTTTCCTGTCCCGCGTGCGCAGGCTTTCCTGCTGATTGGTCACCACATCCTGGATGTAGTAGATACCATTGCGGCGTTGATAAACCTTGTAACGAGTTTCCATCGGACGATCTCCTGTAAGAGAACAGAAGTCATCGTAGCGATCCCTCCCGCACTCGCGTTAGCGAGCAGCCGGAGAGTTAGCGCAAATTACGCAAAATCAGCATTCTTTGCGCCCTCTGCTGGCAATTCCGCTGGCAATCGGCCAGAAAACCGCTTTTTCCGTCCGTTTTGCGAACCAAGTTTTGTTGATAATCAACGACTTGAAAAGCGGGCGGACGGGGAGGGATTCGAACCCTCGGTGGCTATTAACCACAGCCGCTTTCCAGGCGACCGCACTAGACCGCTATGCGACCCGTCCCCAATCATCCCGCCCCGCTCATGTGCGAGGAAGAGAGCCTTGCACCTTAGAGCTTATACGAGGCTGGGCAAAGCACGATTTTTTCCCGTTGGAGGCTATCCGCAAATTCTCCGTGACAGCGCCGGGACCATGCTTGTATGGAGGCTCTTTCCGCCGTAGCTTTTTGCATGAGCCCGCTTCAGGAAGAAATCCTCGCCCTCAAAAAGAAAAAGAATGCGGTGATCCTCGCGCACAACTACCAGGTGCGCGAAATCCAGGAGATCGCCGATTACGTGGGCGATTCGCTCGGCCTCTCCTACCAGGCGCAGGCGTCGCAGGCCGGTATCATTCTCTTTTGCGGCGTTCATTTCATGGCCGAGACAGCCAAGATCGTCAATCCCGGCAAGAAGGTGCTTTTGCCTGACCTGGAGGCGGGTTGCTCGCTGGCCGACTCGTGCGCCGCCGCCGAGCTGGCCGCTTACAAGGAACGCCATCCGGGCATCTATGTCGTCGCCTATATCAATTGCACCGCCGAGGTCAAGGCTCTCAGCGACGTCATCTGCACCTCGGGTAACGCCGAGCGGATGGTGCGCCGCGCCCCCGCAGACCGCGAAATTCTTTTCGTTCCCGATCAAAACCTGGGCGAGTGGGTGATGGAAAGAACCGGACGCAAAATGCGGCTCTGGCAGGGCAACTGTTACGTCCATATCGAATTCACCCACGCCAGTCTGAGCAAAATCCGCAACGAGCATCCCGATGCGCCGCTCGTCGCCCATCCCGAATGCACGCGTCCCGTCCGGCTCCTGGCGGATGAAGTCTGCTCCACGGAAAAAATGGTTTCCTATTGTCGCGATCACGCCGCCGGCACGTTCATTATTGCCACCGAATCGGGCATGCTTCACCGCCTGCGCCGCGAGTTGCCCCATAAGCAATTCATTCCCGGCCCCACCGACCGGTGCGCCTGCGCCGATTGCCGCTACATGAAAATGAATACGCTCGAAAAAGTCTACGATGCTTTGCGTCATGAAACGCCCGAGCTGGTGATGGCGCCCGAGCTGCGTGAAAAAGCCTTTATTCCGCTCCAACGGATGCTCGATTGGAGCAGGAATTAGCTTAATCTCAATGGATATGGATACCTATGGTATAATCAATGGATCCCAAGTTAAATCGACCGGTTATTATTCGGCCACGTGCCGAAAAAGATATTGATCAAGCCCGGCCGTGGTACGAGCAACATCAACCCGGATTAGGTGGTCAATTCCTCAACGAAGTGGGGCGAGCCATTAACTCTGGAAGCCAATGCTGGCCGGTTTCCCATTTATTACCGAAATTTTCGGCGAATTCTTTTACCTCGATTCCCCTATAAGCTTTTTTATTTGCTGGAAGAAAAACGAGTCATCATTTTTCGCGTTCTTCATGCCAAAGGCAGGCATCAATCTCTCATTTCTCCGGCCAGCCACTAAAACACCGAATCAACCCCTCTGCGCGAGAGGCTCCTCCAACTCCATCAGCTCCGGTGGGCGGCCGAGGGTGGGCAGATGCAGTTTGCGTTCGTCCAGGGCAAAGCGGTGATCCCGGTAGAGCGTCAGCGACACGTCCCGGTTGACCCGGATGCAATGTTTGATCGCCTCGGCCTCTTTCTCGCAATAGAGCACCGTCTTCCAGGAGTGAATATGTTTCGGTTTGTGGAAGTCGCTGCTGGCGATGAACGGCAGTTTCTTGAGCCCAATCGGGTTGAAAATGTCGTCCCGGTTCGCCACCTCCCAGGCATCGAGCAGCGGCGCGTACTCCTCCACATGCTCCCAGAGATAGAGCGTGTCTTTGCCCCATTCGCTTTTCATTTCGTGCGGATGCGACGCGATGGCCAGCCCGCCCTGCGCGTGGATCTCCGCGATCAGCCCTTTGATGTCGAGCGATGGATCGATCGGTTGCCGGAGATCGACGCCCAATAGATGCGTCGACGTCTTCGAAGTGTAGCCGTCCTTGTTGAACTCGATGCCCGTCATTAAAAGCAGATCGTACCTCGCCCAAGCCCGCTTCTTTTCGCGTTCGATCTCTTCGAAATAGGCCGCGACTTCATCCGGCGGAATCACCAGCCCCGTCAGGTTGACCAACTTGCCCAGCAGCCGCTTGGGATCGCACAAATGATCGGTAATGCAGAGGCAATCGAAACCGCGCTGTCCGTAAAAATCAACGATCTCCGGCACACTCAGCTTTCCATCCGACCAGGTCGTGTGGGTGTGGAGATCGCAAAGCAACAATTCCTTGGGCATGTGCCGCAGACGCCCGTTCTTCGCGCCCGTATGCGCCACCTTGTGCCCGTTGCCGTTGCCATTCCTGGAAACCGCGGGCGCAGGCAACGCCCGCAAGTTGAGCGCCGGAGAGGCAACCGCAGTTTCCGCCTGTTCCAAAACAAACCGGGCGAGATTCAACGCGCTGTCGGCGCGCCCCAGCGGTTCCATATTTTTCCTCCAGAGCGAGAGCAGCCGCCCCTCGTCGCGGAAAGCCCGTTCCAGCCAGCCAACCACCTCGCGCGGTTTTTCCGCCGTCACGCCCGCGTTGGCTTGCCGCAAGACCGAGAAATTTCCCTCCTCGCGGCCCGATCCGATCCGGAAAGCGATCATCGGGCAGCGCGCCGCGATTGCCTCCTGCACCAGCCCCGCCGCCGCACGCCCAATCACCACATGATGCCCCAAAAGGAGTTGCGGCATCCGCCGCGTATGGCCGATTACTTCCATCCGGTCTTTCGCCGTTGCCGCCTTCACGCGCGCCATCTCATCCATCTCGGTGTCGCGCCCCACGCAGACAGTCACGTCCCATTCGCCATGTTCCAGCAGCCGGTCGAGCAGTTTTGGCGCTTTTTTGCGCGCGCCGTTGATCATATAGAGAATCCGCGGACGCTCGCGCTTCGCCAAATCGGGCCGGGCGATCTTTTTCTCGCATTGCGCGAAGGGGAGTTGCACCGGAAAACCAAACACGCGGATTTTTTCTTCCGGTACGCCCGCCGTCGCCAACGTCCGTGCCGACGCCTCATTCGTCACTGCGAAAAAATCGCCCGCCGTTTGAGGCCAGGGGGAATCGGTCGCCACCGCGTCGGTGACCAGCGAAATCAGCGTGAAATCGCGCATCCGGCCATCGCGGTAAATTTCGCTGATGAGCAGACCATAGATCGGACAGGTTAATATCACGACGTCGGGATTGCTTCCGTGCACAACATCCCGTAAAGAATCGCGCAGCCGGGCCAGCCCATTGATCTGCCCCTCAACCAGTTGCGCCGCGCCGAGTAACTGATAAAACCCATGCCACAAACGCGGCGCGCGCTTTACCGCCGCCTGAAAGGTCTGCCGCAAAAGATCGTGAAAACGCCCATACGATGAATCGAGCAGATCGAGAACTTCAATCCGCGCCTCTTTAGAGGCCAAGTGTTCGAGGGCGTCGCGCAGATTCCATGCAGCGGCGTCTTCCCCTTCGCCGAAACTGGCGGTTAGAACGAGTATTCTTTTCAAACCAGATTTGATTTCCTTACCCGCTACCTATGTGAATAACCTGTGAATAACTTCAGCGCAAGTGATAAATTGTTACAGTTTTGTGTCATTGCCTTCTATTCGTAACTTGCTTATTTCAATGGATCTTCCTCGGAAATTACGAAAATCGTAAAAGTTATTCCCATTTTGGTTCCCACTTGCCATCTTTCCCGCTAGATCAAATAACATGGGAATAACCAGAGAGTTTCTTTCGATTGGATTGAAAGTGAAAAACTTCCTCTGAAAGTAACTTGACTTTTTATTTGGTTTACAGGTTATTTCAAGCTTTAAAACTTCTTCCGGACTTTAATTTACCCCCTTTATGAACCGGCTTCTCCTAGAAAGCAGCGATGGCCGCCCAGCGGCGAAGGTCGTCTGCTTCTTCTTTCGAAGCGCGATGCTTGCTCTCTTGGGCCTTATATTCAGTGTAACCGCGCGTGCCCAGACCGAAACGGTTTTGCATAGCTTCGGCGACGGGAGTGTTCCGAATGATGGAGAAGTTGCCAATGCAGGTTTGATCTTGGGTTCCGATGGAAATTTTTATGGAACGACTCAAAATGGCGGCACGGTCAATGATGGCACTTTTTTTCAGATGACACCGCAGGGAGCAGTGACGATTCTGTACAGTTTTGGAAGCGTTCCTAACGATGGGACTTATGCTGGTAACAATTTGGTCCAAGGTTCCGATGGAAATTTTTATGGAACAACTGATTTTGGAGGTTCAGCCGGTCACGGCATAATTTTCAAAATGACGCCGCAAGGAGCGGAAACCATATTGCATAATTTTGGCGACGGGAGCGTCGCCAATGATGGAACAGGATTTTCGGCAACTTTGGTCCAAGGCGCAGACGGAAATTTTTATGGAACCACGTTATACGGCGGCTCGACTACGACTTCTTCTAATGTTGGCGACGGCACAGTT
>DATJMI010000133.1:0-13754 GCA_035508775.1 Methylacidiphilales bacterium
GGCGACGTCGCCCTTGAAAAAGACGGTGACGTAACCGCTGCCGATTTTTTCCCAGCCGGTGATGCGGACGTTGGCCGCTTTCACCGCCGCATCGGCGGCTTCGATCGCGGCGCAGAGACCTTTGCATTCGATCATACCAACAGCTTGCTTTGACATATTTTAGAGAAGTTTGGGGTTCCGGGTGATGAATTATTTTTTGGCCGCGGTTTTGCCCAGGAAGGCGGCCAGCAAATCCTCATGCGGGCGCGCGATCATGTGGGAACCGACGAGTTCGCCGACTTTCGCCGCGGCTTTGGCGCCCGCGTCGACCGCCGCCTTGATGCTGCCGACATCGCCTTCGGCCAGGACGGTGATCAGCCCGCCGCCGATCGGGATGGTTTTAACCAATTTGACATTGGCGGCTTTGACCATTGCGTCGCTGGCTTCCACGCTGCCAACGTATCCTTTGGTTTCAATCATTCCTAATGCTTCGCTCATGTTTTTTCTTTTGTTGGTTGGTTGGTGATAAACTTATTTGAGCAGCTCCACGGGAGTGTTGGGCTGCAGATTGCACGCGTTGCCTTCGTCGGTGTCGATATGGACTTCGAGCTTGAAGCTTTTGTCCACGCGGCAAAGCATTCTTTCCAGCGTGATTCCGCAGTCGCCCCCGACCCTCAGCTTGAGCCAGTCGCCATGCTTGACGTTGTAGAATTCGGCGTCCGCCGGGCTCATGTGCGCGTGGCGCAGCGCACGGATGACGCCGTCGGGCATTTCGAAAAATCCCGCCGGGCCCATGAGCATGGCGCCGGGCGTGCCTTTGATGTCGCCCGAGGCCCGCAGGGGGATATCGAAGCCGAGTGAAATCGAATCGGTATAGGAGAGCTCAATCTGGTTTAAATTCCGGCACGGGCCGAGGATTCTGAGATTGGAGATCACCCGGCTGCGTGGTCCGATCAGCGTCACGGTTTCGTTGGCGGCGAACTGGCCTTCCTGATAAAGCCACTTGTGAACGGTAAGTTGGCGGCCTTTGCCAAAAAGGATCTCCACCGTCTCGGGAGTGAGGTGACAATGGCGTGCGCTGACGTTGACGACCAGCGGGTTAAGCCCACTTGCGGCGCGCGGCAAAGGTTTACCCAGGCGCGCGTAAACGGCCTGCCGGACGAGGTGCTCCACGACGGCGCGATGAGGTGCGGGGGCGGCAACAGCCATAAATTTTGACCGATTTTGGCTCTTTTTTGATGCAAGTCAATAATTATATTGCATTTTCGTTCATTTTCTTTCAAAATCTTTCAAAATGATCTCCGAAGAGCGCAAACACCGCATCGAGGAATATCTTCAGCGTGTTGAATTCGCCTCCCTGGAGGAATTATCCCAATTTGTCGGGGCCTCGATTTCGACCATCCGGCGGGACTTATTGACCTTGGAAGGAGACGGGAATCTGCGCCGGACGCATGGCGGCGCCCGGATCGTCGCGCCCAAATCGGACGAATTTGCTTTTTCGGCGCGGGACATCCGCCAGCTTTCCGAGAAGGAAGCGATCGGGAAGGCTTGCGCGGAACTGATCGGGGCGAATCAAAGCGTGATTCTGGACGCGGGGACGACGGTCTATCACGCTGCGCGGCATCTTGAGGAGAAATCGTCGCAAATTCTCACGAACTCTCTGCCGGTGGCGAATCTTTTCGCCTCGGCCCACAAAGTGGAAGTCATTCTCGTGGGCGGCGTGATCTATCCACGGCTCGGGGTGCTGGTCGGCCCGATGGCGGTGGAAGCGTTCTCCAAGATGAGCGCCGACGTGGCGATCATGGGCGCCGGGGGAATTACTTGGAAAGGGATCACCAATTCCCACGTGCTGTTGACCGATATCCAGCGCGCGATGCTGAACGCGGCGCAAAAGGTCGTCTTTTGCCTCGACCATACCAAATTTGGCCGCCCGTCCGGTTCCTTGCTCTGCCAGTTGGATATGGTGGACACGGTGGTGACGGACAGCCGGGCGCCGCAAGAATTAATTTCCGGTTTGCGTGAACGTGGCGTAGAAGTCGTTGTTGCTCCGGCGGCCCAACCGGATGGCGGGGCGCAAAAATGGAATTGAACCAAAAATGAACATAGCGGAAAAAGTCAGAGAAGCCGGCGTGGTGGGAGCGGGCGGGGGCGGATTTCCGACCCACGTCAAGCTCGGAGCGCAGGCCGAAACCGTCATCGCCAATGGCGCGGAGTGCGAACCGCTTTTGCACAAGGACGCGGTCGTCATGGAGGAGAGCGCCGCCGAGCTGGTGCGCGGCATGCAGCTCGCGATGGAGGCGACAGGCGCGAAGGAAGGCGTCGTCGGGGTCAAGGGCAAAAAGAAGCGAGCCGTTGAGGCCGTGGCCGCGGCCTGCGAAGGCACTAACGTCCGGCTGCAATTGCTGGGCGACTATTATCCGGCGGGCGACGAGTATGATTTGGTCTACAACGTCACCGGCAAGTTGATTCCTCCCGGCGGTATTCCCATCAACGTCGGCGTCGTGGTCAACAACGTCGAGACGTTCGTCAATATTGCCGCCGCGACCGACGGCCAGCCGCTGACGCATAAGATGCTGACGATCGCCGGCGCGGTTAATTCGCCCGCCACCATGCGAGTGCCGATCGGGACGTCTTTTCGCGAGTGCATCGAGCACGCGGGCGGATTGACGACCAACGATCCGGTCCTGGTAATCGGCGGGCTGATGATGGGCACGCATACCGACGATCTCGACACGCCCGTCACCAAAACTTCCACCGGCGTCGTCATTTTGCCCCGGACGCATCATGTGATTGAGCGCAAGCTCAAGTCCAACAAAGACCAGGCCAGAATTGGAAAATCGGCCTGCGACCAATGCCGGTATTGCACCGAATATTGCCCCCGCTTTTTGCTCGGTTACGCCGTGGAGCCGCACCAGGTCATGCGGACGCTTTCCTTCACCGAGACCGGCGCCGATTATTTCAATCAGTGGGCGACGATGTGCTGCTCCTGCGGGCTTTGCACGCTCTATGCCTGCCCGGAGGATTTGTTTCCAAAAGAGGCTTGCGACGATTCCAAAAAAGTGATGCGCGCCCAGCAGGTCAAATGGAACGGGCCGATGAATCCCAAGCCGCATCCGATGCTGGATGGCCGGCGTGTGCCGATCAAGACGTTGGCCAAACGGCTGCACGTTCTCGATTACGATTTGCCCGCTCCGCTGGTCACGCAGGAGATTTCGCCGAGCCGTCTCGTTTTGCCGCTCAAGCAAAGCGCGGGGACGCCGTGTCTTCCGAAAGTGAACTCCGGCGACCGGGTGGCAGCCGGGCAAATCATCGGCGAACCGGCGCCGAACGCGCTCGGGGCGGTTTTGCACGCGCCAATGGCCGGCGCGGTGCGCGAAGTGAACAACGAACAAATTGTTTTGGAGAAATAGTTTTATGGCCGAAAAATCTGTTGGACTGATCGAGCTTTCGAGTATCGCCGCCGGTTTTCAGGTGGCCGACACGATGCTCAAAGCCGGAAATGTGAGGCTGATTTTGTCGCGCTCCATCTGCTCCGGAAAATATATGGTCGTTATCGGGGGCGACACCGCCGCCTTGAACGCCGCGGTGGAAGCGGGTTGCGCGGCGGCGGATGGCTGCCTCATCGACAGCTTCGTCATTCCCAATCTTCATCCCGATGTTTTCTCCGCGCTGGGCCGGACACAAACGGCGGAACCAAACGGGGCGCTTGGCGTCATCGAATCTTTCAATGTCGCGACTTTGATTCAAGCCGCCGATACGGTCGCCAAGACCTCTTCGGTGCAACTGTTGGAGGTGCGCCTGGCCATGGCGATGGGCGGGAAGGCTTTCTGCTCCATGACCGGCGATGTCTCTTCTGTCGAGGCGGGTGTTGCGGCCGGGCGCGCCGTTCTGGCCGAGGCCGGCATGCTGGTCAACAGCGTGGTCATTTCCCGCCCGCACCCCGACGTTTATCGCGAAGTGGTTTAGGTGCTGGAGGCTGTCCGCGAAACAGACGTGGTTCGCGAGACGATAGCCTAAAAATTATAACTCACGCCCGCCCGAATGCGGTAATCGTCGAAGTGGATATTAAAGGCGTCGTGTTCAAATTGAATGAACGCATTGCCGTCTTTATTGAAAGCATATTCGACCTTGGCTCCGAAGCTCATCCACTGGTGGCCCAGGGGAGGAATCGAGGGCGTGACGACGGTGGGCACGTTTTCTATGCCTATAAGCCGCGTCCAATTTGCCTGGGCCGACAACGTCCATTTGCTATCGACGGCGTACTCAAAATTGTTGAGCCACAGGAAAGATTGATTGAGGGTCTTGGCGTTGGGGATGACCGGCGTGCCGGGCAGGACGGACCCGTTGACCGTGGTCAAATCGAAACTGTAGTGGTCGTAATCCCAAACATAAGTGGGGGTGGATGAGAACGAGAAAGCGCCCCAAGTATGGGCCACGCCAATGAAGGGAGAAAGCCCCACCGTGTCCTGGGTCGTCTTTTGTCCCAAGGCGAATGGAACGATGAAGTTGGAGTCGGCCCGCCAGTCCGTATCGGTGCGGCCATAATCGACCGACCCGCCGATGTTCACCCAATCGCTGAAGTTTTTCGCCACATAGGCCGAAAAAAAGTAGCAATTATTGGAATTATAGAAGTTGGTTGTAGGCGTGCCGCCGGTCGTGGTGAGCGAGTCGTTGCTGTAGGTAAAGTTAAACCCGACGATGGTTTTCCAGAATGACTCGAAATCAAATCCGGCGATGCCGTTTTGCTGGGAACCGTCAAAGCCGATGGTGCGATTGTCCTGGATGTGGGCGAATTTGTATTCGTTATAGGCCTCCGGCGCACTGAAACCATCTTCGGTCTCGCCGCCTGCCGTTTCCCCCGGCGCGGGTGCTATATTCTTAACATCCGTGTCCTCTGCCCCCGCAGTGTTTCCCTCGGTGCGAGCTAAGGAGGCGATGGCATATTCGGTACTGGTTTCAGGTACGTCGCGGGAGGGACGGTCCGGCTGGCCCTGCTCTAGACCCACCGCTGTTTCCGGTTGGATGCCGCTGCTGCTCTGGGCCTGAACGGGGCTAATGGAAAAGAGTCCCGTCAGAGCGCAGAGACCGACAAAGTAGGAGACCTTTTTCATTCATTTCACCCCTTGTTTAATATTAAATGGAGATCACATTCGCAAAAGGTTATGGGCATGTTTAATCTGCTGGTCAAGCACAACAGTTAAAATCCATTAACCTGCATGGAAAAAAATGTCGGCCTTCAAAATCAGCAGAGTAAACGCTTCACGCTTTTCACCAGTATTGGATCGTTGGTGGGGGCGATTTTCCTTCTCCAATTCAGCCTGGCGAATCAGTTGGAGAACCGCATTTACGACTTTTGCTTTGGACTGTTGCATCGTTACACCCCCAACCCCCAGGCTTCACCTCTGGTCGGGTTTGTGGCGATTGATGATAGGTCGGTTGATCCCGATTATTCCGTCTACTCCAGTCCCATGGGCCGGGACGGTTGGGTGACACGCGATTTATGGAACATGCACCTCCAGCAAATGGGGCAGATTTTTCAGCCCAAGGTGCTCGCCTATGATATTCTCTTTCGCCCGATCCCGTCGCGACCCGTGCCCGCGGGCGATGCGGGCATCAAAACAATCCGGGATTTGGAGGCCAGTGGCAATCAGGGTTTCCAAAACGAACTGTGTAACCTTCAGGATTTGCGCGCGGCCGGCCAGCCCGCTCCCCGGGCACTTTTTGCTTTTGAATTTCCGGACGATGCGGCGGCGAACGCGCGGCTCGACCAGGAGGAACAATCCCGCCAGGCGGAGTGGTTTCGCCGGTTGGACCGGTTTCGCCTCCCGGAGGGAAGCGTCGGTCCCGGTGGAACGATTCGCGTTTATCACTCCGTGCGTCTACCGATGGATGCCATCTTAAGCGCGCCCTCCTATTTTCTCGGGTCGATCAATATCCATCCCGATCCGGATGGCATCTACCGGCGCATCCCAATGATTTACGCCTACGAGCCCCGGCCTCCGGACGGCAAAGGAATCCGCTACGTTCCCGGTTTTACCCTGGAAGCATTTCTTCTCTGGCTGGGCATCGAGCCCCAGGACCTCAAGAAACCGGGCGGAGGCCTTCCCTGCCTCATCGCGCAAGCCGGCGGCGAACTGAAAATCGAAACCGCCCAGGGAACCTGGAATTTGCCGGTCGACGGCCAATATTGCATGCCGATTGTTCCGCGGTTCGTCTTCCGGGCCGAAAACGGCGCCGAAGAAAAACAGCAACGGGAACGCTTTGCGCAATCCTTCGTCGATTTTCTCAAATTTGGTTTGGCTCTCCAGGCCGGAGGACGTCCCGAGCCGGGGACCAAGGCCGCGTTTACCCCGGCTGACGTCGATGAAGCCAGGAACATTGCCCGAATCACGCCGGGCATGATTCTCATCGTCGGCGAGGCATATACCGGCGGTACCGATATGGGTGACCTGCCTCTGGAACAAGAGGCTCCCCGTTCCATTGTGCACATGCACGCCCTGAGCAATATCCTGCAAAAGGATCACTTGTACGAAGTCTCTTTTGCGTTCAAAGCGTTGCTTTGCGTGGTGGCGGCGGTGATTATGGGCTGGTTGTATCTCCGGGCAACGCCCCCGACGGCGGCGTTCGGGAGCCTCCTGCTGATTATCTGTTACCCGGTTCTCGTCATCGGTTTGTTGATGGCCTTCAATCTGCAATTGCCTCTGATCGCGCCGAGCGCCCTGGCCATGTTCTGCTTCAGCCTCAATTCGTACGATCATTACCGCCAGACCCGCCGGGGGCGCGAAGTGATGCGCCGTCTCTTCTCCAGCGTCACATCCTCGCGTATTCTCCGCTTGCTGGAAGAAAACCCGGAAGCTTTTTATGCCCATAAAAAAACGGCCGCAACCATGCTCTTCTCGGATGTCGAGGCCTTCACCACCCTCTCGGAAAATCTTGACCCGGGCTATCTCGCGACGCTGATCAACCGCTATCTGAGCCCGATGACGGAGATTATTGTACGGCACGACGGTTACCTCGATAAATACAGCGGAGACGGAATTATGGCCGTCTGGGGCGTGCCACTGCCCGACGCCGATCACGCCTATAAAGCCTGCGCCGCGGCCTGGAAGCAGGTTCAAGCGGCTTTGGCCGTCGAGGAAATCCTGCCGGATGGCAAGCCCTACCGGTTCCGCGTCCGCATCGGGATTAATACCGGCATGGTATCGTCGGGCAACATGGGTTCCGCCCAGAAAATGCAATACACCGTCATGGGCGATGCCGTGAATCTGGCCGCGCGTCTCGAGCCCGCCAGCAAGGATTATGGAACACAGATCATAATCGGACCGCAGACTTTCGCAGAGGCCAAAAAGCGAATCAAGGCGCGCGCGCTGGACAAGATCGTCGTGAAGGGGCGAAGCGAGGCGGTGCTTATTTATGAGTTGCTCGGATTGGACGAAGAACAGACCGGCGCGCGGCCACCCTGGCTCGACGCCTACGAACAAGGTCTGGAACAATTCTGGCAACGCCACTGGGACGAAGCGGACCGGCTTTTCGAGCAAGCCGCCCGCCTGCGCGGCGGCGATCCTCCTTCCCTGGTGCAACGCGCCCGGATTCGCCAGTACCGTGCCACGCCACCGCCCCCGGACTGGCAGGGGGAATTTACCCGTCAGCAAAAGGATTGATTGGACGGAACCGGGGGCGCTGGCTAATATCAAGCCGAAGTCGAATGGCGCCGGGGGACGTTGCGCCCCAGGCCGCTCTTAACCTGAAAAAAGATGGGGCCATGTCCCGGTACTTCGCAAATTTAGAGGCTGTCCGAAAAGTAGGCATGGGCGCTTTGCTTGCCTTGGTCATGCCGGCGATTCCCGCGCCGGCTCAAGTCTTTCTCGTCACCGGGGCCAACGGCCAGGCGCAAGTTGGCCGAGACCAACACTCCTATCAGCCCGCCGTCGTTAATTCCAATCACTCCCTTCCTTCCTGGGGCCGCACGGGCGATAATTCCTCGCTGACCATCGCGTTCAACGCGGAAAATAAATTTCGCCTTTTGCCCAACAGCGAAGCGCAGGTCTATGCGGGCGACGGCGATTCCAATTCGGCTTGGCACCGGGTGGTCGGTCTGAAGATCGGCACGGCCACGATCTCCCATGACACCGGCGCGGCGCCGGCGGTCAAGCTTGACTGTGAGACGCCCACCGCAGTTTGCGGCGCGGTCGGGACCGAGTTCGAGGTCGACGCCACTGAAGGCAAATATAGCGTATCCCAGGGACGTATCTCCTTGATCTCGCATCAGGAAGGCGATCTCGTCATGCCGCGCATTGTTGGGGGAACCGTTGTTTTCAACCCCGGCGCCCAAAACACCTATTCCAACGGCGATTTCAGTGGCGTCGTGATTCTCGATGGCGTCACCATGCAAGCCGCTGGCGCCGATTTCACCGTGGCTAAAAAACTCGATTCTTCCTCTGAAACAGCCGTCCATATAGCCTCGGGACGGCTGGGCGGAACCGGACCGGGCGATTACGTCATGGAGGGAGGCAGGCTCAAGCCGGTCGATCCGAGCAAGGCGTCCATCCATCCCCAATACCTTGCCGCCGCCAAAAGAGAAGGCGCCTTGAGTGTGGAACGCGCCGCCTTGCGCGCTTCCTCCAACCGGGTTGCGCCACGCGGGCTTGATGCGGCGTTGAGCGCCGCCGCGGCCCGGGCTACCGCGCTTCGCGAAGAATTGTTCAACCGTGAAACGGCGCGTGAAGTCAACAAGCAGGTGACGGGCGCCCTCATCGATTCAGCGCTGAGGGGTGGACGTTGATTTTTACGCGGCGGCGGCCTCCGGGCTTTTCCCGTTTGGTTCTTTGGCGCCTGCTCGCTCTCTCGCCGTTATTTCTGGCGCTGACTCGCGAAGCGAAGGCTTCGCCTTCGCCACCAGACTACGCCAGCTTTGTCTGCTGGGATTATTCCCATCTCCCCTCCATGCGGGCCTGGAGAGAGACCGGGGACATCATTGCCGCCACGCTTTCGGGGAGTTATCCGGCATTGCCTCAGATCCGGCGTCAGGAGAACGGTTCTCCGGCGCAACTGAAAGATTTTCTCCGCCAGTTGCCGGATGATCCGAACCGGATCACCGTGGTTTATCTGGCGGCCCATCAGAGTCCCGGCGGGCAGTGGCATTTCACCGACCGAAGCGTGGCAAGCTGGGAATCGCTTCTGGACGGATTGCCCAGGTTGAGAAACATCCGGCGTATCGTCCTTCTCGATTGTTGCTACGCCCAGGCCGCCAGCCTTTGGCCCGGTTGGTCTGAAAAAATCGCGCCCGCGTGCATCTACGCCTCGCCGCAAAATTGCCCGACTCCCGACCTCTTTGCCTTTCGGCGGCGTCCGGTCGATTGCCAGGCTCTGTTTCCCCATGCCTTCCAATGGCTCAAACAGCGCCGCAGTGATGACGATGAACGCGTCAGCTTCTTTGGCTTGGTTTGGCTGGAGACTTGGCTAAGCCAGCCTCAGCCTCCTCAAAGCCTGGTGGATTGGCGCCAATTTGGTCAGAGGATGACTCTTCTCGCCCGGAAAGCCGCCACACAAATCCGTGCCGGGGAAAGTTCCGAAATCATTTCGGTATTTTCGGGCTAGTACGAGGTATTCAGTCCCGCCAAACCGGCATCTACCTGGAAGGGATTGTCAAGTTTGCTTTACATCGTGGACGGGTTGCCTCCGCGATTAACCAAGACGGGGGCGAATCTGTCTCCTGTTTGTCACCTTTGGCAAAGCGCTGGCGCCTCACGCCTTCTCGAACAACTGCTGGCCGATGTAGTCGCCTTCCATGATTCCGCCGGGACAGGCAAAAAGCCCTCCTCCCGTGTGCGTCACGAACTGATTCATCATGTCGAACTTGGACATCTTGTCGAAAATCTTGATGAATCCGGTTCGCGGGTCACGCTGGTAGCAGAAAAAGAAAAGGCCGGCATCGTACTCCATTTCCTGCCGCCAGGGCGGCCACCGTTCGGCGGTGAAATTCGCGCCGTCGTTATAGGAATAAGGCCGGCGCAGGATTTGCGCCCCATCATTGTGGGCCGCTGAAGCCAAACGCACATGCGAATTTTCGGGAATGACCGGATTACCGTCCTTGTCCGTCGCGTCGTAATCGGCCTTGTCGAACTCATCCTTGCCGCCAAGCGGCGCGCCGGAATACTTGCGGCGCCCGACGGTCTGTTCCTGAAAGGCAAGGTTCATTCGGTCCCAATGTTCCAGCGCGATCCGAATCCGCCGCGTGACGAGATAACTGCCGCCCCGCATCCAGGCGGGCCCTTCGTCGCCGGCCCAGATCAGTTTGTTCATCAGGGAGGAATCGTTAACGGACGGATTGTGGGTGCCGTCTTTAAAACCCATCAGGTTTCGCGGCGTCTCGCCGGCCTTGAAATCGGGTGTGAAACCGGCCTGGGCCCAGCGGATTTGCGCCGCGCCGTAAGCCAGTCGCGAAAGCTGACGGATGGCGTGAAAGGCGACCTGCGGATCGTCGGCGCACGCTTGCACGGAGAGATCGCCGCCGGTGCGCGCCTCGATCAATTGGTCGCCGGTGAACCTGGGCAGATCGACCAGCGCGGCGGGCCGTTGTGCGGCAAGGCCATAGCGGTCCTGTCCCTCCTTGATGAATAGTCCCGCGCCGAAACCGAAGGTGAGAGTTAACCGTGACGGTGGCAATCCGACGGCATCGCCGCTATCAGGGGCCGGAACGGAGCCATCGTCTCCGAGCGGGGAGGCCGGCAACCCTTTGGCCATGTTCGCCGCCGCCGCCGTCCAGGCTTGCAGCATCTTCACGATGTCTTTGCGTTCGACCGCAACAAGATCAAAAGCCGCAAAGTAGGTGTTGCGTTGCAACGGCGTGAGGATACCGCCTTGATGCTCGCCCCAGAATAGTTCGGTTGCGTCTCCCTGAATGGAGGAGGGGACATCTTTTTCTTGTGCAGGTGCCAGGGCCGCAAATGCACACGGGCCGCCCAGGCTGGTGCCGGCCGCGGCCATCAATCCACTTGAGAGAAACCGGCGGCGCGTAAGGCCCTCTTTCAAGGCGCGCCAGGGACAAGTCATGGCGTCGCTTTCATCAAAGTGTTCACGTCGTCGGCCACGTAATAAAATCCTTTGCCATCCGGGGTCATGGCGATGCCGAAAAGATCGCCGTCGCCGGGAGGTGATTGGGCCTGGTCGGCATCGATCCACTGGGCGCAGAGCTGCCTGCCGGTGGAGGGATCGATTTCGACAACCTGGCCGTTGGTGCCGTTGATGGAAAGGAGATGACCGTTGGGGGCGGTGGTCAACGCCAGAGGCCGGTGCAGCAGGCCATCTTTGGCCACCGCATAGCCAGTTCCGGCGCTGCCGGTGCGCGTGACCGCATCGGGTATCGCGACGATTTGGTTGCCCAGCGCGTCCGAAACATAAAGCGTACCGTCGGAGCCGAGGGCAAGCCCGGTAGGGCCGATCAAAAAGACATCCCGGTCTGCCCGCTGGCCAAAGCCGTTGGCGATAACTGTTTCGTTGGTGATTACCGGCGGTTTGCCATCGGGGATGGAAAGGTCGATCCGCAGCACCGTCGCTTCTTTGATCACGGCCGGATGGCCTGTTTTCGGGTCGCGGACATCGGGGCCGGGCACGTCGAACCCGGCCATGCTGACGAACAGGGTGGCCCTGTTCCCACGATCAATTGTCACCATGTTGCCCCAGGGATCGTTGATCTTCGGACCGGACCAGACATCGGCGAGGTGCCCGCTGGAATCGAGCACGAGCAGGCCGCCGGAACCTTTGGTGCGGGTCGTGCCATCGGCGCTCGGCGTACTGCCGACGATGATCCAACCGCTCCTGAGCATGGTCATGGCTGTGCTCAAACCGACACCACCCGGGCATCGCGCCAGTTCCCGGGGCAGCTCGGCAAAGAGCGACGTCTCTTTTGTCGCGGGACGATAATCGACAATCGTCGTTCCCGTTCCTTGCAGGTTGGAAATCCGGTTGAAGTTATCGACGAGGACGTCGCCCTGCTGAATTTTTCCGGCGGAGACCGGAGCCACGATGACCGCGTAGGGATTGAGGTCGCCATTGTCCGGCACGGTGGACGCCAGCGTGATGTGCCGGTGGATGGTGGGCAAAAACATATCAGTTTCACCCGCGGCCGGAGCATGGATCATCGCGGCCAGCGGCGTGACCGCAATTAGAGACAATTTTTTGAGATTGATCGTGAGCATGGCGTTTCTTTCAAAACTGGATATTCGTTCGGATGCCGAAGACAGCCTCATCCTTTACCGCCTGGCCCGTATTCGGGTTGGGCACGCCGCCGCCGGGGTTGAAGACGTATTGGAAATCGGGCTGCAACTGGCACCAGGGCGTGAGTTCGTACTGGTAGGTTACCTCCACGATTTCCTCATGGCTCTGTACCGGGAAGAGGGAACCGGTGTAAAATCCGGTGTCCCGGTCAAGGTCGGAGGCATGATCGCCTACGCTGGCGTAGCCCATGCCTACGCCAAGCGTATCGTCGCCCCGTCCGGGGATCGGCTCATGGAAGATCAGACCTGCGTTGACGCTGACGTCGATCAGGTTGCGATCCTCCTCCGGCGTTCCCATGGCGCGGGCGAAGAAATTCAACGTCCGGTCGGCGTCCTCGTCATTGGGATCGCTCCAGAGCATCTGGTCGGTCACGCCGTAAAAGGCGTAATCGCCGTGATGATTGAGGGGAGTACCCGTGCTGGCTGGGTTGGCGAGGGAGAGTCCGGCATTGTCGAACTGCTGGTCGGGGAAATCCTCTGTGTCGTACCAGAAACCGAGCTTATAGGTGCCTGACAGCGGCTGTTTGTCCGAATAAACCATGCCGCCGAGCGAAGGATAGGCGTATTGCACTTCCCCGATGAACAGCGCGCCGCCCTCGGTCGGAAAGCTGGCGCCGGTGGCATTTTCCTGTTGCGGGTCTCCATTGTTGTTCGATACCGGGCTGCCATTGTAAACGCCCGCCAAAATGGTGAGCGAATCGACCGGCCTCAACCGGAAACGGACTCCCAACGCCGAGAGCGGATAGGCTGGTCCGCCGCCGGGCATGTCCGCCGAGGGGAGCATCGGCCAGCCGAACATGGTGTTGACGAAAAGCAGCGCGTTCTGGCTGACCATGAATTCCTGGTCAAGGCTTTGCTGGCCGACCTTCACGTCAAGCCGGTCTTCCTTGAGAAATTTCTGGTCGTACCAGAGTTCCCACAAGCGGCTGGAACGGTCCGCCTCAATGCCACTGGCGGTTTGCAGCGAGGCCAGGTTGTCGGCGCTCAGGTTGCGGCCATGGATTTGCAGTCCGCTGACATTGAACGTGCCGCCGTGGAGGCCGAAGGCCCGCTGGGTGTCCAACTGAAGGGCCATCTGGGTCAGGCCTTCGTATTCGAAACCCTGGTCGACGCCTCCGGTCACGTTGCCGATCCCTTCGCTCGTTTCCTGAATGGTGAGCGACATGCCATACCGGCTGAGAAATGGACGAAGTCCTCCCATGTCGCCCAATAGCGTGCTGCTTCGCGCAAGCTGCGAGAAAAATCCCGGCGAGGAAGACGGAGCTTCGTTGGTGCTGGACGAAGAAGACGATTGAATCTCGGGCGGGGCGGAAATCATCGGCGGCGTGGCCCAGGCAGGGCAAAAAGCCAGCAGGCCCAAGAGAGAGTTTCCCAACAGGCCGGCAAAAATAAAACGTTTCATCGGCCCGGACGCTACGTGAAAGCACCGGGCCTCGCTACCGCCGGATTGCCATTTTTTAGCGCCGAAATGCTGTCGTTTCGTTGCGCTCGATTGGTGGT
>DATJMI010000134.1:0-26918 GCA_035508775.1 Methylacidiphilales bacterium
CCGACAGCGCGCTGATCAGCACCGGCGTCACCGTCACGCTGGACAATTCCATGGGCTTCTATGTCAACTATCTCGCTGACGTCGGCGCGGACGACTTTTTTGCCCAAAGCATCATCGGCGGCTTCAAGGCAAGTTTCTAAAACTAGAACCTATCTCAAAATTAACCAAAGGCTTGACGGAAGCCGGATCAGATACTTTGGCGCAAATCAGTGCTCCACCATTTGGACAACCGCGCTGTCGCCACGCCCGGAATAGCCAGCCCCGACTCCGCATAATGCGAAGTGTCGTTAAAGAGCGTCAGTCGAGCGTGCACCGGATCCCTGAAATCGACGATATTGAGCGCGGCCGGACTTTGATCCAGGTTATCCCGGTATCGCCGGGGATCGATGCCGATGAGCGAACTGAGCAGAAGCCGGATGGTGGCCTTGTGCGACACTACCACCACATTTTGGCGTGGGTGAAGACGCACCAATTCGATCAAGGCGGGCAGCGCCCGCGCCGTGACCGCCAGTCCGCTCTCACCACCGGCCGGAGCAAACGTATAGGGGTCCTTATCCCATTCCGCCGCCTCTTCCGGAAACTGCTGCTCCACCTCCTTGCGTGTCATCTGTTCCCAACGTCCGTGCGAGATCTCTCTGAGTCCATCCCGCGGCTGCACTTCTAGCCCGTGGGGTTCGGCCAAAATTCGCGCCGTTTCCATCGTGCGCCCCATCGTCGAGGCGTAAACTGCCGCGATTTTTTCATCCTTCAGCCGCTGCGAGAGTCTGCGCGCCTGATTTCTGCCTTCATCGGAAAGTGGCACATCCGTGGCGCCCGCAAAGCGGTCTTCCACCGTCAAAATTGTTGCTCCATGCCGGATTAAGAAAACGCGGGTATGTTGTTGGGCCATTCCTCTTACTTAGAGCTTGCGTCCCCGGAGTCAATGCCCCTGCGCTCCATTTCCGCTATTTGGCCCGCCCCGATATCCCCCGCCGGAATTTGCCGGCGCTGCCCCACCGTTACGGTAACCTCCAGACGGCCCGCCATCGTGATAATAATTCCCCGGCCGGGACGGCGCTCCGTTGGAGGATGTTTGATTCGAAGTCGCATGTCCTGGCGTTGCCGAAGGCTGCGGTGAATGGTAAATGATGCCCGGCTGATAAGATGGCGCCGGATGACCCTGTCCCTGATGGGGATAGGCGATCGATCCACCCTGTTGCCAGGAAGCGGATGGCTGAGGACTAAAAGATGCGCCCGGATGTGCTGCCGAATTCATCCCTGGCAAGGTGTGGAGGGAGGTGAGCGGTCCGCTGAAAACCGGTTGAATGACCGTATGTGTCGTCACCACTTTCGCCCGGGCAGGTGTCTTTAATTGCGCTTGGGTGGCCTGCTGCACCTGCGCTGGAGTAGGCTGAATCGGAGAAAGCTGCCGGTTCACCACCAACGGCTGCATCACATCCGTTCCCCGATTGATCTCCGCATGCCCAATCATACCGATAATATGCTCCGGCTGTGACATCGTCCGCGTTCCAGGACTCACCACCGGGGCAAAAAGCGCCAGTGCATGACCTGAAACCATCCCACCACCAAACTGATTAGATGCCACCAGATTGACGCTTGCCACTGGCGTCTCCGAGACTGCATTGACCTGAGCGAGAGATGGTCCTCCAACCGATACGTTGCCGAACGCCGCTCCGCCCGCCGTGCCATGGTGCGACACGATGATGTTTGTCACGTTCGTTGTATGGTTGATAATCGCAAAATTGTTTGCCCGGGGCGCATAATAGCCGTGATAATTTCCGTAACCAAGATAAGCCACCGGCATAAAGCAATAACATTCAGGGCCGATTCCGAAGAAAAAGTCGCAGTCCCCGCCAATGTGGTACCCCATCGAGATGTCGGCGGTTCCGGCGAAATAATCGATTCCAACAAAGCTGTCGGGAGGCAAAGGCGCCCATCCGCAATAACCATCTCCGTACCGCCAGCTTACCCATGCCGGTGCCCACGTATAACCGGGCACCCAGCACCAGCCTGTTCCGGCAAGATTAACCCACCGGCCATAGTGATACGTCGCCCAGCCCCAGGGCTCATTCGAAACCCATGTCCATCCCTCGTCGGAATAGGCCCAATTTCCTTCCGTATAGGGCGCCCAATTGGGGTCATTCACATCGGGCTGCCAAACGTAGCCGTAATCACTGCTTTGGATCCAAGTCCCCTGACTCGACAGATCGTCATAAAATGTTTGAAACGATGCGCCCTGATCTTGGCTCTGATCCTGGTCTTGACCGGGCGCTGATGGCGGCTCCTGCGCTTGCGATACATCGGGAGCCGGTTCCTCAGTTTGATCGGGGGGGGGAGGAGCGGGAATACCCTGATCATCTTGCGCGCGCGAGGACCCCGCCAATACCAGCGCGCAGACCACCGGAAGGAGCCAAGTCAGCGTTGACAATTTCATCAGTATTTCCAGCAAATTCTGCCCTGCATTACCCTATCTACCTGTTTGGACGTAACTCATACGAAAATCCTTCAGATGGAAGCCCTTCACATGGAAGACTCTTGTATTCAGCCATCTTCCTGGAATTACCGAAGCGAATATGCCGTGGGCAATCTCATCCATCACCTGAACTCCCAAGCGTGCCCGCTCATCATGTCGCCGTCAAACTCCAACAGCATTACATTGCATACATTGCACCGTTTCCGCGTTTTTTGATACCTGCCCGGGTACGTCCCTTATGGCGCAGTCCAGGCCTACTTCTCGGACAACCTCGAGTTCTGAATAGACCACGCTTAAATGATGGGGCTGGCCAAATAACGGATGAGGTCCCAGACCATATGACCGGCGACGAGATAATGGGAACCGAGAATGAACATGCTGAGCAAAACCACGCCGAGAACGAGAGAAAGAATCGTCCAGGCGGTAATATAGGTTTGGCTATAAGGAGGGTCTTGGTTGCTCATCTTGCAGAGGAATTAGCATAGACCGAATCAAGACGCAACCAGGTCTTTTAGACCTTTCCAACCTTCGGAATCTTATCGCGCCACGGACGAAGTCTCAGTGCGAATCGGAAACGATGTGATTGACCAGGATCGGTTCCGCGTCTCCGGGCGAATCCGGATCCATGGGAGCGCTCGTTAGCGGCGCTGAAGAAGAGGCAGGCGCCCCCGGAACGGATGGGGCCGGTGTGGAAGGGCGCTCGATGACGGGAAAGTTGTAGCTGAAAAGGTCCTGATCGCGGCGAACCACGACAGTCATGCTTCCGCCAACGTGGCTAAAAAAGGAGGCGTCGAGAACGTCGGCCGGACGGTAAATTTCCCGCTCGTCAATCCGCATGACCGTATCGCCGGGCCGGATTCCGCTTTTGCTGGCCGGCGTTCCGGGCACCGCCTGGACGACCCGGACGGTGCGGCCATCGTGGTTTGAGTCAGGTCCTTGAACGACATTGACGCCAACCCATCCGTGGCGCGCCCGGCCATACTGATTGAAATCGGCGATGATTTTTTGCATGGCTTCGACCGGCAGCGCGTAGATGGTCTGGCCGCTGTCCGGACTGGTCGCAACAATACCGATCACTTCACCCTGCTCGTTGAGCAACGGACTGCCGACCTGCCCAGGACTAATCGAGGCGTTGGCATGGATGTGAGTCGTGGCGAAGCGTTCCACCGTGGCAACAGAGCCTTTTCCAGTTCCATCGTTTTTCGGAGGGACGATAAAGCTGATATCAAAGCCGCAAATTTGACCCTCGGAAAAGGCGACGGGAAAGCTCATGGGATAACCGACAACGACCACATTGTTGCCAGTCCTCAAGTCACCAGAGTGACCGAGGGGAAGAGAGGGGCTTTCATCATAAGAGACGCGAAGCATGGCGAGGCCGCTGCGCGGATCATTACCGAGGATTTTGGCGTCGAGTTCGACTCCGTTGACCACGACCCGGGCATTGGTGTTGTCGCCAATCACGTTCGAGGAGGTAAGCACCGTGCCGCGGTCGTCGATAAAAAAACCGGTGCCGGCCGAAATGAATTTGTCGCCGGAGTGGACTTTTACAACCGAAGGTTTGGCCCTTTCGAAAAGGGCGTTGATCTCGTCATTGGCCGGTTGAAACTCATCGGTCGCACGGGCAGGCGTGAATTCATCCAACAAAAAAAACGCCGGGACCGCTGCGAACAGAAAGAGAAAGGGCCAGACGATACCGCTGGTCCTAAAACGCCACGCTTGCGTCATAGGCCGAAGGAGAATTATTCGCCAATACAAAACGGGTCGCGGCCGGTACAGTGGAGCGGCTCGGCGTAAAAATCAAATGGTCCATCTTGGAAGCCGCCGTTGTCACCATGCCAAATGACGCCGGGATCATAGCGAAAGAAGATTGGTGCGACGGCAAATCGAGGGAAAGCTGATACTGGCCTGCGTCGTCCGAGGTTACTTGCACCCGCTGGGAAACTCCAATGACGGCAATGACGGCAATCACAGCGAAGGCTGTCGCATAGGGAATCGCGGGCACCAATTCAAAGCTCGAAATCCATTCTCTAAGCCAACCCACGGCGCGAGACCAACGAGAGACCGGAACCAGCAATTGCGCGCGCTGACGTCGATGAAATTCGATAAGGAATTGATCTATTCTGGCATCTAACGGAGCATCTAACTTTTTGAGAGCTAATAAATTACGCAAAGCTGAAAAGTCTTGATTCTCGTCCATAGCTTTTTACAAATAATTCTTTAAATATTTCTGTAACTGCTTGTGTGCGTAGAACAATCTAGATCGAACGGTCTCTTCCTTGCAGCCCAGGATCTTGCTGATTTCCGCATGGCTTAAACCTTGGATATCAAACAAAGTCACGACTGCCCTGTGTTGGTCAGACAGTTTCATCATCGATTCGTTCAATTTATTTTTAAGCTCGCTGAGTCGCGCCTGCCTTTCGGCGTCCCCGGAGACACTGGCATCGATAAATTCGTTGCGATTTTGCAAATCCAAGTCCTCGTCGTCCATGCTTAAATTATGACGGTGCTTGTTACGTTTAAGAAAATTGACGGTGAGGTTGAACCCGATCCGGTAAAGCCAGGTAAAAAATTCTGAGTCGAGCCGGAAAGTATGAATGCTTTTGTAGGCCTTTTCGAACGTCTCCATGGCCAAGTCCCAGGCATCCGTCTGGTTATTGGTCATGTTGTAAAGCATGCCGAGAAGCCGGGGCTGGTAACGGCGCACGAGCTCATCAAACGCGGTCGGATCACCGCCCTGCGTGCGTTCCACCAGCACGCGGTCGGTGATGACTCCACTCTCTTTCGGTGTGGATTCGCGCGGTTCCATGCCCCCCCCCTTCACTACTTTATCGGATAGCGCGGTAGCGGCAAGGGTGGTTGTCATGGTTTATCCCCGCTTATATGTACCATAATTTACAGCCTCTCCGCGTTAAATCCATGAAAGGAAAAAACGGCGAACGCGATTACCATTGGATGTAGGTGAGATCGTTGGTGGAGATGGTTTGGGCCTCTTTTACCGTGATCCAACGTTCGGTGTAGCGCAACCCCCATGAATCAGAAATGGCAAGTTCATTGGTCCCGGCATTGTAGCCGATGATCATGCGCATATGGCGCGAGAGATTGGGGTCGGCGAAATTGACTGGAGTAAGAGACTGATCGTCAGCTTCGATTCTGGTTTTGTAGACATTCCAGTCCGTAACTGTTTTGCGCTCCAAAAAAGTATGTTCGTTGATCTCCTTTTCCACGCTTTTGACGTAAAAACAAGACCACATGAGCGGCAAACCCTGGTCGATAAACTTGGTGAGATGATCCACATCGAGCGGCACATTCGCCATTTCAACCCGGCGGTGATAGGATTCGACGTAGGAGTTAACCGCCTCGCGCATAATGTCGAAATTGGTTCCACCCCAAAAATTGGTATCGCCAATCAAAGCAAGCACGTACATGTCGGCAGGCACATCGACGTAGCGCAAGTATCTCTCCCACGTGGCTGGAACGCAGTATCCTTTCGGCCCCTGGTCGACCATTGGGATATCCTGCAACACCACATCACCGTTGTCGCGCCTGAGAACTCGCTTGGCCAAGGCTTCCTTGATCGCATCGCGATCCAGGTTAGCGACGTCGCCAAAATGGTCGGCCACCTCCGAAGGCACCATCTTGATCGCGGCATATTCATCGCGGGGAGAGGTAAAAAGAATCGCGTGGCCATTCCAATCCCAACGGTGAACAAATTCGCGGCTGTCGGCCGTGGGGCCGAAGACATGGCTTTCCGGATCGCCCAGAACGGAAGTTAACTGCGCGTTGATTGTGCCGGCATCCGTTTTCACCGCCGCGTTGAGATCTTGTACCGCCTTTTCCATTTCGCCGGGAGCGACGTCAAGGTGAAGAAGTTTTTTGCGTGTAACATCGCCGATTTCTCCGAAATCACCCTTGTTGGCGAAAACGATCGAAAGGTAAGTGGGATGTCCGTTACGCGCGTAAAGCGCCAGGGAATAGGCCCGCGCGCCCAGAACCGTAACGGTCTCATCGCCAAGGGCGTAGCGCCGGTAGCTGGCGTCGAAGGAAGTATTCGATTCTTGCGGCCACTGCAAACGTTGGGCCACGGTATCCGCATCTTCGTCCCAGAGATTAGTGGTGGTGAAAAGAGGCATCTGGAATGCCTTGTTGAGCTGTTTGATCTTGTCAGCGTCTTCGGGATTAAGCGCTGGAACGGCCGGCGCCTGATCGGAAGTCCCGCCCGGATTATTTGTTACTGGAGAAGAAAGCGTGGCCGTTGGAGCGGCCTTGGTTATCATCCCCCTGGTCTGATCGGCAGGAACCGCATTCGTGGCGGGAACAGATGGTGGGGAAGGAGTGGAATCGGTGATTCTGAGCATACCGCGATTCAGGGTGGCCTCGTAGCCGTCTTCATCGGCGATGGTGACTTGATCACTGGCGACGGTAACGACGCTGAAAACCTCATCAGGCCGCACTGGCCGCGTAATGCAGGAATCTCCTTTGATAAAGGTAACCGGATCGCGAGCCGTGATGGTGGCGGTTCGCGCCGCAAGAAGGGTTCCCTGGCCGGCAGCCCCAAAAAACAGAATTAGGCCGATGCAACCGGCCAAAAATTTCATGCAAAATTTTATCTGAAAAATGAATAGCAGCACGCGAAAAACGCGTTTCCATCTAGAATCTATTTCAAAATTAACCAGAGTTGCGCGAAATGGATTTTTCTCTTTTAACGAGGAGCCGAGCGAGGAGATGCTGCGCACGGCAGATTTTCTTTAGGGCGAAGCTTTTCTGCCGTCCGCAGGACCGAGCGACAAAGTTAAAGGGCAAAAAGACTTTCGCCCGAAAGGGTTGCGGCAAATTTGGCCTCATTCTTCGTTGCTCCTTCAGTCGAGATGCGCTACGTCATCACTCCTTTCGTCGCGCCTCGATTGGAGCCAAATTCGGCTCGCAACGCGCCCCTGGTTAATTTTGCGATAGGTTCTGTGAAAAATCGGCAAGTATCACCCTTAACATGCCCCTTGGCTAATGCGAAGATGGCCTCTATCCTCCATCCATGGATGACAACAAATCCAGGAAACAGCCCGGGTTGGGCTTTCTAGGTTACATCATCATTGTGGTGGCAGCGGTTGTGGTGGCGTGGTTCGTCGTGAGGCCGCTGGGACAACAAGTACACGATGTCTTCCAGACCCTGGTCGATTCCTTCAACCATCATTAGAGGCTGCAACTCGATTGTGGCACCTATCAACTCACCTTGGACATGCTGACACGGGCCTCATGCTTTATTATTCTTTTTTGCAGTTTGTCTTACAGTGAATTTCTCCATCCGGCTCCGTCTCTGATTTTTGAAAAGACCAGCGGACCGGTTACTCCGCATGAGGTCCAGGCGTTCAAGGATTTCATGGCCGGGGTGACATTTCCCAGCGACAACAATCACAACGCCATGGTCTATGGTTCCGGTGGCGCTTACGTGGAGGCACTCGGACTCATGTACGAAATCACCGGCGACCCGGAGATTCTCAACCGGATGATCACGTTTACCAACCAGATGCTCGCCGCCCGGAACAATCCAAAAACCGGGCGGGTAATGTGGACCGGCGAACGCGACCTGGTCTGGCCCAATAAAGCGGCCGATAGCCCCGATGCTCTCTATTCAAGCACAGAAAATGGGGATGTCGTTGGGCACATCGCTTACGCGGCAAAACTTATTTTGAAAAACAAGAATTTGTGGACGAAGAAAATAGGGAAAGACCCCTACGGTTACGGCACAACCTACCTGGACCGTGCGCAAACCTATGTTCGCGAATTGGACAAGACAATGGACACCTACATCGTCAAATGGCTCGTCGATCCTCAAACCCACCTCTACCATTTTCCAACATCCAGGCTTTATGAAAAGGAGAGCACGAAAAGTCCGTGGGGGAAGCCGGTTCCCTGGAACCAGCAGGCCATGCTCAACAACGGCTTTCAACGTTTGGCCGAATGCCACGAATTGCTGGGCGACTCACCCCAGCGAGTCAAGGCATACGATACCATCGTAAAGGCATCGGTCGATTCGTTCTTGAGTCGGGTCAAGAAGGTCACAATAGCGGGACATACTTGCTATCAATGGAGTTACTCCGCCGATGACCCGACCCTTCATTATCCCGAGGACGCCGCTCATGGCGGATACGATGTGATCGGCATATACCGGGCCTATCTGAGCGACAGGTATGGCGTGACCGCCGATCAACTGATGCCCCTTGCCAATACCCTAGACTACGTTATGGCCCAACCCGATAACAAATTCGCCGCACGCGTGACAGGTGACCTGGGGCAAACACCCTGCCGAAAACCTCGGCGGATATTGGATATGCCTCTCCGAGTTTAAGCCCGACTTGTTCCCCAAGTTTATCGCTTCCAATCGAGAACACGCCAAGACTACCCCCTTATTGACAGCCCTCCTGCTTTGGACAAGAAACAGGCTGATCCAATCCCACTAGAGGCTGCTATCCGCGCTTCAATACGACTTGGCGAAAATCACCCGCTGCTCGCTCTTCTCTCCGGTAAAGATGCACTTGCCCGGTTGCGGCATCTCCTCGAAGGGAAGACAGCGAATGGTCACTTTGAGGTCTTCCTTGATTTGCGCCTCGAGTTCAGCCGAGCCGTTCCAGTGCGCCAGCGCGAAACCGCCGTGGATCTCGGGCTTCTCTTCGTCTTTTGGAGTGAAGAACGCGTAAAATTCCTCCTTCGATTCGATCATCCTCGTGTGCGTGTGCCGGAAGGCTTGGGCGCGCCCGTAAATGGATTCTTGGATCGACTGCAAAAGCGCCGGGGTCTGCGCGGCGAACCCGTCCTTGGGATAAGACTGCTTTTCCTTTGGACCCCGGTCGCGACGGCCCACAAAAACGGTGCCGGCTTCAAGATCGCGCGGTCCGATTTCGACGCGGACCGGCACGCCTTTCTTGATCCACTCCCACGTCTTATGACCGCCGGTCGTATCGCGCTGGTCTACCTCGACCCGGATGTGCTCCTGATGGAATTGTTCCGCTTCGATCTGCTGCGCCAGCGCGCCGCAGGCTTTGAGTATCTCCTTGCGTTGCTCGTCGCGCGGAATGATCGGGATAATCACCACCTGGACCGGGGCCACGCGCGGCGGCAACACCAATCCGTCATCATCCGCGTGCGCCATAACCAGGGCGCCGATCAACCGGGTGCTGACGCCCCAGCTCGTCGTCCAGGCGCATTCCTGCTTGCCCGCCCGCGAGAGATATTTGATGCCGGAAGCTTTGGCGAAATTTTGCCCGAGGAAATGGGATGTCCCGGCCTGCACGGCCTTGCGATCCTGCACCATCGCCTCAATACAAAGGGTATCGACCGCGCCGGGGAAACGCTCGCTCGCGCTCTTGCGTCCGGTCACCACTGGAATGGCGAGGTGATCGCGCGCGAAGGTCTCGTAGACATCAAGCATCCGGCGCGTCTCGTGCAGAGCCTCCTGTTCCGTTTCGTGGGCGGTGTGGCCCTCCTGCCAAAGAAATTCGGTCGTGCGCAGAAAAACGCGCGGACGCATCTCCCAACGCACCACGTTGGCCCATTGGTTGAGCAGCACCGGCAAGTCGCGGTACGATTGCACCCAGCGCGCATAGGCCGCGCCGATGATTGTCTCCGAAGTCGGGCGCACCACCAGCGGCTCGGTCAGCGGGCCGGTTGGAACGAGTTTCCCCTCGGCGTTAACTTCGAGCCGGTGGTGCGTCACCACCGCGCATTCCTTCGCGAAGCCGGCCACATGCTCCGCTTCTTTTTCGAGATAACTGAGCGGAATGAAGAGTGGAAAATAGGCGTTTTTGTGCCCGGTCGCCTTGAACATCCGATCAAGCTGGCTCTGCATCAACTCCCAAATGCCATACCCCCACGGCTTGATGACCATGCAACCGCGCACCTCCGAATTCTCCGCCATGTCGGCGGCGGTAATGACGGCCTGATACCACTCCGGAAAATCTTCCTCCCGACGAGGAGTAATGGCGTTGGCGGAAGCTTTGGACTTGGACATATCGGCCATAAAATCAAGATGAGGAAGATTCGCGGCTGGAGAGGAATTCCTTCGTCAGCCCAATAATGACGGGAAGCATGGAGACCAGAGCAATACCGAGGACAATATAGTGCAAGTCTTTTTGGAAACGAATGCCGAGCAAATATCCAGCCCAAACCGCGAGGGTGATCCAGCATGTGGCGCTCAGACAGTCAACCAACAGATACTTTGGATATTTCATTTCGCCCACTCCGGCCATAAATGGCACGAATGTCCGCAACACGGGCGCGAACTTCGCCAACACCACCGCCCAGATGCCATATTTCACGTAAAAGGCATGAGCCCGCTCCGCATGTTTGCGTCTGAAAAAAAAGCCTTCCTCCCGGACAAAGATGGCATGACCCGTTTTATATCCCAAAAAGTAGCCAAGTTGATCGCCACAGATCGCCGCAGCGATCAGCGACACCGTCAGCACCCAGATGTTGAGATAGGTTTCACCATCGGCTCCCTTCATGGCCGCGGCTACTCCGGCCACAAAAAGCATCGTGTCTCCCGGCAAAAAAAAGCCCACCAGGAGTCCGGTTTCGGCAAAGACGATTAAAGCAATCAGAGGAACGCCATACGTTTGCGCCATTTGCTGCAACCAGTCGACATTGTAGAGATCCTTCAGAAATTCCAAAACCGTGTGCATGATAGAGTGCCGATAATTGCGAATGAGTCTGCCCGGAGGAAAAGTAAAAGTCGCAAAAAGGACTCCCTGCCGCAAGGCGCAAATGGCATGACTCCGGCGCTTATACACTATGAATGGGCAGTGCGCCCGAAGCAGTTAAAAAATTCCGCATTTGGCGTGAGAAGCCGTTGCCTTCCGGCTTTGACGCGTTACCTTTTCAGCCCGCCTATGAGTCCCAGCCATATCCGCGTGCACGGCGCCCGGCAGCACAATCTCAAAAATATCGACGTCACTATCCCTCACCACCGGCTCACCGTCATCACCGGCCTGAGTGGCTCCGGCAAATCGTCGCTCGCCTTCGACACCCTCTACGCGGAAGGCCAGCGGCGCTATGTCGAAACTTTCTCCCCCTACACGCGCCAGTTTCTCGAGCGGATGGACAAACCCAACGTGGAACGGATCGACGGGCTGCCTCCCGCCATCGCGATTGAACAAAGCAACTCGGTGAAGACCTCGCGCAGCACTGTCGGCACGATGACGGAGATTGCCGACTACCTCAAATTACTTTTCGCGCGCCTGGCCTCGCTCACCTGTCCCCATTGCGGACGGGCCGTCCGGCCTCTCGGCGCGACGCAAATCGCTTCCGGGATTCTGGCTGCCCGCGCCGGGCGGGACGTTCTCGTCGGCTTTTCCGTCCCCATGCCTCATCAACCTTCCCTTGGCGCGGCGCTGGCGGCGCTCCGGCAGCAAGGCTTTCTGCGCGTCTGGCTCGGCGGGGAATTGCGTCGCACCGACGATCCGGTTCCCGAAAAAGAGACTGCGCCGCCTTTGCTCCGGGTCGTGCAGGATCGCGTCACGGTCAGCACAGCCAACCGCGCCCGTCTCGCCGAGGCCGTCGAATCGGCTCTGCGTCACGGCGAGGGCGAGGTTCAAGTCTTCGATCCCGTTTCCGGCCCTGAACCCAAGAACGAACTCCGCTTCTCCAATGCCTGGATTTGTCCTTACGATGGCACCCGCTTTCGCGAACCAACGCCCGCGCTCTTCTCGTTCAACAATCCCATGGGCGCGTGCTCGTCTTGCCGTGGATTTGGCCGCACCATCGAAATCGATTACGAGCGCGCGCTGCCCGACCGCCGTCTCAGTATCCGCGGCGGGGTGGTCAAGCCGTGGCAAAATGGCGTTTCACTCGAATGCCAGAAAGATTTGCTCAAGCATTGCGCGAAAGAGGGCATTCCGGTTGACCAGCCGTTTTGCGAACTCGATCCCTGGATGCAGAAATTCGTCATTGAGGGAGAACCGCGCAAAAATTCCACTCTCAATGAACTCTGGGAGGCCGGCGGCTGGTACGGCGTAAAAGGTTATTTTCAGTGGCTCGAAACCAAAACCTACAAGATGCATGTCCGAGTCTTTCTTTCCCGCTATCGCGCCTACAAGACATGCCCAATTTGCCGTGGCGCCCGTTTTCAGCCCGAAGCGCTCCATTTCCGGCTCGGCCCGGCCGTTCATGGCCCGGCGGATGGCAAAGGATCAACCCAACCCGAACAGGAATGGTCCCGCGGTCTCACTCTCCCGGAAATCAACCGGCTCCCGCTCAGCCAGGCACGTGATTTTTTCCACTCGCTTCCTCTGCCTGAAGACGACAGCGCGGCGGAACAGTTGCGCGACGGCATTCTCGCGCGGCTCACCTATCTCCTTGAAGCCGGCCTCGGCTATCTGACACTCGACCGGGCTACTCGCACGCTTAGCGGCGGCGAAATTCAGCGCGTCAATCTCACCTCCTGCCTCGGCAATTCGCTCGTCAACACTCTTTTCGTTCTCGACGAGCCGAGCATCGGACTCCATCCGCGCGATATGGGCCAGCTCGCCGGCGTAATGAAGCGGCTGCGCGATCGCGGCAACACCGTCCTCGTCGTCGAACACGAGGAAGCGGTCATGCGCGAGGCCGATCACCTGCTCGAGCTTGGTCCCGGACGCGGCGCGGCGGGAGGCGATCTCGTCTTTGCCGGCGATTTTTCCACTCTCCTCCGGCAAAAAAATTCTCCCACCGGCGCTTATCTCAACGGAACGAAAACAATTCCGCTGCCGGAAAAACGCCGCGCCCCTGAGCCAGGCTACGAACTCCGCCTCTTCGGCGCCACGGCCAACAATCTGCGCGGCATCGACGTCACGTTTCCGCTCGGCAGATTCGTCGCCATCAGCGGCGTGAGCGGTTCGGGCAAAAGCACTCTGGTTCACCAGGTGCTTCATCCCGCCCTTCTGGCCGCGCGCCATCAGCAATCGGACACCGGAGAAACGAGGGTGGTGCGGGAATTGCGCGGCGACGGTTTCATTTCGGAAATCGTCCGGGTCGATCAGGCGCCTTTGTCGCGCACACCCCGGTCCAATGCCGCGCTCTACCTAGGCGCGTACGATTTTATCCGCGATCTTTTCGCCAGCACCGATGGCGCCCGCTCCCAGGGATTTACCGCCGGCGATTTTTCGTTCAATGGCGGCTCGGGTCGCTGCCCCCGGTGCAACGGATCCGGCGCGGAAAAGATCGAAATGCAATTTCTCGCCGATGTCTTCGTCACCTGCCCTCTTTGCGAGGGCCGCCGGTTCCAGCCGCAGCTTCTGCAAATCCGGTACCGGAACCGTAATATTCACGAAGTTCTGGAAATGACGGTGGACGAAGCCCGCCTCTACTTCGATCCCGCCGCGCCCGGCCTGGACAAGGCCAAACGCGCGCTTCATGAAAAGATCGGCGCGCGGTTTGGGCTTCTCAACGAAGTCGGCCTCGGTTACCTCCGGCTCGGCCAGCCGCTCAATCAACTCTCGGGCGGGGAAGCTCAGCGCATCAAGCTTCTTCGCTATCTCAGCGGCGAGCCTGTCATCCCCGTTGACGGCGATTCGGATGACGAACCCGGTGAGCGCCGCCAGGCAAATGGACATCCGCCGGGTCCAACGATGCCATCCACCCAAGGCCGGCACCAAACCCGTCTCTTCATCCTCGATGAACCAACGACCGGCCTCCACTTCGAAGACATCCGCCTTCTGCTGACCGTTCTCCGGCGCCTCGTTGACCAGGGCGATTCGCTCGTGGTCATCGAACACAATCTCGAAGTCCTCAAATGCGCCGATTGGATCATCGATCTCGGCCCCGAAGCCGAGCACGAAGGCGGGCGCGTCGTCGCCGCGGGCCCACCCGAATTGATCGCAGTGACGCCGGGCAGCCATACCGGCAAATTTCTCCAACCGAAGCTCGGCCGAAACAAGATCGCCCGGAATGTCCGCGAAACGGCCAACGATTACGGCAAAGCCGCTCCGCGCGCGCGCCGTCACGCTGGCGCCGTGCCGGATGCCATCCAGATTCGCGGCGCGCGCCACCACAATCTGAAAAACCTTTCCGTTGATATCCGGCTGAACGAAATGACCGTCATCACCGGCCTGAGCGGCTCCGGCAAATCGACGCTGGCCTTTGACCTCCTCTTCGCCGAGGGCCAGCGCCGTTATCTCGACAGCCTGAACGCCTACGCACGCCAGTTTGTCGAGCAGCTCGAACGCCCCGACGTCGATTCCATCACCGGCATCCCCCCCTCCGTCGCCATCGAGCAGCGCGTCACACGCGGCGGACGCAAAAGTACGGTGGCCACCGTAACCGAAATTTTCCAATTCGTGCGCCTGCTCTATGCCAAGCTCGGCCAGGTCCACGATCCCGTCACCGGCGAGCGCGCGGAGCGGCAGACTCCCTCTGAAATTTTGGCGCGTCTGGACCGTGCCACCCGGACGGACCAATTCCGCATCCTCGCGCCTCTCATCAAGGGCCGCAAAGGCTTCCATACCGAAGTGGCGAAATGGGCCGTGAAAAAAGGCTATCCGCGCCTGCGGGTCGACGGAAAATGGATCGATCCAGCCAAATTCAAGCCATTGGACCGCTACGTCGAACATACCATCAGCGCCGAACTGGGCCGCTTTTCGCATGAAATTTCCCTCCCGGACCGCCGCCGCCTGATCGATTCTGCCCTCGCCGTGGGACGCGGCACGCTCTACGCGCTCGATACGCGTGGCCGGGAGACCGTCTACAGCACGCAGCTTTTCTGCCCCGACGCCGGACGTTCCTTCGACGAACCCGAACCGCGCCTCTTTTCTTTCAACTCGCCCCACGGCTGGTGCCCGGCGTGCCAGGGCTTCGGCACGCTTCTCGAAAACAGCGCCGAAGGCGACACCGAAGCGCAACGGGAAGCCGAAGCCGAGCTGGCGCGGGAACTGGCCGGAGATGACGATTCCCTCCCGGTTTGTCCCGAGTGTCTCGGCCAGCGGCTTAACCCGCTGGCTCGCGCCGTGCGCCTGCCGCTGGGCCGGGGTGCGCGAAAGAATGGCGGGCTCACCATTGGCGAAATCGGCGCGTTCTCCATCGTGGAAACGTTGGCGTTTTTCCGCACCGTCAGGCCGCGCGGACGCGAGGCTCGCATCGCGCGCGATATTTTACCCGAGATTATCCAACGCCTCGAATTTCTGGTCAAAGTCGGCCTCGGTTACCTTTCGCTCGACCGCTCGGCGACCACCCTTTCCGGCGGCGAAGCGCAGCGCATTCGTCTCGCCGCGCAATTCGGTTCCGAACTCCAGGGCGTCCTCTACGTCCTGGACGAGCCGACCATCGGTCTCCATCCACGCGACAACGAGCGTCTTCTCGCCTCGCTGGGCGCGCTGCGCGGCAAGGGCAATACCCTCGTTGTGGTCGAGCACGACGAGGATACGATGCGATTTGCCGACCGGATCATCGATCTCGGCCCGGGAGCGGGCGCGCAGGGAGGACAGATTGTTGCCGAAGGCCCCTGGCGCTCGCTGGCCAAACGGGGCGATTCACCCACGGGAAAAATTCTCGGCGCGCCGCTGGCTCATCCCTCTCGCGGCCAACGGAGGTCCGTCAAAGACGTGCCGGCCTGGTGCCGGATTTACGGCGCGGAGGCCAACAATCTCCGGCAACTCGATGTCGCGTTTCCCGCCGGACGCTTGATCGCGCTTTGCGGTGTTAGCGGCGCGGGCAAAAGCACCCTGTTGCACGACGTCATCAAACCAGCCGCGCAGGCTTCTGCCGGACGCAAGGGACGGCGGAGCAAACTTCCAGCCGGGCCTTGGAAAAAAGTGGAAGGCTTCGATGTTTTCACCTCGGTCTACGAAGTCGACCAGGCGCCGATCGGCAAGACCTCGCGCTCCACGCCCGCGACCTACATCGGCCTCATGGATGATATCCGCGATCTCTTCGCCCATCTCCCTCTGGCCCGCCAGCGGGGCTACGCTAACTCGCGTTTTTCTTTCAACAGCGGTTCGGGCCGTTGTCCCGCCTGTCTCGGCCAGGGCGCGGTGAAAGTGGAAATGAATTTTCTTCCCCCGGCATATGTCCTCTGTGAAACATGCCGCGGACGCCGTTATAATCCCGAAACGCTCGAGGTCCTTTATCGCGGCCTATCGATTGCCGGCGTGCTCGATCTCACCATCGATCAGGCGGCCGGTTTCTTTGCCGAAGTTCCGCGCCTGCAAGGCCCTCTCGCTTTGTTGCGCGATACCGGCCTCGGCTATCTTACACTCGGCCAGCGCAGCCCCACCCTCTCGGGCGGCGAAGCGCAACGGATCAAGCTGGTCGCCGAACTTGCCCGCTCGCTCGGCATGAACACGCAGAAGCGGCTCAAGACCCCCGGATTCGCCCAACTGCAACACCTCTACCTTCTCGAAGAACCGACCATCGGGCTTCATCTCGCCGACGTGGAACGCCTGCTTCAGGTCCTGCATCAACTCGCCGATGCCGGTCATACTGTGATTGTCATCGAACATCATCTCGATGTCCTGGCCGATGCCGATTATCTTATCGAACTCGGCCCCGAAGGCGGCAAAGCGGGCGGCCGGCTCATCGCCCAAGGCACGCCGGAGGAAGTCGCCCGGACGAAGCGATCTGTGACCGCGCCGTTTCTGGCGAGAATTCTCAAGAAACGATAGCGGCTGTCCAAAAAAATCTCCTCTCACTCGGCGGATGTGCGCACTTCGATTTCATCGTACTTCTTGATTCGGTAAATAATGATCGAGACGATCCAACTGACGGCGAAAATTCCGATAATGATGAATCCGATGTTGGTAAAGACGACATCGCCGTTCAGAAAATCCATCATGCTCCAGAACGGGCCCTTCCATTGAAACTGATCGCCGATTAATCCCAGGACCTCAATGCTGCCGATAAAGAACGCCACCACCACCGACACAAACGTGATCGTCATGTTGTAATAGAGTTTCCGGACCGGCTTGAAGAAGGCCCAGCCATAGGCGCCGAGCATCAGCAAACTGTCGAGACTGTCGATCAATGCCATCCCGGAGGCAAAGAGTACCGGAAAAACCAGGATCGACCAAATCGGTAATCCCTTGGAAGCCTCGGTGGCCGAGATGCCCAGCACGCCCACTTCTGTGGCGGTATCGAAGCCGAGACCGAAGAGGAATCCGACAAAGTACATTTGCCAGCTGTGGCTTACCAAGCGAAAGAGCGAGCGGAAAATTCGCGCGAAAAAGCCGCGCCGGGCCAAAATCAAATTAAGGTCTTCATCCAAATAGGGCTCGCCTCGCCGGACGGCTTGGAAAGTGCGCCAAATTCCAACCAGGATAACGATGTTGATGAAGGCGATGGCAAAAAGGAAAAAAGCCGAAATGGTGGTGCCGATAATTCCGCCGATATTTTTCATCGAATCGAAGCGGTCCTTTAGTGCGATGGAAGTAAGCGCGATGGCGACGGAGAGGCCAAACACAATCGTGGAATGGCCGAGCGAGAAAAAGAAACCAACTCCGACTGGCCGCTGCCCCTGCTGCATCAATTTGCGCGTAACGTTATCGATGGCCGCGATGTGATCGGCGTCGACCGCATGGCGAAGTCCGAAGCTGTACGCCAGCACCGCGGTCCCAAGCAAAAGCGGAAAAGCATGAAAAGAAGCCAGCGCCCATATCCAGGCGGCCACATTGATCCCGATAAGCAGGGTGATGAGGGCGGTGATTCTGCCACGCAGGTTGGTGACTGCAAAGGTGGACGAATCGAAACCGTTAACGGCTGAATCTGCCATTTACTGGAAAATGACGCCTGGAAATGGAGGCGACAAACCAAATAAAGAGGGGTATACCCCCTGCTCCCATGGAGGCTATCTCTGAAGTCGTGCTATTTCCCGGCAACAGGTTATAAAATCTGCCAATGTCTCACGGTCATCCCCGCTCGCATTCTCAGCACCATCATCACCATGATCCCCAAGAGAAAAGGGCTTTGCAGATTCGCCTGAGCAAAGTTGCCGGTCAAATCCGGGCCATCGACAAAATGGTCGATGCTGATATCGATTGCGCGGAAATTCTCACGCAGATAGTGTCGGTTCGGAAAGCGCTCAAGTCCTTCGCTGAAGTGATCATCCAGCAACACACCGAGAGCTGCATTGCCGGAACGTCGGACCCTCTGGAGGGTCAGCGCCGCCTCAAGGAATTACTCACCGTGTTAAGACGCTATGTCGAATGAAATGGATGGTTTTGGAATCTTTTCCTATAGAGCAAGGCAGGTTCTAAACCTGAACGAATAGAGATTCGTTTTTTATGCGCTCGCGTGGCCCAATCCCTCGCAAATCTTGCGCGCGATGAGAGGCCCCTCGTAAACGAGACCGGTGTAAAGTTGAAGCAGGCTGGCGCCGGCGGCCAATTTCTCCCGCGCATCGGCGGCGTTAAAGATTCCACCCACGCCGATAACCGGCACGCTTCCGCCGGTCAAGCGGTGCAACGACCGGACGATTTCGGTGCTGCGCTTCGTGAGAGGCCGTCCGCTTACACCGCCCTCCTCCTGCACGGGCAAGCCCTGTTTATCGATGGTCGTGTTCGTCGCGACAATGCCCGCCAGCCGGTATTTGCCGGCGGCCTTCACGATTTCCTCCAATTGCCCCTCGGAGAGATCGGGCGCGACTTTGATCAAGAGCGGCTTCCGCAAACCGGGATCCTCGTCCCGCAGTGGGCCGAGAATCGAATCGAGAAATTGCCCCTGTTGCAGCTCGCGCAACCCCGGCGTATTCGGCGAGCTGACATTGACGACAAAATAATCGGCGAGATCGCGCGTGGCACGAAAACAGAGAAGATAATCGCGCCCCGCTTCCGCCAGCGGAGTCTCCTTGTTTTTGCCGATGTTCATCCCCACCGGAATGCGCGGCCAGCGGCCGGCGGCCTTGATTTTTTCCAGGCGCCGCGCCACCTCCTCCACCCCGGCATTGGGAAAACCAAGACGGTTGATCAACCCCTGCTGCTCCGGAAGCCGAAAGATACGCGGGCGCGGATTGCCCGGCTGGGGGCGGGGCGTAATCGTGCCCAACTCCATGAAGCCAAATCCGAGATTCTCCCATGCGGCCAGGCCCTCGGCGTTTTTGTCAAAACCGGCCGCCAACCCGATGGGATTGGGAAAGGTGAGACCGAAAAGTTTTTTCTCCAAGCCGGAAAATTCCCGGCGCGCCACCGGCGCCATGACGGATGCCAACGGCGTGCGTGCCAGCGCGAACATCGCCAGGCGATGAACCGACTCGGGCGGCAGCAAAAAGAGAAGCGGACGGGCAATGCGGCGATAAAGCACAGGATCGATTTACCGCATCACGCACGGCTTGGCTCGCCGATTTTTGGCCGAAACGGCAATCCTTGCGCATGGAAAGATTCCCGCCATGTTGAATATCCCATGCCTGAACTCGCCGAAGTCGAATATTTTCGCAAGCAATGGAATCCCGGCCTCGGCGAGTGCATCGGGAAAGTGCTCATCCATCCCAAGGCCCGGATCTTTCGTGGAATCGCCCCCCAACGGTTCGTGCGCGCGTTCACCGGCGCCACCCTTGAGCGGTCAGAAGCGCGGGGCAAGCAGATGCTCTTCGTCGCCCGGCAGCGCGCTGAGAAAAAGGAAGCATGGCTCGGACTGCATCTCGGCATGACCGGCGAATTGCGCGTTGAACCGCCGGGATTCGAACCGGCCCGGCATGATCATCTCGTCCTGGTTCAAGCCGGGAAAACGTTGGTTTTCACCGATCCGCGGCAATTCGGGCGCGTCCTTTTCGCCGAAGGCGCCACCGTGCCGGCCTGGTGGTCAAAACTTCCGCCCGATCTTCTTTCGTCCGCGTTCACCGTCCAAGCATTGGCCGATTTTCTGCGCCGCCGCGGACGCGCGCCGGTCAAGGCCGTCCTGCTCATGCAGGAACGATTTCCCGGCATCGGCAACTGGATGGCCGATGAAATTCTCTGGCGTGCCGCGATTCATCCCAAACAATCCGCCGGTTCGCTCGATGCGGCGCGCATCCGTGTTTTGTACCGCGAAATTCGCGCGGTCTGCCGCAACTCGCTTCACGTCATCGGCAAAGATTGGTCCGATCTGCCCGACTCCTGGCTTTTCAATCACCGATGGGAAAAGGGGGGCGTCTGCCCGCGTACCGGCGCGAAGCTCCAGCATGCGACCATCGGCGGACGCACGACATGCTGGTCCCCGGTCCGGCAAAAGCTCCGGACCTGATTAAAAAAGTTTCTCTCCACTCCGCCGTTTTTTCGGATAGTGTGAGAGCATGACTCTCCAGGAAATCGGTAAGGCCATAGCGGTGGATGGCGGCGCCGTGAAAGCCGAGATGCCGTGCCAGGTTGTCAAAGTGCGCGAGAACCTGACCAAGACGGGCAAGCCCTACCTCGAACTCGAAATCTCCGACGGCACGGCCATCGAAAAATTCAAGATTTGGGAAGACAGCGACGCCTACGATTCCTGCCACGATCTGCAAGACGGCGATTGCGTGAAGATCGAGGGATCCTTCTGGAAAAACCAATATGGCCTTAACGTCGATCATCTCCATTTGCGCCGGCTCGAAAAACAGGAAATCGCCGACCTCTTCGCCGGCACGCCGGAGCGCCGGGCCGCGCTCGAACGCGATTGGGCCGGCATCGCCGGCATGGTCGAGATCATCCACGATCCGCGCCTGCGTCTTCTTTGCCAGGCTTATCTCCGTGAATATGGCGAAAAATTCCGCCGGGCGGCGGCGGCCCGCGATTACCACCATGCGCGGCGGGGCGGCCTGCTCGAACATACCGCGCAGATGATGCGCGCGGGCGCCGCGCTCGCCCCGGTTTATCCCGGCCTCAACTGGGACCTCATTCGCGCCGGCATTCTCTTCCATGATTGCGGCAAACTCTGGGAGCTCGATTACCAGTCGCAGGGGTTTGTCAGCCCCATGACCACCGTGGGTGAACTGCTTGGCCATATCACCATCGGCATTGAACTCGTCAACAAACTTTGGCGCGGACTCGACGCCCATGCCGAATTTACCGCGCCCACTCTGCCGCCGCGTGAAACGGTGCGCGAACACCTTCTCCATCTCATCGCCTCTCATCATGGGCAAAAGGAATACGGCGCGCCGGTCACGCCCCGCACGCCCGAAGCCTGGATGCTGCACCACATCGACAATATCGACGCTCACCTCGAGATGCTGGCGCAGACTTACGCAGAAAAGGCGCAGATTCACCCGGGTATTTACGATTACCGCCGTCCCCTCGAGGGCCGGGCCGTCGCGCCATTGCCTAAGTGGAGTGAGAAAAACGACGTGTCCGCCTAGGTGCTTTAGTTTGACCACCTTCCCCGATCCGCCTAGCCTATGAAGATGAGCAAATCGGGGGCTTCTTTCAATCCGGGAGATCTTTCTTTTGAATCGCTGCGCCGTTCCTTTCCCACCCTGACGCAAAAGCTCGACCTTCGCCGCCAGCTCAACACCATTAAACCCGATCTCGACATGATCGAGGAGCGTCTCAAATTTCAGGTGCAGGAATTTGATCCCGGCATCTCCGGCTACATCAGTTATGCGCTCGACGGCAACGGCAAACGCATCCGTCCCGCCCTCGTGGTGCTGGCCGCGCGCGCCTGCGGCCAATCGACGCCGGGCCACCTCGATCTCGCGGTAATCGTCGAGTTGATTCACATCGCCACGTTGATTCACGACGACATCATGGATGGCGCGGGCAAGCGCCGCGGCAAAACCACCGCCTTCGCCAAATGGGGCGCGGAACTGGCCGTATTGCTGGGCGATTGCCTCTTCTGCCATGCCCTCAAGCTAAGCTTGAACTTTCCCGATCCCATCGTCGGACGCAAGATCGCCGACGCCTCCAATGAGGTCTGCAGCGGTGAAATTCTCCAGACCCAGCGCCGGTTCGATCTCAAACTCAGCATCGCCGAATACATCAAAATCATTTCCATGAAAACGGGCGCTCTTTTCCGCGTCAGCACGGAATTGGCCGCCCTCCTCAACGGATGCCGTCCCGACGAAGTGCTGGCCCTGCGCAACTATGGTGATTATCTCGGCATCGCCTATCAGATTTACGACGATTGCCTCGATCTGGTCGGCACCGAAGGCGCCACCGGCAAAACCATCGGCACCGATCTCGCCAAGGGCAAGCTCACGTTGCCGCTGCTCCACGTTCTTGCTCAGGCCTCTCCGGCGGAGCAGGAACGGCTCCATTCCATCATCCTTCATGGCACTCCGGACAACCAGGCGGAACTGCTCGCGCAGATTGTGGAGCGGGGGGGACTGAAAAACGCGGTGCGGCGGGTGCAACATTACCTCGACCAGGCCGTCGCCTCGCTCCAGGTTCTGCCCAAAACACCCTATCGCGACACGCTGGAGGGGATTCCCCTCGCCGTCGCCGAGCATGTCGGTACGTTGGCTTAGCCTTTAGCCACCTATTTGTGCAATCTCTCCGTTGGCCCATTCTCTTTGGCGCCGTTTTGGGCGTGCTAATTTTCACGCTCTGCGCCTCGTTCGTGTTCCACGGCGCCGCCGCCTGGATGATCGGTCTGGTTTACATCGCCTACGACTCGCTTTTGCTCGGTTTCATGGTGATATCGAGCCAAATCGCCGTCATCCGGCAGGAACGTAAAAGTCGCGCCGCGCCCGTGCCAGCGCCGGGGCCGCGCCCAAGCGTGACTGTTCTTATCTGCGCGCGCAACGAGCGGATTGTTTTACCCGAATGCCTGCATGCGCTGGAGGTTCAAACCGAACCGGCCGACGAAATTCTCGTTATCGATGACGGCTCAACCGATGGGATGGTTGATTGGCTGGCCGCCGAATACGGACTCACTTTCGAAGCGGTCGGCACGCGGTCATTGGGAATTTCGCGACGCCAGCCCAGCCTGCAGGTGCTGCGCAAACCGAATTCGGGCAAGGCTGATTCCCTTAACGCCGGTTGGAAAATGGCGACGAGCGAAATCATCGTCACTCTCGATGCCGACACCTATATCGAACCTGGGGCGCTGGCCGCCCTTCGGGATGGCTTTATCGAAGATCCTGATCTCGGCATCGCCGGCGGCGTCCTCATCCCGGTTTGCCAGCGGACCTCATGGGCCGGGTTCTTCCAATTCTTTCAAACCTTTGAGTATGCGCGCGGTTTTCTCTGGCGTTTGACCTGGATGCAGTATGGCATGCTCTTGCTCATCTCAGGAGCATTCGCCGCTTACCGCCGCGGCGTTCTCGAAACCGCCGGAGGATTCGATACCTCAAGCTGGGTCGAAGACTATGAACTAACCCACCGCGCCTACCGTGACGCCTTTGATCACGGACGGCGCGTCACGGTGAAAACTCTTTCCGGCGCGCGCGGCACCACCGATGCGCCCGCGGCCATATGCACGTTTCTTAATCAGCGTCGGCGCTGGTTCGCGGGGTTTATCGCCACCCATTTCAAATATCACACCATGGTAGCCAATAACCGGTACGGGGCGGTGGGACGGTACATGTTATGCCTCAAAACGCTCGATTTACTCTTGCCGATTTATGCTTTGGCTGCAGCGGTTGTTTTAGTCGAAATCCTCTTCGTTCGGCATTTTTTGGATGTCTTTATCGTTAAACTCATCATTTTTAAGCTGATTGTCGATCTCACTCTTCATGCTTACTCTATTGTCTTATACCAGCGCTGGCTCGGCATCCCTCTCTCCCGTAAACTATGGCTCCAATCGCTTGGCGCCACTTTAACCGAGCCGTTTGTTTTCCAAATCATACGCCAACTCGGCGCCGTTTTGGGATGGCTCGCCTTTCTTCGAGGCAAAATAAACTGGATGCCACAACGGCCCGCAACGCCCGAACCAGCCATCATCTGATCTGCCATGAGGATAGTTAAAAGAAGCATTTACACTTTCCGCGTGACATTGGCCTTCCATAGCCTGAAATAAGCAGTGTGAACCGACCTATCCTCTACTCCACCGTCGTTTTTTCCGTTTTCGTATTATCCCTGGCTTGGGCGCAACCCGCCAAAGCCGCCGATCCTGTTGTGGTCCTCAAGACCAGCATGGGCGAGATCGATATTCAGCTCGATCCAACGCATGCACCCATCACCACGGCCAACTTTCTCGCCTATGTCAACAAGAAGTTCTATGACGGCACGATTTTCCACCGGGTTATACCCGGTTTCGTCATCCAGGGAGGTGGTTTTACCGCCGATATGAACCAAAAGAGCGTGTCGGCGCCGATCAAAAACGAGGCCAGCAACGGACTCCATAATCTACTCGGCACCATTTCCATGGCACGCACTTCGGATCCCGATAGCGCCACCTCGCAATTCTTTCTTAACCTTGTCGATAACAGCAGCAAGCTCGATCCGGGGGGTGTTTCACCCGACGGCTATGCGGTGTTCGGCAAGATCATCAAGGGCCTCGACGTCATGAATAAAATCGCCCAAGTTCCAACCACCACCGTCGGCCCCTACGGAGACGTCCCGGTTCAGGCGGTCACCATCATCAGCGCCCGGCAAAAATAGCCGGTGCGGCGCACGGCAGTATCCCACACGGCAGTCCTGCAGACAGCAGGTGCTGCGCGCGGCAGCTTCTCTTTGGAACGAAGCTTTTCCGCCATCCGCAGGACTCCTTTCGCTGTGACCCTTGCCTACTTTTCGGATAGCCTCTAGGAGTTCCAGCATGAAGCCCGCCACCGCCACCTTTTTCGGTATCTTGGCGGGAAAAAATTTTGCCCGGCTCTGGTGCGGCCAAATCATCAGCAGCCTGGGAGATCGCTTCTATCAGTTCGCCATCCTCTATGTCATTCTCGGCATCAAACAAGGCATCGACGCGGGAAGGGACAGCGCGCAAGTCACCTTCTGCGCCATGCTGCCCGGCTTGGTGCTGGCACCCCTTTACGGCTGGATCGTTGACCGTTTTTCCCGGCGATGGGTCATGTTCTGGTCCGATATCGCGCGCGCGATTTTGACTCTATCTCTCCTCTATTGGTGGTTTGTCGCTCAAAATGTCTTCGCCGTCTTCACCGTTATTTTTTTCATGGGCGCCTTCAACGGACTTTTTATTCCCGCCCGGCAAGCCGCCTTGCCTCAGATTGTCACCGGACGGCAACTCGTCACCGCCAACGCGCTCATTTCTCTCATCGGCGTCATCGCCAATTTTATCGGTATTCCCGTGGCCAGCCTCATCGTTTCGATTTTCGGGGCGCACAGCAGCTTTTATTTTAACGCGCTTGGCTTTCTCACCTCAGCCTGGTGCGTCTACCGCATCGACGCCGATCTTTATCCCGTTCGCGCCGGTTCCGTCGCCACCGGCGAAATCACGACCTGGCGCGGCCTGTTCGGCGGCTGGAATGTGCTGCGCGAGCAGCGAGAACTGGGCGCGTTGGTCCTGGTCAACTCCGCCTTCTCTTTCATTAGCGCGATGGTTCTTATCACCATCCTGCAGCAGATTGTTGTTACGGTCGATCTCTCCTCCGTCCGCGCCTTGGCCAATGTTCTCACCCGCTTTTTCAGCATGGTTGCTCCAAAACCTCCCATCTTTGAAATCAAGACACTGGCCTTTGGCCTGCTTATGGCTGGGATCGGGCTGGGTCTCGGCCTTGGTGTGGGCCTCTGCGGCACATCAAAGCGCTTAAGTCGAAGCAGGGCTCTCCCCTATATCGGGCTGGCCCTGCTTGGCCTGGCGCTTATCAGTTTTTCCAGACTGACCGACTATCTGCCCGCGGTGGCTGGCGCCGCTTTCCTGGGCCTGCTCTCGGCCTTCATTCTCATCCCCATCGAAGCACGGCTGCAAAATGATGTCGATGACTCCCGCCGCGGACGTCTTTTTGCCTTGAGAAATCTCTGCACCACCGCGAGTTTTCTCATCGGCCTTGCCGTTAATCTAAACGGACATCTCCTGGAAAAAATTGGCCCCGCGGCTCTGATTCAAGCCATCGGTATAACCGCCATCGCGCTGGCTGCCGGACTGGCGCTACTGAATGCCTCGACTCTCAAATCTTTTTGGTCGTCTCGGCGGACACCGAATTCACCGACGTAGCGGGTTTGTCTTCGATCTTTTTTACCTCGGACTCGGTGGCGGCGGCGCTCACTTCCTTGTCGAATTCCTCTTTTGCCTTTTTAAATTCACTGACGCTCTTGCCCAAACCGCGCGCCAGCTTCGGAATTTTGTCCGCGCCAAAAAGAATCACGACGACGAGAAAGATCCAAAACCAATCCATCCCGGGCGGCAGACCAAGGGCAAATAGGGGATGTGCCATAAATAGTTTTCCTATACCTCAGAATACACCCACTCCATAGCCTGCACAACTGAATTCAGCATGGGCTAAAATCTGCAATGCCCCCATGACTTGGACCCCATTTATGGCCTTTAACGCCCCACCATCGTTTTTTCTTCGGCAAATCCGGCATTTTCCTGTTCATCAATGAGAGCAAGTACCTGTAGGGCAAATGCGCGCTCACCGTCGATAAACGCGGCCTGATAAGAATCAGCCAGCGGAAGCGTCATTTCTTCCCCGGCAAGAGGTTGGAGTTCC
>DATJMI010000135.1:0-12589 GCA_035508775.1 Methylacidiphilales bacterium
GAACTCGAGGCGTTCTCTTACACCCTTACCCACGATCTCCGGGCGCCTGTCCGAGCCATCCAGAGTTTCCTGCAAATTCTCCTCGAGGATCATGGCTCCGAATTAAAGGATAACGCCTTGGTTCTGGTTAACAAAGTGATCGGTTCCACCCAGCGCATGGATCGAATGATCCTGGATCTGCTGACTTTTACGCGTCTCTCTCATGAAGCCATGCCGCTTGAAGCTATTGAAGTGGAAAATATCATTCGTGACATTATTCACTATCGCCCCGAATTTCAGCCCCCCAACGCCAAGATTGATTTCGTGCTTCCGCTGTGTCGCGTGATGGGAAACGAAGCGGCGTTCAAGCAGTGTTTGACCAACCTTTTGGATAATGCGGTAAAGTTTGTTCGTGCTGGAGAAATACCCCAGATCAAAATTTACTCACGCTCCATCGGTTCGACTGTCCTCATTTGTATAGAAGACAACGGAATCGGCATTAGCTCCGGCGATCAAGCCCAGCTTTTTCGGATGTTTAGCCGTCTCCATGGCAACCAGTATCCCGGAAATGGTATTGGTCTCGCTCTCGTCAGGAAAGCCGTTGAGCGAATGGGCGGAAGCGTTGGCGTTGAATCGGAGGCCGGAAAAGGAAGCCGCTTCCGGCTGCAGTTGTCCAAAGCCCTATGACCCAAAAAAATCACTGCATTTTGCTGGCGGAAGATGATGAAAATGATGTCATCTTCCTCAAGCGCGCTTTTGTCAAAGCCGAAGTAAACGATGCACTTCACCTTGCGCCGGATGGACAAATTGCCATTGATTACCTTTCGGGCGCGGGACAATTTGCCGACCGGAATACTTTCCCCTTCCCAAGCCTTTTGTTGCTGGATCTCAAAATGCCCCGAAAATCCGGCATGGATGTCCTCCGGTGGATCCGGGCTCAACCTACATGCCAGATACTTCCTGTCATCGTCTTTTCATCATCCGTTGCTCCCCAGGAAGTTTCCGCTGCTTACGAAGCCGGGGCGAACGCCTTTGTCACTAAGCCGGCCGGTATTCCGGAGCGAACGGAACTTGTCCGATTAATTAAGGGATTCTGGCTCACATTCACCCAGTTGCCTTATCCGGCGCCGATGCGGGCAACCTAGCGGGCTGCGCACGATACAAAACATTATTTTAAACTTATTGCAATCGACCGGCTTTTCTCTCGCCTGGATCGCATTTAGCAAGGCTCGGCTATTAATCTCGCTACCGTTGCCATTTCGAAGCCATTCAAAATGAGGCTATTCTAGCGATAGGGCTTTCTTGGCACAGACTAGGCTGTGAGACGGGGGAACAATAACCATCTCCACAATCTCCACAAAGGATTACTGTTATGCCGAAAACCATCACTAAAACAAATACTAGTCAAATTATCGCCGGAGTTTTCTCAAAACCGGAAAATGCCAGCCGGGCCGTGGAGCAATTCAATAAAAAAGGCATTCCCGATACTGATATCCAGGTCGTGTTTGAATTGGACGGCAAGGATGCCGAAGAGGCATTCCGCGCCTCGCTTATCGGACGCGGATTCGCCGAATCACAGGCTCTTTTCTATGACCGGGCTGTTCGTTCGGGTAAGGTACTCGTCGCCGTTTACGACGTGACCGACCCTGCGGAAGTGATCGAGATTTTCGATCGCTTCGGAGCCGAAGCCAATCCTGACGGTTCGCGCAATGTGCGGCAGGATGTATTCGGCATGACGGCGGGCGCGGTATCCGGCGCGGCCTTGGGTGGAGCAACTGGCGCCGCTTTAGGTGGACCGATCGGCGCCACGGCCGGCATAGCTGCGGGAGTAGTTATCGGCGCGGGGGCTGGCGCGGCGGCCGGCAAAGCGGTGGAGCACAAAAAATAATTTCCTTTTGAAGCCGGCTCCATCATGGGACCGGCTTCAAACCGGGTGGACAAAAAACTTTCACAAAATTTATGAAGCTTGCAGGCGCCGTGCTTATTATTGTCGGAGTTCTCGCCCTGGTTTATCAGGGTTTTTCTTACACGCAAACCAAGCAGGATGCCCAGATAGGGCCGCTTCAAATTCAGCATAATGAAACGCATACAGTGCCGATACCTCCCATTGTCGGCGCCGTGTGTATCGCGGGAGGGGCGATCGTCTTGATGGCCGGCGTCCGCGGCAAATATTGATTTTGCGGATTGATCCTTTGTCATTGAGAACAACCGGAATCCTGCGCGCAGGAGTTTTTGCTCTCTAAATCGATAGAGAAAAAAATACGTTGACCTTATCGTGCAAAGGGACGTCCGCATCGCAGTGGCACATTGCAATTTCCTTCCGATGCGAGTGGCAAAAGAAAGAAAATTTGCGTCCAATTTGTATCCTATAGATATCGATAAGTAATTGAAAATCTGAGACTATCTCATATGAAGAAAGAATTGGCATGGTTAGTGCCTATTCTTTAAGTAAGACTCCTCACGGGTCTATCTGCTATCACAATTAACCAAAGGATCTTTTATGAAAACGCGATTAAAAATACGCACTTTCCTTTTGGCCGGCATGAGCGCCGCAAGCCTGGCTTTTATCCCGGCTCTCTATGGCCAATCGACCACCACCACGAATTCACCCGCCAATCCTTCCGGCTCCGAAGAAACATCGAAGCCGGCCAATGACAGCGTTGCCCAGCAACGCAACGAGGAAAACGGCAACGCAAGTCAAGCGGCCACACCGGCATCCGCCCCCGACACAACCAGCTCCAAGGATGCGACCAATTCCCTGGATCAAAATCCCTCGATGGCGCCGACGGGTTCCGCCGAAAAATCCGCGACTAAAGATGACTCTAACAAAAAATCGTCTCCGCAGGCCTTTTCGGATGAGCACTTCCTCATCAAGGCGCAGGAGGGCGGTTTGACCGAGGTCCATCTGGGGCAAATTGCCCAGCAAAATGGCTCGTCCGACCAAGTCAAGCAATTCGGCGCCCGTATGGTCGCAGACCACTCGAAAGCCAATGATGCGTTGAAGAATCTTGCTCAGCAAAAAGGCGTAAACCTTCCCGAGAAGCTGGATGCTTCCCATCAAGCCATGGTCAATCGGTTGAGCAAGCTTTCAGGCTCAGCTTTTGATCGCGCCTATATCCGGGCGATGGTCAAAGACCACCAGGAAGATGCGGCTGAATTTAAAGAAGCCTCGGCTTCGACCCAGGATCCCGATGTCAAGGCTTTTGCCAGCAAGACACTAAGCCTGATTAATGATCATCTGGCCGACGCGAAGAATATTCAGTCCGGCATGAAATAACGGCTTGAGCTTGCTCCTGTTCCGGAAAAACCATCTTCCTAGAACGTTCTAAAGGCGATATTCATCACCCTGGGGCATGGAAACGTGCAAGTTGCCAATTGATTCTCACAAACCTCATTGATTTCCAATGCGTTAGAACATAATTCGGCATTGGCATCTTTCATGCGCAAGAGACATCCATGAATCACAACCTTCAAGGGAAAATGATAGCCATTCTCGTCGCAGATGGATTTGAACAATCGGAATTATTGCTGCCACGGCGCGCATTGGAAGAAGCGGGAGCATCCACCCACGTCATTTCGCCCGATGGAGGCATCGTGCGTGCGTGCGACAAAGATGACTATGGCGATGAATTTCCGGTGGACCGGGAACTGAGCGAGGTTGATTCGTCCGAATACGACGCCTTATTGCTGCCGGGTGGCTTAAAGAGTCCGGATACGTTGCGCACCATTCCCGGGGCGGTCGATTTTGTGCGGGCGTTCTTTGATCAAGGTAAGCCGGTCGCCGCAATTTGCCATGGGCCTCAACTCCTGATTGAAGCTGGCGTTGTCCGGGGAAGAACCTTAACCTCCTGCCCCTCCTTGCGCACCGACCTGATCAATGCGGGAGCTATTTGGGTGGACAAATCGGTCGAAACGGATCACGGTTTGATCACCAGCCGGCGTCCCTCCGATCTTCCCGATTTCAACGCCAAAATAATCGAGGAATTTGCGGAAGGCTATCATGAGGCCCAAAAAGAGAGAGTCGCCATGTCCGAAAAATAGTACCATGGATGGACCAGGAACATTGCGGTAGGGCGCTCTTTTCAAAATACGTCGTCCATTTTACGAGGCGGGTTCTACCGCCCATTTTATTGAATCATAATCCGCTCGGGATACGTTCAATTGGAAGAGTTGGCTTCATAATATCACGCGCACAGGCGATTTTCTTTATTCGTCTCTAACGGTCCTGTGATGCTATCTACAGATGGGAACGGAAGACTGACACCGCCAGGATATCCGAGCCTTCCTATTTCGGGCTTTCCCTGCCGTCACCCGGCGTTAGGGTGGAAGCGCGTTCAGGTAACTGAAAACGTTGTTCGCCGGGTAACTTTTTCGCGGGAATTGCCATGAAAGCCTCTTATCGAATGGCCCGAATAGCTTGGCCGGTGGTTCTTTTGTTTCTCGCGCTGCAAACGGCGAACGGCCTCGACACAACAATAAACGGCCGGCAAATCCCTGATCCGCTGAAACCATGGATGGATTGGGCGATTTGGGATGAGACCGATAGACTGTGTCCCACACCCTATGATGATTCCACCAAACATTTCTGTGTCTGGCCTTCCGTGCTCGACTTGCGCGCCGATCACATGTCGGGGCAGTTCAATCTTACCGTCACCGTCTTCCATGATTCGTGGCTGGCCTTGCCGGGAAGCCAAGAAACATGGCCCTTCGGCGTCAAGGCCGGCAATACCGATGTGCCGGTGCTGGAACACAACAGCGCCCCCTCCGTCTATCTGACCACCGGGACTTATCATCTGACCGGTTCTTATCAATGGGATGAAATTCCCCAGAAGATCACGCTGCCGCAGGAAATCGGCCTGCTGGCGCTTACCGTCGAAGGCAAGACCATCGATAACGCCACCTGGGACAGCGACGGCTCGCTCTGGTTGAAGCGGGACCGGGCCGAAGCCACCGACAAAGATTTTCTTGGCGTGAAAATTTACCGGATGATCGAGGATGGCATTCCGATGTGGCTGCACACCGAAGTGGAATTAAGCGTGGCGGGCAAAAGCCGCGAGGAAGATCTTCACTCCATTCTGCCCGAGGGCTGGCAACTGGCCATGGTCGACAGCCCGCTGCCGGTGGCCATTGATGAGGCCGGACATATGAAGGCACAGGTTCGCGTCGGCAAATGGATGATGCATCTCGATGCCTTTCACCTGACGCCCGCCGTCACCTTTGGGTTTGCCACGGATGCTTCGCCATTGGCGCAAGAGGAGTTGGTTGCCTTCAAGGCCGCGCCCGATTTCCGCATGGTCGAGGTGGACGGCGTGCCCGCCATCGACGTTTCCCAGACCACTTTTCCCCAAGAATGGCGCGATCTGCCCGTCTACCATTGGGAGACCAACTCGCCTTTCCATCTCGTGGAACGGATGCGGGGCATGGGCTTGCAAAAACCCGAGGGTTTGACCATCCAACGCCAGTTATGGATGGATGAAAACGGGCAGGGTCTCGTTTTTCGCGACCACATCACCGGCCAGGCGCAGCAAATCTGGCGGCTCGACATCGCCGATAATGAGGATCTTGGTTCCGTCCGCAGCGCGGGCCAGGGCCAACTCATCACACGCAATCCCGTCAGCGGCGCCTCGGGTGTGGAGATTCGCGGGCGGAACCTCGATTTGGAAGGCGCCGGCCGGCTGAACCGGGCCGCGAGCTTTTCCGCCACCGGCTGGAAAACCGATGCCGACAGCGTCTCGGTAACGCTGAATCTTCCTCCGGGCTGGAGACTCCTCGCGCTGTTCGGCTCGGATTGGGTCGATGGCGATTGGCTGACCGCGTGGACCCTGCTCGATCTCTTCCTTTTGCTGATTTTTTCCCTGGCCGTTTATCGTCTTTATGGCATCGGTCTCGGCGCTCTGGCTTTCTTCGCATTTGGCCTCGCTTATCATGAGCCGGGTGCGCCCCGCTATCTTTGGCTGCTCCTGCTGATTCCGCTGGCGCTCCTCAGAGTGGCGCCCTCGGGCCAGATCCGGGTATGGCTTTTGAGGTTGAAGTATCTTCTGGTCGCGGCCCTGATTCTCGATCTGGTTCCTTTCCTGGCCGGACAAGTTCAACAAGTACTTTACCCGCAACTGGAAGATACCTCGACAGCCTACTACTCACTTCTTGGCGGCATGGCGGCCAAGCAGGTTTTGATCTCCAGCATGGCTTCGCGTTCCGAGACCACTTTACCTCCGGCCGGCATTCCTCAACAAATCGAAATCAACGGGAACCTTGCCTACGATACGAAAGTTCGCATCCAGACCGGTCCAGGCATACCCGAATGGAGCTGGAGAACCATTACCTTCGGTTGGAATGGCCCGGTGGCTTCCTCGCAGAAGATCTACCCGGTATTGATTTCACCCTGGCAGCACCGGTTGTTGACGGTGCTCCGGGTCGCGCTTCTCCTCTTCCTCGCCTGGTTCTTGTTCGATGGATCGCGGATCCGGCCCCTCTTTGGCAACGCCGCGGCCAGGACGGTGACCGCGTTGATCGTGTTCCTGGGGTTCACCTCGGCCACGCCAGCCCGCGCGCAAATACCCGATAAGGATACCCTGACTCTTCTGCACGATCGGCTGATGCAGACCTCGGACGCTTACCCGAATGCCGCTGACATCCCGGAAGTCTCCCTTTCATTGCAGGACAGGCATGTTGTCATGGAGGCCGAAATCGACACGGCTCTTTTTGTCGCCGTCCCGCTGCCGGGACGTCTGCCTGCATGGTCGCCGGTTAGTGTCGTGGCCGACGGCAGGCAGGATGTGGCCTTGCGCCGTGAAGACGGTTACCTGTGGGTAACCCTGCCGGCAGGCGTTCACCATGTTCATCTGGAAGGCTCGCTGGCCGATGTTACGGAATGGGAATGGACCTTCCGGCTCAAGCCGCGCCATGTCACCATCAACGCGCCCGGGTGGTCGTTCACCGGCCTGCGGCCCAACGGCATTCCTGAGCAACAAGTCTTCTTCACTCAAAAGCAAAAGTCGGCCGGAACCGAGGCCAGCTACGACCGGCAGGAACTGCACACGGTCGCCGGGCTGGACCGTCATCTGGAGCTTGGCCTGGTCTGGCAGGTCCATAACGAAGTTTCGCGCCTTTCCCCGGTGGATCGCGCCATCTCAATTCGCGTGCCTCTCCTGCCCGGCGAGAAAGTGCTCTCCTCCAGCATCACGCCCCAGGACGGCTTCATCGACGTGCGCCTCGGGGCCAATGAAAAATCGTTTACCTGGGATAGCGAACTGCCCATGACCGATCATCTGGCGCTGGCAACCAAGCCGGATGACATCTGGGTCGAACGCTGGTACCTCGTCGTTTCGCCCGTCTGGAATATCGCCATGTCGGGCCTCCCGCCCGTATTTGAAACCAGCTCCGCCAATCTTGTTCCGGTTTGGCATCCCTGGCCGGGGGAAAAGGCTGATCTGACCATCAGCCGCCCCGAAGCGATCAGTGGCGCCACCGTCACCGTCCACAACGTCCAGCAGACCGTAACGCTCGGCTCCCGCCAGCGGGCTTCCGAGCTTGACCTGCAACTGCAATGCAGCCTGGGCGAGGACTTCGCCATCGAACTGCCGTCACAGGTTGACATCACCTCATTGACTCTCAACGACACCGCCATTCCTGTTCGCAAAGATGGCCCCCGGGTCATCGTTCCTTTGCAACCCGGCGACCAAAAGATTGTCCTGCAATGGAAAACCGGCGGCTCGCTCGGCCTTTATGCGTCCGCGGACCAGGTTCATCTCCCCGTCGAGAGCGCCAACATCACCACCATTCTCAGCGTTCCGGAAAATCGCTGGGTGCTTTGGACAAACGGCCCGTTGCGCGGGCCCGCCGTGCAATTTTGGGTCTTCGTCATCTGCTGGATCATCGGCGCGCCAATCCTGGCTCGCTTGAAACTCTCTCCTCTGACGGCGTGGCAGTGGTTTCTTCTCGGCATTGGCCTGACCCAGGTCGATCTCCCGGGCCTTATCGTTGTGGGATGGTTCTTTGCCCTGGCGTGGCGCGGCGCCGAATCGTTCCAAAACCTGAAACCGTGGCTCTACAATTTGACGCAAGTTTTTCTGCTTGGCTGGACCGGAATTTCTTTGCTTTTCGTCCTCAAAGTCCTTGGCGCCGGTTTTCTTGGCCGGCCCGAGATGTTCATCGCTGGCAATGACTCCAGCAGTTGGAGCCTGCAATGGTATCAGCCGCGCGGCGATCTCACCCTGCCGCAACCCGGTTGCTTCCTGGTCTCCATCTGGTGGTACCGGTTGCTTATGCTGGCATGGGCCTTGTGGTTCGCCTCCTCCGTCATCCGCTGGCTGACCTGGGCCTGGGCCCAATTTAGCCACGGGGGAATCTATCACAAAACCCCGAAAAAAATCGTCACTCCTCCACCTTTTTCAGCCGGATAAATGGCATTGGGGGAATCCGTGGCCGATTTTACGGCGAGGTAACGTCCAACCCGATGAACTGCACTGCGCCGATGGCGGGTAAGTGCCGCCTTGTGGCAGACATTTTTTAGATTTTTTCAAGTGCGTTATCTCACCGGGAAGGTCATAATTCAACTTCCGATCCTACTCTATGACAAATTCCCGAGGACATCTCTGCGTGGCCCTTACAGCTTTAATCACGGAGGGCATCGGCCTGACAGGCGGCATGGCTTCCTCCGCCCCGGATACAGCCAAAACGGCCTTTGCCTCCCCCACCAATTTGACAGCGACATTGGCCGATTCGCATAACATCAATCTTAAATGGAAGAACCATGCCACCGAACCCTTCGGCAATTTTGTTGAAGCCCTTATTGGGGGCGGTTCGAATTTCGTCACTCTCGCAATTGTCGGCTCCGACGTGGACAGTTACCGGCATCCTAATCTCGCCCCGAACACTAAATTCGTTTACCGGATACATCCGTTTTATGGCCGGGTATCCAATACGGTGGAAGTAACCACGGGGAAAGCTCCGGCCACGCCATCCAACGAAGCAGACGCTCTGCTGGACACAAAGGAAGATTTGTCCACCGGCGCGGCCCAAAAAAAATCGATCAAAACCTTGGCGACGTTTGCCAAAGCCGCGCCGACGAAGCTAAGCGCCACCCTCACCTCTCCCACCATCGCCGTTCTCAAATGGGTAGACCATGCCTCTGACGAGGATGGTTATCTCGTGGAAGCCGCCCCGAATGCGAATGGCCGGTTTCAAGCGATCGCCTTGTTGCCTCCTCATGCCGCATCTTTCAGAGTAGCCGGTTTGCCTCCCGAAACAAAATGTGATTTCCGTGTTCGTGCCTTCTTTTATGGGACATGTTCCAATTTGGCATCGGCTGCCATACCGGATGGACCTCCGCCGGTATTAAAGAATATTTCCAACTAGAGGCAGCTAGATACCCTACCCCCTGTTGAGATTGAGGAAGGAGATGCTGCCGTCGCTGTTTTGCCCCGTCAATTGGTAGTTGGAAGCACGCGCCCGCGGATGGAGGAAATCGGCGGAAAATGGGAAATCGAAAGCAAAACGGGTGCAGGAACACGGATTCTCTTGCTCTTTCCCTCTCTATTTCAATAATAAATTGTTTTCGATATAATTAATATTTTTGAAACAGTGAGCGTTTTGTTGTACATTGCGTTCTATAATCTTTACCCCCTTGCAAGCGACCTCTCCTCATTACTGTTTCCTGTGCACAGTGAAAGTGCACGTTCAGCATATTTACGAGAAAATTCACGTCAAATCCAGGACCGAGGCGGCGTTAAAGTTCCTGGGACGGGGTTAGTTGCACGGGTGGTTTTGGTGGAGCAGCAATCTACAACGCCATGTCACCGCGATCTACCTGCCATTTTGCGAATCGATCGTTTTATTAACCGCTTGCCTGCATAATCCAGAGAAAAAATGTCTATATTCAGAAGCGCCAGTTTAATGGTCGCCGGTTGTCCGGCGATGGTGATTTTTCTTCTCGCCGGCCATGTGCGGGCGCAGGCACAAGACTCCGATGCGCGCGCGCGACAGATCGTTACACAGATGACCCTGGACGAAAAGGTGTCGCAGATGCATGGCACAAAGACCAAGCAAATCGTCCGCGTCGTCCTAGGCATACCTCGTTTGGGCATTCCCGATTTGTTGGTGACGAATGGTCCGGCGGGCTTTGGTCCCGCGGGGCCGGGACATTCGGGCAAGGCAACCGCTTTGCCCGCGCCAATTGCGCTGGCGGCAACCTGGGACCTCGGCGCGGCGCGGGAATATGGCGTGATTACCGCCCGCGAAGCCGCCGATTGCGGAAATACGTTTCTCGAAGCGCCCGACATCAATATCGCCCGCGTGCCGCAGTGCGGGCGCACCTTCGAGGCTTACGGGGAGGATCCCTATTTGGCCGGGCGGCTGGCGGTGGCGAACATTACCGGGATTCAAAGCCAGGGCATTATCGCCAACGTCAAACATTACGCGGGCAACAATCAGGAGGCGAATCGCAAGTGGGTCAATGACGCCATTGATGAGCGAACCTTGCGCGAAATTTATCTGCCGGCCTTCGAAGCCTCGGTCAAGGAAGGGCACGCCGAATCGGTCATGGCGGCCTACAACCAGGTCAATGGCGCCTACTGCAGCGAAAACGATATTCTGTTAAAACAGATTTTAAAAAAAGAATGGGGCTTTCAGGGCTTTATCACCTCCGATTTCGGCGCGGTTCATAGTACGTCCGGCCCCGTGCTGAACGGCCTCGATTTGGAGATGCCCGATGGCAAATGGCTGGGAGATCCACTCAAAGCGGCCATCCTCGCCGGCAAGGTGCCGGTTGGCGTCATCGACGAGCATCTCATCCGCCGCTTCCGCACCATGATGGACGCGGGTGTTTGGGATCATCTGCCCGCGCAAAAACCGATCCCGGCGGAAAAGAACGGCGCCATCGCCTGCCGGTTGGCCAAAGAGGGCATGGTACTGCTGCGCAATGAAGATGCCTTCCTGCCGCTCAAAGCCAAAGCGTTGAAAACGGTCGCGCTCATCGGTCCCTATGCCATGCAGGCATCGACGGGCGGCGGCGGCAGTTCGCATGTGACGCCGGCTTATACCGTGCCGCCGCTGGAGGGATTGCAAGATCTCCTCGGCCGTGGCGTGAGCATCACCCTGAACAATGGCGGGAACATTGCAGCTGCGGCGGCTCTGGCCAGGAGAGCTGATGTCGCCATCGTGATGGTCGGCAATCAGAGCAAGGAAGGCCGCGACATTTCCCTGGCTTTGGGCGATGCGCAGGATGCCCTGGTCAAGGCGGTCGCCGGCGCAAACCGGCGAACTGTGGTGGTGGTGAAGAGCGGGGGGCCGGTCCTGATGCCCTGGATTGATCGCGTGCCCGCCGTGCTCGAGGCCTGGTATCCGGGTGAGGAAGATGGCAACGCCGTCGCCGCCATTCTCTTCGGCGATGTCAACCCGTCGGCCAAACTGCCGATCACCTTTCCCGCATCGGTCGGCGACGTTCCAGCCCACACCGTGGCGCAATACCCCGGGACAGGCGCCCCCGGGCACACCGTGGCCCATTATTCCGAAGGTGTGCTGGTCGGTTACCGCTGGTACGACGCCGAAGATATCGATCCGCTTTTTCCCTTCGGTTACGGGCTCTCCTATACAACCTTTGCCTATAAGAATCTCAAGCTTTCATCCAGGACTCTCTCACGCTTTTCTCCTCTTCGCGTCGGTTTCGATATCACCAACACCGGCAAAGCCATTGGCGCGGAGATCGCGCAGGTTTACGTCGGCATCCCGTCGCATCCCGGCGTGAATCAGCCTCCGCGCCAGCTCAAGGGCTTCGCCCGCGTCAGCCTCGCTCCCGGTCAAACGGTTCATGCCAGCGTCGCGCTTAACACCCGCGCCTTTGCCTATTGGGACACCGGCGCGCATGCCTGGAAAGTCGCGCCCGGCGATTATCCGATCTATGTCGGCGCCTCTTCGCGCGATTTACGGCTCGAAGGGCGCATAACGGTGAAGGAGGGCCTTGAGCAAGGGCCGTAGAGACTGTTCGATAATTCCGCGTGAGCAGCGTGACGAATTGACGATTCACTTCCAGCCGTTGCGCCTGGCTTTGATGTCATTGAAGTTCAATTCCGTGAACTCATTCTGCGTGACGAAGTAAAACTTTCCTCCCGCCCAGCAGAAAAATTCGACCAAACCTTGGTCCAATATTCGCCCGGGATCCGCACGCCGGCTCGCCACGACCTTGCCATTCGTGGCATCGATTGCATAAAGCGCACGAAACCACTCCGGCATGTTTGCATAGTAACTTACAGTGTCTCCCGTCCATGGACCATGACCATCGAAAAGCTCGGCTTGCGAAAACAGGATCAAATCTGGCGTGATGCCGAGCGCAAGATTGTGTCCCTTTCCCGGGCATGGGATGTCCCACAGAGTTTTGCCAGTGTCCCAATCGATCAACTGGTAACGGTTCTCGTTTCCCATGCGCGTCGAGAAAAGCGACCGGTGCGTGTTTGGCAGCCATCCCAGCATCGACGAATTCGACGCGATCTTCGTGGTTCGCGCTTTTCCCTTTTCCGTGTACCAATAGAATGTGTTCGCGTGGTCTCCTCCCCGAAGGTCCTCGATCAAAACTCCTTTTCCGTCCGGGGCGGCGTGCGGATTCCAGACCTCTGCC
>DATJMI010000136.1:0-4095 GCA_035508775.1 Methylacidiphilales bacterium
CCAACGCGGCCGACGTCGGCGGCGCGGCGGTGGACGGCACCGCTGTGGCCAACCAATCCAATCTGGCCGTGACCAACCAGCCGATCGCCGCCTGGCCGCCCGGCACCGCGCTTTGGCTCATGTGGGAGATGGACGACTCCACGGGCAAAGCTCAGGGCTTGGGAATCGACAATTTCAGCTTCTCGGCCTCGGTTTTGCCGACCGGATTCTCCGCACCGTCCGTGACCGTGAATCCGCCGTCGGGAACTAATTTGGTGCTCTCCTGTGCCTCTTTGAGCGGGCTTAGCTATCAGGTCGAAGCCAATAGCGATTTGAGTGCCGGAAATTGGGTCCCGCTGGGCGGCCCTCTTCCCGGGACGGGCCTGCCCTTGAGCTTCACGATCACACCCACCAATTCGCGGTCTTACTTCCGCATACGGATTATACCGTGATTTGATGATGGAAAGCGTCAAGCTGCGACCGTCAGCGAAAACCTTCCGTTTTTCTTCTAGCTTTTATACTGACGCGCATTAAGTTTCGTCATGCTTAAATCAATTTGGCAGCGCCTGGCCGTGGCCGTCGCCGCGGGCATCGTGCTCTCGGGCGGCGCGCTGGCGGAAGGCCGGGCTGAGAATGGCTATCAAATCTTTGTTTCGGACGAAAAATCGGGCGACCTCACGGTCATCAGCAGCGATGGCTTCAAGGTGGTGGCCACTATTCCGGTGGGCAAACGTCCGCGCGGGATCCGGGCCAGTCCCGACGGCAGAACCGTCTATGTCGCCCTGAGTGGCACGCCCGTTGAGCCACCGCCCAAGCTCGACGCCAACGGCAATCCGATCCTGCTCAAGAACCAGGACGATGACGACGACAAGGTCAAGGCGGACAAATCCGCCGACGGGATCGGGCTGGTGGACGCCGTGGGGCGAAAGTTCCTGCGCAAAATACCGGCCGGTTCGGATCCCGAACAGTTCATCTTGAACGCCGATGGGACGCGAATCTACATTGCGAACGAGGACGTCGGCGCGGCGACCATTCTGGACGCCACGACCGGGAAGGTGATTACTTTCGTCCCCGTCAGCCGCGAACCGGAGGGCGTCGGCGTCAGTCCCGATGGAAAGTTCTTCTATGTCACCTGCGAAACGGCGGGCGATGTTTTTGCCATCGACGCCCAGACCTATAAAGTCATCGGGCATTTCACCGTCCATCCGCGTCCGCGCAGCGTTTCGTTTTTGCCGGACGGCTCGCGCGCCTTTATCCCTTCGGAATCCGTGGGTGAATTGAACGTGATCGATCCCGCCAAACAACAGCTTCTGCAGGTGATCAAGCTGCCAAAAGGCTGCCGCCCGATGACGGTCAAGGTGTCGCCCGACGGTGGAAAAGTCTATGTGAGCACTGGCCGCGCCGGCTCGGTTTGTGTCGTGGACGCCAAAACGTACCAGGTGCTGAACACGATCAAGGTCGGGGCGCGACCATGGGGCATCACTTTTTCTCCGGATGGCAAGTACCTCTTCTCCGCCAACGGCCCTTCGGATGATGTCTCCGTCGTGGACTTGGCCAATGAAAAGGAAATCATGCGGGTGAAATCCCCGGGCAGTCCCTGGGGTGTCGTCGCGGTGCCAAACGCCCAGTGATCAGCCGCCGATCAAATAAATCTCCTTGGACGTGATGCTTCTGGTAAACCCGGGCTTGAACGCTTTCGCCCGCAGGATGGTTGGGCCGGTCAATCGAATTGGCTTTTCATAAAGCAGGTCGGAGGAGGTCGGCACCGTCCCATCCACGGTGTACCGGATCGAGGCCCCCGGTTCACTCTTTAGGATCACCGTGACCGGTTCGGTGAAATTGCCGCCGTGGGGGGAAATTTCCGGCGGCGGCAACACCGGCGGCCCGGGCAGGCTTTCGATCCATTGCCGGAGCAGCTCCAGGTCCGCTTCGTCAACCCGATTGCGCGCCAGCGGCGGCATCTTGAAGGCTTCGGTTGTGTCGGTCCGCAGGTAGAGTATCGAACGCCAAATGTCATTGGGCGCGATGACACGGGCACCATCGATCCGCTCATCGATCAATACCCGGCCGGCGACCAGGCCCTGTTGAGCCAGCGGCGTATCATAACGCGCGTCAAAATAAGCCACGGTCCCCTCGGGGCGGTGGCATTGCGCGCAGTTGGCGTCCAGGAACGAGCGCGCCCGATCCTCCAGGCTCCGCGTCGCGTCATCGCGGGCCGCCAGTTTGGACAGCTTCGCCACCTCAGTCCCGGCCAGATGGGGCTCGAAGAACCCCCGCTCGTTCCACGCCCGCAACTCGTTTTCCGTGGCGCCGGCGGGGAAGGTGAAATCGCGGTTCAATTGCCTCGTTTTGACGCCCAAGACGTAGCCGGCGTTGGCCGTGTGGCAAGTCAGGCAATCCTGGCGGCTGGGATAATACCACGTCTGCGTTCTGACACCTGTCGCGGTCTTGATGGCAATGTCCTCGCTCAAGTTCGTGGCTAGCAAATCCGCATCTCGGTTGTCCGGGCGCCATTTATAAGTGACGCCGTACACGCCGCCGCTGTCGTCGCAAACCAGCAGCCGGGTTTCCAGCCGGCGCTTGATGCCAGGATTGGTTTCATCCGTCGCCAGCTCGAAATGTTTGACGAATATGGTGCCTTTCGGAAATTTCCATTCGCCGGTTGGGGCAAACTGGATCTTTTGCCCGGCCGGCAGCGAAATCCACCGAGTTTTCTCCGCGCCATCCGACCAAAAGGGAACAATCAGCTCGTACGGCAGCAAGCGGTCGTTGGGTGACAAGCGAAGCAGGTCCTTAAACGCCCCGGTTTGCGATAATCGCGGCGGCAACGGACCATCGCCGCGCGGGGGCATCGACAGGCCAGCCTGCCAGTCCACCTGGTCTGGGATCAAATCCGCCGCGAATGAATCCGGGAGGAAATCCCATCCGCACAGCATCAGACACCACCAGAGCATCACCGCCAGGCCAGAATGCCGAACCCTGCGAGGTTGGGCGTCGTATGTCGAACGTTGATTGTTGAAAACCATATATCCACCGCCACAAATTAATTGCGTCCAGGCGGTTTGTCCATCGGGCGCCTATGGGCTCCCTTCTTGAACCGGGTCCGGAACCTGACTTCCGCATTGGCCTGACAGGCGGGACACGCTGTCTTGCTTTGGCGGCGAAGCCGCCGCCGATTGCAGGGTAGGCGTCTCGCCTGCCCGCCTTGCTGAACGCTGCTCCGATACGTCCGATGCTTCGTCGAATGAACATTAAAGTAATGGAAAACATAAGGAGAAGAGATGCAATAATGGGTATGCTTACCCAAGGATCTTGGCGACCTTTGCGCGGGCCGGTCCGGGCATGTTTTTGGCTTTTCCTCTTCATTCTCACCATCGTCCTTTTAACCTCAAGCCAAAGACCTCTCAACGCAGCATTTGCGGTTGACATCGTTCCCGGGCACGTGAAGCATCCAATTTATGACCTGTCCCGAATGTGGCAGCCCAGTCGTTGAGAGCGACCGTCTCTGTCCGAGATGCTGCGCCCGCATCGAACGGCCAAGCTTATGGAGGAGGTTTCTGTCTCTGTTCCGAGGTGAGGCCAAACGTGGACGGCCGGTTGTCAACCTCAAGAAGTCAGTCACCATCAAAACGGTGGGTGCGAGCGGCGAAAAACACGAATATCATTCTCTGGCTGAAGTGCCGCCGGAAATCCGCTCGGAAATAGAGGCGCTTGAAGCAGAGGCGAAGCAAGGAAAGGACAATGAATTATCCTTCATGGAGACTTCACAAGGGCAAGATGTGTTCCGATCGAAATTCATCCGCCGGCAGAGCGTTTCCACGTACAAAATCACTGATCCTTCGGGGGCGGAGCGCATCTATCATTCGCTCGAGGAAATGCCGCCGGAGTTGCGCGCCGCGATTGAGCGAGCGAACAAGAAGTTGGAGTGACGCGCTAAAGTGATTAATCGAGTGGGAAAACGATCCTCAACGTCAAAAACGGATTCATTTTGGCTTACCCCCGTCGTCCCTCTTTGCCGGAGACCGGCGCTCCGGCCCGGTTGAAGAATCACTGTTGCCGCACACGATAGTAACGATACGGGTAATTTGTCGCGTCCGGATCGAGCAGGAACAGTTC
>DATJMI010000137.1:0-17978 GCA_035508775.1 Methylacidiphilales bacterium
ATCGTTCGTGGGGTTGGAGGTATCGGCGGCTTCACCGGTATTGGCATACGTCGGGGCGAAATACTGGTAGCGCCATTGCTGGATGGGCGACAGAGTGGTCACTTGGAAGGTTTCGACGGTGCTGAATGTCCCGTCGCTCACTGTCACGGTGATGGTCGCCGTGCCAAACTGGCCGCTGGCTGGGGTGACTGTGACTGTACGGTTGGCGCCGCTCCCCCCAATGACGATATTGGCGTTTGGTATCAGCGTGGTGTTGGAAGACGCCGCCGTTATGGTCAAGGAACTGGCCGGAATTTGCATATCCCCGATGGAAAGGGTCAGCGGCACCGTATTGCCGTTTTCATTGATGATTTGATCGCTCAAAGGCGTTACCATAGGCGGAACTGCTGTGGGAGTCAGGGTGAAGGTGGTGGCGGAAAGCCAATAAGCTGTCGAATTGGAGTTCTTCCCTGTGACAGTAAGTTGAATATTATGGCTGCCGCTTGTCTGGAAGGTAACGGAGCCCATATTTTGCGTCGGATATGTATTGCCGGAAGCGATATACTGACTAAGAGGACTACCCACGCTGGTTCCATCGACCGCCATTTGCAGAATGCCACGGTCAGCATTTGTTTTATAAGTCAGAGCTATCTTGTAAGTGCCGGCTGGAATCGTAGGATAAGTGGTATCGGGAATTGAATAGTCGATAAAGGGCGCGGGAGTCCCGTCCGTATTCGCTTCCAGGGCCATCCATCCGCCGGTAATATTGCTATCCGTTTGAATGCCGGTCAGAGCACCCGAAGCGGTATAGGGGAGTAAGTCGGCCTGAAAGACAAGAGCCGCTGGAAGAGCGGGTGCGATCGTATAGCTGGCGTTGACCACCGGGCTGTTGGGAAAATTGTTGGCACAAACCATCGCCTGGATCGTGGCGCTGACGCCGAGGGTAATGGGACCAGTGTAGACGATCCCATGCGTCGGACTTGGCGTGGTGCCGTCGGTGGTGTACATGATGGTGGCGCCATCCGTCAGCGCATTCAGCGAGCTGATAACGATCGTTTGCGGACCGGTATAGGAACCAGCCGCCGGAAAGAAGGTGGGAGAGGCCAGCACCGTGGAAATCCGGTAAATGGCAGTGTTGACCGCGCTGTTGGTTAAACCGGAACAGGTGGCGATAGCTTTAACGATGGTGTTGTTGCTGGTGATGGAAATCGGTGTTGAGTAAAGCGTGCCGTTCGTTGAACTGGGGAGGCTGTCATCGGTGGTATAATAGATGGAAGCGCCGGGGGTGGCCGAAGTTAGCTGCACCGACTGGGAGGTCGTGTAAATGCCTCCGGGTGCGTTAAAAAAAGGAGGGAAACAAATGGAAGAAGATGTCGAATTAGTGGTGGAGATCTGAAGAGAAGCGCCTCCCGTCTCGGTGCTGTTGGTGAACTGATAACCGGTGACTCGACTCAGAAGAACATCCGAGCCGGTGGAGCTGTTGGAATCGGTGAGATTCGGATCGCAGGTGAAACTGTCGAATTTGATGTTTTGGCTGATGTTAGTGCCTCCGGGCGCGGGGGCGGAATAAATCGCCGGCCTGCCGTCCGGGCTGTCGAGATGGGTCTGGCAATTGTTGTTGTAGCTGATTCCATTCACATACCGCAAAAACCAGCCATAACCCGGAAACGAAGAGATATTTTCGGGGGCGTAACCGCTAATATCAGCAGGATTGGACGTGGTGGTTATTCCTCCTATATTCGAAACGCTGACGTTATTAAGCACGACATTCTGAACATCCACAACGGGAAAGCCCGTGGCGCCAGGATAACCCATCAGCGTGCTGGTAAGGGCGCGGTTAAACTCGCTGGAATGAGTGGAGGTCACATCATTGATGCTGATGTTCTTGATCTGGCCGACCGGCGGCGGGCCCGGTGCCGAACCGCGGTTGGAGATGTGCATAAAAATCGGCGTGGCGCAGTTGCTCATCGTGAGGTTGTCGTAGGTGACGCCGTCGATATCGGAACCATCGTTGGTGGTAATGCCGATGCCGGCTTTGCCTGCGCCGGTGATAACCAGATTAAGAAAATCGACATCCGTAAAGTTCCCCACCGTTTCGGAGCCGAATTGGGTGGCGTTGTTTTCGGTCGAGATGATGGCATTGCTATCAACGCAAATATCGGAACTGTTAATCGTCGCGCCAAGCGCATAGTCGCTCTTGAGGCACATGGCGTCGTCGCTGCCCTGAATATTGGAATTGGTAACATGGACATGAGAGCTGCTGATGAGGTCAAAGGCATCGCGGGAAACGCTGGTATTCGAGCATAAAAGTTGGATCCCATCGACGTACATATTGTTGGTGCCATTGGCCAAAATGCCGAAGTGCCCGCCCTTCGTAATGGTAATGCCGCTTAGAGTAACGTTATTGCAGTATTTGAGAGCCAAAACTTTATCCGCCTGACCGATGGAATAAGAGCCGGAGGCCAAATTAGTGCTAAGATTTCCATTTCCAGTAATTGTGCCCGATCCGACAATGCCGATATTGGAGAGATATTGCCCCCAGATGAGTGCGTCATGGAAATAGGCGTGACCGAAATCCTCATAGGAGGCATAGGCGGTTGGCTCGATGGGATCATAGCCGCTCGACGCTCCTTCAATCGTGGATCCTGCATCCAAATAAAGAGTCACATTGCTCAGGAGGTGAATCGATTCGCACAAGTAAGTTCCGGCGGGGAATTCCACCGTCCCCCCACCGGCATTACTGGCGGCAGCAATGGCATTATTAATAGCGGGGCTGTCAAGGGTCGTGCCGTTTCCGGTCGCGCCGTAATCGATGACGTTGTAAATGGGTGGAGTTTGAGCCCCGCAGACACTCATCAATCCCCAGCAAATCAAAGCCGCCAAGTGCCACTTAGAAAGAGATGCGTTTCTAAAGGCAAAAACCTGTTTCATACTGATGTGCAGGATGCGTGGGTAAAAAATGCTGTTTCGTCGAATGCAATTATGGTTTCTGACGACATATTCATACTGCAACTTCATAAATTCGCTAATTATTTTATGAGAAGTATTTTTTGTTAAACATTTATTTAAGAATTTATTTAATATTACTTTTTTAATATAACGTATTTATATTATTAAAAAATGTCTAAGTACTTGATTACAAGATTATTGTTTTATTATATGTCCACTTTTATGCCATATGCTGGGCACATATATTTTCCAGATATCCTCATCGAGGAAATAAGTACACACAATTAATTTATTAGTAAAGAAAGAAATAAATATTATTTATAGCTAGCCACTCATACCAAACAAGTCTCCTTAAGAGGCATACGAAACGAGTTTGTTCTTTTAATTGAGAGGTTGCCCCGCACCGGCGGCAGATGCTGCGCGGCACGGCAAGTGCTGGCGCACGACGCTATTCCCTTCCTGGCCAAGTTAATTCCCGAAAGCGTTCAATTTATTCAGAAGCTGCTCGCGTTCGATCGGTTTGATATAAAAATCGCCGACACCCGAAATGTGCGCTTTATGTTCATTCTCAGCCATCGTGACGACGTAGACCGGTATATCACGGGTGCTGAGACTGCGTTTTAAATCGGTCAGAAAAAGTCCCGGTAAGGCACTGCGGTAACAAGACTTAGAGGATGCGCCCAAAGGCCGCGATAGACGTCGAATTTCCATTTCGAATGAAGTCCCCTCACTATGAGCAATAATCAGGGAAGAGGGCGGCCAATCATAAATAAATTTCTGAAAACGCGGATGCAAATGACCCGGCAGTTCCGTTCATGGAAACAAAACTTTTGGCCGTTTCACCCCAAACCAGACCGCCACCGGCATTGCCGATGCCCGAACAGGTAATCTTTCTGCCACAGCCCTCCAATTGCGGATGGCCAGCCTAATCGCGAAAGTCGTATTGTCAAGGTCATCACGGCCCCATATTCATTTCAAATCAACTACTTAGGGCATAGTCTTTCTCGGCGGCTCCAGAACAATCGTGCAAGTCTGGCCAGCCACAACTTTAACCCCGTCCGGCACACGGTCGATGTGAATACGAACGGGAATGCGCTGCGCCAACCGCACCCAGGTAAAGATTGGGTCGACGTTGGCCAGCCCCTGACCCATGCCTCCCGCATTGGCATCGGCAATGCCCCGGCTGAAGCTTTCCACATGCCCTTCGACCTCCGGCCCCACCCCCATCAATTTCACGCGGGCGAAATCGCCCTCATGAATGTAGGGCAATTTCGTCTCCTCAAAATAACCCACGATCCAAAATGAATCGCTGTCCAAAACGCTCAATTTCGTTACCCCCGGCGTGGCGTAATCGCCGATACGCAAGTGAAGATTGGTGACATATCCGTTCACCGGCGAATAAACATTGGTGCGCTCGAAATTGATCTTCGCCACGTCGCGCGCGGCCACGGCCTGCTGATAGGCGGCTTTGGCCACCGCCACGGCGTTTTCCGACGTGTGAATCTCCTCGGTTGAAACGGCCTCCGCGCCGAGTTTCTGGCGCCGCGCGGCGTCTTCCGTTTGGATTTTTAAATTCAGCGCGGTGCTTTCGACATTGGCCTTTGCTTGTTCAAGCGCGAGACGGTAATCATCGGGATCAACGACGAAAAGCACATCCCCCTTGTTGACGAACTGGTTGTCAATTACCTTCAAGTCGACTACTTTCCCCGAAATCTCAGCGGCAATGTCCACCAGTTCCGCCCGGACGCGGCCATCCCGCGTCCAAGGCGATCTCATGTAGTGCCACCAAAGAGCCCAGCCCAAAATGACCGCCAGGGTGACCACCACGGCGGTCCGGCCCATCCGTTGCAGCGAAGGGCGGTCGATGTTCATAGTGCGGTTGGATGGAGAACCTACGAGAAGCTATTAGGTTCTAGAACAAGAGTCCGATCACCGACAAGATAATGACAAAAGCCGCCGTATCGAAAAGAGACCGGTGCCAGACCCATTTCTGAATTTCAATCCGGTCAAACCACATTCGCATCGGCACGAAGACGATAATAGCCGCGACGAAATAGGCCGCGAAAGGGGCCACATAAATCCCGAATATATTCACCTCTTTGATCATAGGTTCTCTCCGTTTCCCATTTCGTTTCCCATTTATCAGCGCGGAGTCAAGAACCCCGGGTGCTGCAGAAAGAACGCTTCCATCTCCTGAAGAATGCCCAGCGCCCGGAGCCATGCCTGCCCCGCCTCCGCCGGTTCCGCCGGCCCAGCCGCCGCAAGAGCTTCCCGCCCGGCCTCAATGGCGCGCTGAGCCGCATTCGGATTGGTCACGATCTCTCCAAAAGACTTCAGAACCGGAAACAAGGCCGCCTTGGTTTGCGGCGCAGGTTTCCGGTCGTCCAATAACATCCGCAACCGCAATACTTCATTGCCCAGATTAAGCGCGGCGAGTCCCCCTTCATACCATTCGTCCGTTGACGTTCCGGAGGGATTGGTTGGGTCGTAAAGACGATTCACCCGGTCCGTCATGCGTGTTTGCCAGGCCCAGGGCGGCGGCACCGGCTTCAGCCGCGCCAAATTTTGCAGCCCAAGCCGGGTCCGGTAAACCGCATAACCCCGCGCCGCGCGGGGGTTCGGCGGCATAAAAAGTTTGTACGTCATGACGCCAAACGCGACGCTGAAGATAATGGCCGTCGCATTATTCAGGAAGGAGACTACGTCGTAATCCGGGGGATTAAGCGGCCGCGTAATCACGATAAAAAGCACACAATAGGCCAACCCAGTTGCGGATGTTTGCGGACGGAAAAAAAGCACGGCGCCCGGAATGAGAAATAAACCAAAGACCAGCGCGAAAAGCACAAATCCATCCACCTTCTGCAAAATAAAAAAATTACAGATAAATCCAGCCACAGCCGCCGCCAGGCAACCCTTAAAAAAAGCGAACCCCGCCTGTTCGGGACGAGGCGCGGTCGAAAAAAGGCTGCACACCACCGCCGCCTGCGTCAGCATCAAGGAACCCGAGGACCAGGCGCTGGCGATCCAAAACGCGCCCGCCACGATCACTCCCAACGCCGCGCGCGCGCCATGAATCCAGGCTGCTCGTTGATCGCGATGAAAATTGAGCCGCATCGTCGGCTCGTACCGCCACCCCCCTTGCATGATCTGCCAGTCGCGCACCGCTCTCCCTTCGTGCCGCAGCAAATCATCCAAACGGTCCAGCACAATACGCGAGGAAACCGCGCGCGGAATATCGCCGGTCCCGGTATCCGGCTGGTATTGCCGGATCCGAAAGCGCAGGGCGTTGATCGCGTCCTCTAAATCTTTCCACTGGTCCGCGTCGATCTTTTGCGGCGCGCCTTCGAGCAATTTCATCGTCTCCTCGTAGAAATGAACCGTCTCCTCATCCGGCGCGGCGGTGCGACGCAGCAAAGGATCCTCCAACGAGCGTTTGGCCGAAACCACGCCGAAAAGATGGGCCAGAAGACTGCGGGCCAGATCGGCGTGAATCCTGAACTCGGCCGATTCCGCCGCGGCAAATTCAATTTCGGCATCCAGCGCGATCATTTCCGTGACCGCAGGCCGGCCCAGGGCGAGCCGTTCCTGCATCGTGCCGGTCAGGGGAAAAGCGGCCCGGCGCATCGACGTGCGAATCACCTGGCGCAGCCGTTCCAGCGTCTTTTCCCGCGCCCGGCGCGGCGCAAAAAGCTCGGTGACCATCGCCGAACAGGCAATGCCGATAATCGTCGCCGAGCCACGGGCCATGGCGATATCGAAAGTCTGATTGGGGATGTTATAGGCACCGAGGGCGATCACCGCCGCCGTGTAACCGGCCAGCACCGTCGCGTAAGCGCGGAAATTGCGCAAGAGATTGGAGGCCACCGTGCAGGCGCCAACCCAAAGCGCCAGGGCCAAAATAAACAGCTCGGGCGTTTGGGCGAAAAAGGCGATCAAGACTACCCCGGCAACGGAACCGATCAGGGTTCCCACAATCCGGTAATACCCCTTCGAAATCGCCATTCCCGGCGTTGGCTGAGTTCCCATCCAAACCGCCATCCCGGCCCAGTAGGGCTGATCCAACTGCAAAAAGAACGCCAGATAGAGCGCCAGCATGCAGGCAAACCAGGTACGCAGGGCAAACGGCACCGCCTCCCGCACCGTGGCGGGAAGAAACTCAAGCCGGAGCAGAGCCAGGAGATCATTTCCCGCTCCCCTCAATCGCTCCGTCCAAATAGTGCGCGAAAGGGCAACGTCATGCATGGCACAAATTCGAATCTGTCTCAAAACCAGAGACTATCCGAAAAACAGGCGCGGCCCACGCCTATTTTTCCGGGCGTCTCTTCATCTCTTTGAGATAATGCGCAAAAATAAGACTTTCAATCGAAAGCCAATAAAGTCCTACGAAATACCAACTGCACAGGACTTTCACGGCTGATGGCAGGAACTGCAATTGCTCCATAAATATTACAAACAATCCTGCGCCGCTCAAAATCGCAATAGCGTACAGGACTTGTATGGCATCCACCTTGGGTGCGTCGGGAGACCGAACCTCTTGTTTGCGGATGAATATGGCAGGGATACCCACAAAAGCAATGAGCTCAGACCATTGAAAGTAGACAGTGGCTCAGCACAAAAAAGTAATCCACACCGATTCACAAATCAGACCGAATCGAGGCCTTAAATCAATAAGCGCCTTTCTTTCAGTTAGGGATGCTGTTGTTTCCACGACGATTCGGATTTTGGCCCATCGACCTCTAAAGTTCAAGAATCGCGATGGAGTTTTTGCTACTAACCCAGCGTTTGAGCGCTGGGGAAACCACGTCCTCTTGGATAAGAGTCCCGCAGGGACGAAAAAAACACGCATCCTTAATCCATAAGATAAAGATTCGGATTTTCATCCACGCGCTTAAACTACCTTCAAGGCTATACGGCGAGACCTTCTCGGCGGTGGCGCGAAATTTTTTCGCGCGTTCCGTCAGGCCCTTTTGATTTCCAGCGCATAGACAATCCCCGGATCGACAGAATAATTCGGCGCCCAGATCTTTGAGGCGAAGCTCTTCCGCCGTCCACAAGACCGCCGCGCGCGCATTCACAGGACCTTGCTTCACCGCGCAAGACGGGCACATTGATAGGCTCCGTTGGTATGTCATCAAGCCCCGAGAAATCGGTCCAGCGCTGGATGAACCGGCCCGAACTGAAAGCCTTGAGCGGCGGTTCGGCGCCCGTCTCGCTGGCCCATTTGCCCACTCCCGCCCAGGCGTTTGTCCTGGCCGGGCTGGCCCATCACGCCCCGGAACGGACCTTCCTCGCACTCACACCGGGAATCAAGGCGCAGGAAGAACTGGCCAACGATCTCGAAGCGTGGAACGCGCCTCATCTTTTCCTTCCGCAAATCGAGTCGCCCACGGCGGAGACGCTGCCCGATCCGGAGACATCGGCGGAGGTCCTTGCCGCCCTCAACCGGCTCGCCGCGAACTTCGCGGGCATCGTGCTGGCCACGGCGCGCGCGGCGGAACAACCCTTGCCGCCACCGGACGTCCTGCGGAAACGACGGCTGCGGCTGTTGAAAAACACGCGCTATGACCGCGACAAACTGCTCGATCAACTGCGGGAAGCCGGCTACGTCCGCGAGGCCCAGGTGCAGGAACGGGGCCAGTTCAGCGTGCGCGGCGCGGTCGTCGATATTTTCCCCTGGGACGCCGTCCTCCCGCTGCGGACCGAATGGGAAGACGAAGAACTGATTTCCGTGCGCAAATTTGACGCTGGCATCCAGCGTTCGGTGCAAAATCTCAAATCGGCCGAATTAAGTCTCGCCGGGCCGGGTCTGGGCGGCGAGACCGTGGATGGAATGGCGGTCCTGCGCGATTATCTGTCCAAGGACCTCGTTACCGTGCGCCTCGGCCCGGAAGAAACCTCCGGCGAGGACGGCGCGGATATCCCCATCCCCATGCCAGGCGAGGAACTGACTTTCCTTCCTCACGACTTTTTGCACGCCCCGCGCGGCGATGCCATTTTGCAGGAAAAACGGCGCGACCTTTTTCTCGACCATCTCCTTGACTGGATCGGCGAGGGCTGGGAAGTGGCCATCTTTTGCAACAATGAGGGCGAGCACCGGCGCCTCGAGGAAATCCTGCGAGAAGCGAAAATCCCGGTTGAATCGCTGGCCTTCATCATCCGTCCGTTGCTGCGTGGCTTTGTCTGGCCGGATGGCAAACTGGTTGTCCTAAGCGACGCCGAAATTTTTGGCCGCTACCAAACCTTGCGCGCGCTGCGGCGGCAGGAGCGGCTGGTCAGTCTGCGCAGCCAGCATCAGGCGCTCGATTTCAGCGAAATCCAGGAGGGCGATTATGCCGTCCATCTTCATCACGGTATCGCGCTCTACAAGGGTGTGACCGTGCTGCCCGCGCAACCCGGCGCCACCACCGGCCCGGAAGTCCTGGTGCTCGAATTCGCCGAACAGAGCCGGCTCTACGTCCCGGTGGAGCAAGCCTACCTCGTGGCGAAATATGTCGGAGTCGGGCGGCGTCACCCTCCGCTCGATACCTTGGGAGGTTCGCGCTGGGAACGGGCCCGGCTCTCGGCCCAAAAGGCGATCATGGATTACGCGGCCCAGTTGCTCGGCGTCCAGGCCGAGCGCGATTCGTTGCCCGGCCATGCCTATCCGCCCGATACCCCCTGGCAGCGCGAATTCGAAGAGGCCTTCGTCTACGAAGAGACCGAAGACCAGGCCCGTTCCATTCTCGAAACCAAACGGGATATGGAGAGCAAACGCCCAATGGACCGGCTCATCTGCGGCGATGTCGGCTTCGGCAAAACGGAGGTGGCGATCCGCGCGATCTTCAAGGCGGTGCAAGAGGGAAAACAGGCGGCGTTTCTGGTGCCAACGACTATCCTGGCCGAGCAACACTGGAAAACTTTGCGCGAACGCTATGCCTCCTATCCGGTCCGGGTCGATTGCCTGAGCCGGTTGCGCCCGCTTCGCGAGCAGCGCAAAACGCTGGCCGGGCTGGCCGGCGGTTCGGTCGATGTGGTCATTGGCACCCACCGGCTTTTGTCCAAAGACGTGAAATTCAAGGATCTCGGCCTGGTCATTGTGGATGAAGAACAGCGTTTCGGCGTCAAACAAAAGGAAAAATTCAAACACCTCTTCCGGCTGGTCGATGTGCTCACCCTTTCCGCCACGCCCATTCCCCGCACCCTCTACCTTTCCCTGACCGGCGCGCGCGACATGAGCACCATCGAAACCGCGCCACCCAACCGGCATCCGGTCGAAACCATCGTCGCGCCCTACGACGAAAGGGTCATTCGTGAGGCCGTCGAGCGCGAAATGGCGCGCAACGGACAAGTCTATTTCCTCCACAACCGGATCAATTCCATTCAGGAAGTCGCCCGGCGCCTGAAACTGCTCGTGCCCAAGGCGCGCATCGATATCGGCCATGGCCGGATGGACGCCGAAGCCCTCGAGGACGTAATGGGCCGGTTCGTCGCGGGCGAGACCGATGTGCTGCTCTCCACCACCATCATCGAAAGCGGCCTCGACATTCCCAACGCCAACACCATCATCATCGATCGCGCCGACCGTTTTGGCCTGGCCGATCTCTACCAATTGCGGGGGCGCGTCGGGCGCGCGCAGCACAAGGCCTACGCCTATCTCTTTTTGCCGCGCCATCTGATGACGGTGGGCGACGCGCGCAAGCGAGTCTCGGCCATCCGCCAATACTCACAACTCGGCGCGGGCTTCAAAATCGCGATGCGCGACCTGGAGATTCGCGGCGCCGGCAATCTGCTCGGCACGGCGCAAAGCGGCCATATCACGGCAGTCGGATTCGACCTCTACTGCCAGTTGCTCAAGGCCGCGGTAGCGCGGTTGAAGGGACAAAAACCGGGGCGGCTCGTTGAAACCAAGCTGCAGCTCGACTTTCTCGCTTGGCAAGAAAACGAGGTCGATGAAAAAGGGGGAAAATTCGGCGCTTTCCTGCCTCGAACTTACCTTCCGGAGAGCCGCTGGCGTCTGGAGGGCTACCGGCGCATCGCGGAAGCCAACACACCGGAAGATCTCGAAAAACTGCGGCTCGAATGGCGCGACCGGTATGGCCCGTGGCCTCCCGCCGCCGAGCGGTTACTTTTGGCCACCGAATTGAAAATCGCCGCCTCGGAGGCGCGGATCAACTTGGTCGAGACCCAGGAAGACAAGCTAATGCTGCGCCAGGGCCAGGATTACATCATGGTAAGCGGGAAGTTTCCCCGCTTGACCGTTCACGAGCCGGTTTTTAAACTAAAGGAAATAATTTCATGGGTTGTTTCCTTGAAGAGGCCCGTTTAGGACTTTTAACCACTGTCCTCTCCTGGCGCCCGAGTCACTTTCATTTACTTGTCATAGCTCATTTGAGCGTGTGGGCGGCACTATCCTTTCTTGCCCCCCCGCCGACCCATGGGCAAATTCTGGCCGATGGAATTGCGGCGGTCGTGAACGATAAGGTGATCACGTTTCTCGAGATCAACCAGGAAGTGGCAGAAACGGAAAAGATGCTGCGGGAAAACCTGCAAGGCGAAGAGCTATTTGAACGTCTTAAAGAAGCCAAGCTCAACGTGCTGAAGGCATTGATCGAACGCCAGCTAATTATTCAGGACTTCAAAAAACAAGGTGGTCTCATCCCTGACACTTATACCAATGAACGGATTAATGACATCATCCGCACCCAGTATGGGGGTGACCGGGTCGCCTTCATCAAAACCCTCTATGACCGCGGCACAACGATGCAAAAGTACCGCGAGGAGATCGAGGACAACGCCATTGTTGGCTACATGCGCAACAAGTATGTGGTTCAAACCGTACTGGTTTCACCCTACCAGATTGAACAGTATTACGCGCAGAATTTGCGGCTCTTCCAGCAGGATGAACAGGTCAAAGTCAGCTCCATTGTCCTGCGCAAATCGCTGTTTCCCTCCCAAAAAACCGGCTCCAATGGCAAGCAAATCACCTATGATCCGCAGGAGGAATTAGCCAAGGAGATTCTCTACAAACTCGACACCGGATCCGACTTCGCCGATCTCGCCAAGGCCTACTCCGAAGGGAGCAACAAGGATGACGGAGGCGAACTCGGTTGGGTGACCCAGAGTGGCAAGACGGCAATTAACCCCGAGTTATGGCCCGCCATCTCCAAGCTGCAACCCGGCGAGCATACCGACGTTATATCGACCTCCGACGGCTACTATTACATCCTCCAGGTTGAGGACCGCAAAAAATCGACGGTTACTTCCCTGGAAGATGTGCATGCGCAAATCGAACAAACCGTCATTAACGAGGAGAGCCAGCTTCGCCAGCAGGAATGGCTCGACAGTTTGCGCGCCAAGGCCTTTATCAAGATGTTCCTCTAAAGCCCAGAGTTGGACCGAATCAAAGCGCTATCTGAGAGCTTGCGGAAAAAACTTTCCTCGCCACGCCTGAAAGACTGCCGCCGTAGCGCGAATTTCTCTGTTCTATCCCTGCTGGTATGACGACTCGACCCGTTCGGCCACGTCGCGATAGCCCATGTCGACTTCGTAGATCTTTTTCCAGCACTCTTCCAGCGCCTTATCCTTCTGTTTAACGGCTTCGTAAGCGATGCCGAGGTTGTAAACGATCTCTTTCTTCATTTCGTCCATCACCGGCAACTCGCCGCTGGCGTCTTCGAAGCGCCTGACCGCCAAGTCACTCATACCTTGGCTGAGAAAACAGAGGCCCATCAGGTTCATGGCCTGGTAGCGAACGTTGGGCTGCTTCATGCCGATCTGCAGCTCAGGGAGGGCCCGTTTGTACTGGCCCACCTTGTAGAGCGCTTCGCCCAGCTCGAAATGGAACAGCCCATCGTTCGGGTAGGCTCGCACCCGCGCCTCGGCCTGGAAGAGGCGCACGTCATCGAGCTCCTTCTTTTTCTCCTCAATGGCGTTGGCGTAGGCCGCCTGCTGCTCGGGATCGGTCTGCTGAGACAGAGCCTCGTTGAGCGCCTCCAATTCCTTATCGACCTTTTTCAGCTTGAGGTCACCGATGGTTTTTTCCAACGACGAGTCGACTTTGCCTCCCACATCGAAGGCGGTTTGATACCAGACGATCGAATTGGCGTAGTCATTTTTCTGAAGATAATACTGCGCGATGGCCTTGGCATAATTCGGATTGGATGGCTCAGCCTGATATTTTTCAGTATTGATTCGTATCTGCTCGTCAATCGCTTCGGTCGACTTGACTACCTTGGCCTGCTGTTCGAGAAGCTCGGCTTCAGACGAGCTCTTGAGCATGTCGCGATAATCCTTGGCTTTATCCCATTTTGTCGAGGTCTGGGCCGCACTCACGTTCTTCATCTCGCTCAGCGCATCGCCATCGGATGGGTCGATTTCCAAAATGCGCTCGTAAGTTTTCTCGGCTTTGACCCAATCTTTTAATTCTTTGTAGGCATTGGCCAGCGCGTTAAGGGTCGCTTTGTCACGCGGTTTCCCTTCGGCCAACGTTTCGTAAGCGAAAGCTTTGAATTCCGGATGGCCTAGGGCCGTTCCGGCGTCCCCCACTAGGGCGTTGGCCTTCGCGTTAAAGGGGTCCAGTGCCAACACCTCTTCGGCAAGAGTCAATTGTTCCGCCGGTTCTTTCTTGCCCGCCGCCGAAAGCTTTACCGCCGCCGGCGCCACCTTGACGCTCAGCATTTGCCGGTTGAAGGAGCTTAGCTCCCGGTATTTTCGGATCTCGACTGCGCGCAGGTACCTGCGGCCATCCAGGAAAAGTGGCTCGTCCTTCAGCACCGATTGCAGCAAGCTAATGGAGTAATCGTAGTTCTTCGAATTGGCGGCATCTTTCGCCCGGTTGAACTGGTTACGGCTATTCTGGTTTAATTCGCGCTCCAACTTTAAACTCATCCAAGTAAAATAATCTTTCCGCGGAATCGGTCAAAACAAATTGATCCGAAATTTTTCAGAATGTCTCTTTGCTTCAATTTGCGCCCGGCGAAAGACCCGATAGATCGTCCGTTTGATCGCTCCCCTCACCATTGCTACCAGCCGGGGCGGGACCGCCGCCATTACGGCCCTGCTGGAGAAGCTGCCGCAATTTCTCTTTTTGCGGGGGCGTCAAAACGGCGATAAGCTGTTGGCGACGCTGCGGCCCGGCGGGAGCGGTTTGAAAAATCTGCTTGATCTGCTGCTTCTGTTCGTCCGTAAGGTTCAATTGGGCAAGAATCTCTCTAAGATTGACTCGCCGCTGGCCAGCATCGGTTCCGGAATTGGAACCCTCCGCCGGCGTAGTCTGGCTTGGCGCAGTATCGTCATCGGCCAGCATAGCAACCGGCAAGACCATCCATAGTGCGCAGATACACCAAAAAAAGGGAGAAAGCATTTTCATGTTGCCTTAGACGCGGCCTACGCAGGCAAAGTTACAGCCTCGCCATTATTTTGGGAGATTCTTCGGCTATCGTTCAATCCAAATCTTGAGCCTGAAAAGGGATGAGGCCATCTTCCTGTCTTCCTTGAGCGTCGCAAAATTCCATTCCTCCCATGGTTCCGGCCAGGTGCTCTTAGAGGCTATCCGGAAATTCCGCATGAGCAGCGTGACGAGTCGAATTTGGGCTGTATCGAGGCGCGAGCGACAAGGTCCTGCGGACGGCGGAAAAGTTTCGCCTCAAAACAACTGCCGTGCGCGGCATCTCCTCGTTCGGCTCATTGCTCCAGCCCCAAAATCCTCTCGCACTGCCACGGGGAATTTCCGGATAGCCTCTACTGTCTACTGAAATGACTGTTTTCTGAATCCAAGCCTGTTAGGGTGCGTTCCAAAATAACTCCGTACTTGACTCCCCATGTGCGTGCGATCAATGGCTGCGCCGGAGCGAACCGCCCGGTTAAAAAACTTAGCCAAAGTTTTTTTTATTCTATTTTTTGTTTGGATTTTGCTCGTGGCCGCCTGGGCCAACATTCATCTGGAAATGATCCAGGCCAAAAGTCCGCGGAACTTTCCCTTTGGTGTTTTTTTGGATTCGAATGGCGCCCCCTACACGCAGGACTTTTCGTACAACGTCCTCTTTCTCAAAGGAATAAGGGAAGGGATTGTCTCCCGTCCGTATGTGCTGGAAAATCAAGAGAAACTGATGCGCCATATGGCGCCGAATCTGAACTTCGGGTTGAGCCATGCTTATTCACCCGTGACCTTTGTCCTGCTCTTTCCTCTTCTTGGACTTCCCGGTCAAAACATCTACCTCATTTATACAATCCTCGGCGCTACCGGCACTCTTTTTCTCCTCTATTTTTATCTGCTCCCGAAAGTAGAAAGTCCGGTGCAACTCTATGCCATGGCTTTGGCCGTCATCGGAGTATGCCTGACAGCCGCGTTCGCGACCGGACAAAGCACGCTCATCACGACACCGGCCCTGGCCGCGCTTTGGGCTCTGTTGCAAAAAAAGGCGCCGAACGCCCTAACTAGAGACATTCTGATCGCGTTCCTTTTTTGGGTTCTTTGCCTGAAACCGAACGTGGCGATGATCCCCCTCTTTCTTCTTCTGGGCGCGCAAAGCTGGCGAGCTTTGAGCATCGCCGTCCTTCTGCTTCTTTTTACTTGGACGGCAACCGCCGGGTATTACGGCGGATGGTGGCAGGGACTTGAAGATTATTTCGCTTTGCTCAGCCAATATGAACCAGTCCGTTTCCCCGCCTTCATCCGCCGTGGGGACGATTCCGCCATCGTTCATTTTCTGTCAAAGTATGATCCTTCGCTCTCTCATCATCTCTTCCTCCTCGACCGGGCGCTTTTTATCACCGTGAATTTGGGACTTGTTCTGGCACGGTGGTTTGGACGTATCACGGCATCGGAACATTTCCAAGGTGCCATCTGGGCATTTCTGCTTGTTTCTCCCTACTTGTTGGGAAGCGAATATTGGATCGTGGTCCTCCTGATTGTGGAAGGTTCGTTTTTTGCCGTGAACAGGCCGTTCTCCGCCGCCTTTAAATTATTTCTGCTTGGGGGGATGGTCTATTTCCGCCTGGGAGTAAATGCGCCGGTCGATTTCAGTTTTCCCTGCAAATGGCTTCTGTTTTTCTGGATCGTTACGCAAGCTTTGCTGGAGCGCTTCCACCGGAAGGAATGGTCCGTTCTCGAGCCGCGGCTAACCAAAAATCCGGTTTCTTAACGTGATCGATTCGACGCCCCATTCTCTTCAATGCCTACCCCGCGGGCTCTCAGGCGTTGCCCGCGAAGGCTAACGCGGGATATAAAGCGTAACTTGGCCGGTGGGGCTCGTGGCGACGGCGCGGTAATGTTGCGCGATGGCCTCCTGGATCCCCCGGAAAACTTCCGGTTTGGCTGCACCGATATCATAAAAACTTTTTTCCACAAACAATTTGGGAAACTGAGCTGAGCTAAGGTTGGCTATCAGCAGATCACTATCTTTGGACCAAATCAATTCCCCGGTTCCCGGAATATTGATGGGGCAAACCGTATCGGTAAGATAATAGTAAAAACCGCTTTGATCGGAGAGCATAAAGACTTTCTCACCCGGTACGGTCCATTTTTGCACGAAAGCCGCATTGGCTTTAAAAGGCGTGTCCGGATCATTGCGCCAATTTTCAAGGAAGCTTCCGCTACCGGCCAACAAATCGGGAAGAGCGAGAGAGAAAATCAAACCCCACCAGGCGATGACGATGCCGGCGGGGAGCAGCAACGCCCACGTTATGCGCGGTAGTTTATGAAATGAAACCAGCAATCGAGTTTCATCCAGGAGAATCCCAGTCAATAAAACCGCGGGATAACTAACCGCAGCCAGGTTGCTTTCGGCGGATCTCCCCGTGAAATAAGAGAAGAGCCCGATTCCCATCAAAGAGAGCAGCAAAACAAAATTCGTTTTCCATGAAAATGCTTTCTTAAAATAGAAATGAAAGACCGTGACCAGGCCAATGACATACGCGGTGAGAATGATTAGCCAGATATCAGGCACGAGCATTCTGAGACACATGAAGCCTGTCTCCATAAACAACCTCTGAAAAGAGGCCAGCATCGTTGGATCCGGCCACAGCCCCGATACGATTCTTAGATAAAGCAAAAAAATCGTTACGCTCGTGATGAGCAGACCCGTCTGAATGGCCAGATCTATGAACGCCTGGAGAGGCCTTCGCTCGCCAAGCCGCATGATCACTAAAGTCACCGACCAACTCAACCACAACACAAATCCCGTATCGAGGTTCCAGAGCGGCGCCAGCGCCGCCAGACAGGAGACCAAACCGTACCTGAACCGGCCCGGCTGCCGGAAAAAGTGAACGGCGGCATAAAGGCCCAAGGCGGGAAACAAAGTGCGAATCGGATCGTAGGCGTAAGCATAATCGGTGGTGGGAAGAACAAAAGCGAGCGCCAGAAGGCCCAAACCAGTAACGAAAAACAATGAGGCGCTCCGGATCACGAGACGCACCGTCAACAAAAGCGCGAGAACGGAAACGGCATGAAGGATAGGAAACGGCAGCAACAACGTTTCTATCTGGCGTGGAAACAGCGCCAAGACCGGCCCAAGAAATTCGATGTAACCGCCGTACTGATGCGGAAATTGGACCAAAAAGTGATGTCCATTGATCACCTGCGCCAAGGCGTGGGTAATGACATTGAGGTGCCCCGTAAAGCGCCAGTCGTCGTTAATCTGGGACCGGATGCACGCAAGGGATGGAATAAGCAGTACCCAAACAAAAAACAACGCCGCCGTGGCAAGTCTCCGATTTCCCCGCGCATAATCGTGCTTCAGTAAAAAATACATAAACCAGCAACCCAACCCGGTGTAGAGAAACCGAAACCAAGTCAGGAACTCATGCCGGACAAAAAACCATTTAAAAACCAACCAGGAAGGAGGCATGCCCTCCAAAGGAGGGGGATGGGGACAATCAACAATCGGCCAAAGACACCAGAGAAAAAGAAGCCAGGAGACACCTACCGCCAGACGTAGAGCTTTGGGCAGAAACGAATCCCTTAATTTGCCAATCACCGAGCGCGACACAGCATACGTTAGGGCAATAAGGATGGGCACGGCTACACACCCCACATCAAAAGCGACGCTTTTCGCCGGTTGTCCTGAATAAAA
>DATJMI010000138.1:0-34613 GCA_035508775.1 Methylacidiphilales bacterium
TACAAAAACGCAATGGCGAACACCACGTATCATCTTCAACCAGAGATAGCTTATTAGAATTTGACACTTTCGTTACGAATCCTTAAGCTGCTATAAATGTCTTTAATGCTTTGGCCTCCTTTACCGAAGCTGTTTCCAGAATCCGAAAATTTCTATGAGCAATGCAGCAGCGGGTGCGCCATCGTTAAATGGCACACCCAAAATTTCTTCCATTAACGAGATTGTCATCCGTATCGCGGGCAATTCACAAGATGGCATCCAGGCCATCGGCGGTTTCCTGGCTCGCTTAGCCGGGCGCAGTGAACAGGAAGTCATGACCTTCATGACCATCCCGTCTACCATCTCCGGCGGAGCGTCTATCTTCCAGGTACGCATCGGCAGCGGCGAGGTCTTGAGCTCGGGAGACGAAGCCGACGTACTGCTGGCGTTTTACCAGCACAGCTACGAAGGCCATATCCATTCGCTAAAAAAAGGCGGCATTGTGATGTACGATGCCGATCATGTGCAGCCGAAACCGGAATGGCAGGGAGAGTATCATCACGTCGGCATTCCCATTTCCTCGCTGACCATTGAAACCATCGGCGGCACGGCCAAGGACAAGGGTAAAAACATCTATGCGCTCGGCCTCATTGCCAAGATGTTTGATCTCAATGTGCTCAAACTGGAGAAACTCCTCGGAGAACGCTTTACCGGCAAAGACCCAAGCATTCTAAACAATGCGCTGGCGGCGTTTCATGGAGGCTACTCTCATTCTCCCGGTAATCTTCTCGAAACGTTCAAATTCGTGGATAGCCAGAAGAAAGGGGGCCATCAGGTCGTGATGAACGGCAATGAAGCCCTTGGTTACGGCCTGATCGCCGCCGGAGTCCGTTTCGGCGCCGGTTATCCGATCACACCCTGGTCGGACATCATGGAATTACTTCGGCGCGAGCTGCCGAAATATGGCGGGACTTTTGTCCAGACCGAGGATGAAATCGCCGCCGTCTCGATGGCCCTGGGCGCAAGCTACGGCGGGCGCGTTGCGGTCACCGGCTCGAGCGGCCCTGGCGTTTCCCTGAAGACCGAGGCGATCGGCTGGGCGGTCATGGCGGAAATGCCTCTCGTCATTGTCGACGTGCAACGCGGCGGCCCTTCCACCGGAATGCCGACCAATGTCGAACAGTCGGATTTAAATATCGCCATCAACGGCGGTCATGGAGATTCGCCGCGCGTTGTCATTGCACCTGCCAATGTCGAGGATTGCTTCTACATGGCGATTGAAGCCGTCAATATCGCGCGCCGATACAGCGTTCCGGTTATCCTGCTCACCGATCAGGGCATTGCCACGCGCATCGAGGCGTTTACGGAACCGGACCTGGAAAAGATCTGCCAGGATATTTCGCCCGATTTCACCTCCGTCACCGAGCACAAGCCCTACGATTTGTCCGCTCCCGATGGAATCTCCAGGCACCTCGCGCCCGGCACCAAAGTCGCCAGCGGCAAATACCCGGTTGTCACCGGCCTCGAACACGATGAACTTGGCCACCCGAGCGGCTCGCCGAAATTGCACATGCAGATGACGGCCAAACGCCGCAATAAATTGCGGACGCTCGCCGCGACTCTGCCGCCACCGAAAGTTTATGGCCCGCCCGAAGGCAACATTCTGCTCGCCGGCTGGGGTTCCACAGAAGGGCCGATTAAGGAAGCCGTGGACCGCGCGCGTTCCGCCGGGGATAGCGTCTCCTCGGTCCATATTAGGCACCTCAATCCGCTGCCGCCTGGACTCAAAGATATCTTCGCCGGTTTCAATCATGTCGTCGTCGTCGAGATGAACGACGAAGGGATTTACGGTTTGGGACAGCTCGGCGCCATTTTACGCGCCCGCTATTGCGACCCGAAAATCCGCAGCGCCAACAAAACCGACGGCCTCACCTGGAAGGTCAAGGAAATCCTCGAACGCGCCAAGGACAAATCGGCCGCCACCGGCCTGACCAATCTTTAATTTTAGAAATCTTATGAGCCAAACTCTGACCGAAAATCCGGCGGCCAACCTAGCCGCCCTCAATCCGCCCGCCCCCGAAGAACGCAAAGGGCTGACCAAAAAGGAAATTGCCGCCGATCACCCGACATGGTGCCCCGGTTGTGGCGATTTCGCCGTGCTCGCGCTCTATTTCAAATTGATTGAAAAGCGCAAGATGTGGCATGAAAAAATCACCACCGTGGCGGGTATCGGTTGTTCCAGCCGCTTCCCCTATTTCGTGCAGGCCCATGGCGCGCATTTTCTTCATGGACGCGCGCTCGCGTTTGCCAGCGGCGTCTCGCTTTCGCGGCCTGACCTGCACGTCTTCGTCTTTGGCGGCGACGGCGACGCCTTTTCCATTGGCGGAAATCATTTCAACCATACCGCGCGCAAAAACATCAAAATGACCTACTGCGTGATGGATAATTGGGTTTATGGTCTGACGAAAAAGCAGACTTCGCCCACCTCGCCGCTCGGTTTCAAGAGTAAAACCGACCAATGGGGAGCGATGGATTATCCGATCAACCCGATGAAACAGGCAATCTCCGCGGGAGCCACCTTTGTCGCCCGCACGACGCATACCAATCCCAACCACGTCCTGCAAATGATGGAAGCCGCGATGGACCATGACGGCTTCAGCTTCATCGAGTGCCTAAGCGAATGCGTCGAATTCTACGACGGCGCTTTCGATGCGAGCAATCCGCGCAAAGGCGGCGTGTTCAACGAAGTTCCCAAAACGCACGACGTCACCGACGAACTGGCCGCTTACAAACTTGCGGGCGAGCCGTTCCCCGGCAGTTTCGGGATTTTTTATAAGGTTAATAAACCGACCAAAAACGCGAAAGAAGCTGAACTCAACCAGTCGTATCAGAGCAAACTCACTGGTTTAAAAGATTGGCAAATTCTGCAAAAGAGTTTCGACCGGATGAAGTGACACTTCTTGATCTAACAAGATTAAGATATGGCGGAACCAGAGTTGCGGTCATCGGGTCTGACTAGACGTTAAGCATTAGAGACGCCGACGCTTACTGCAAGGCTATCGCGGCGAAATGCTTGGATGGCCGCCGCAAGCTTGTCACCTTATCTCCCTTCTTCTTGCCGCGAGGTTTGAGGGCAAATCGTTTTCCTTGTGCTCCCGGAGGCGGGCTCCAGGCAAGACAACTGCAGGTCAGAATGGCATTCATTACTGAAATAAGACGGGGCTGTCTTAAATCGGTTTCTAACTTATTTATCAATCTTAGCCTGGGTAAGCAAAATTGGCCCCAAGAGCATAATAGTCATCACCGGACTTCCCGGAACCGCCTGATTATGACAATAATCGGTCAACATTACGCCAAAAGAGCTGTGGATCGTCTATTTTCGACTGCCTGACACCCTCTATGGCGAACCGTCCCCATCCGGAGAATGCCTGGCCAGAAAACGCCTTGCCGGCATCAAACCAAGCCCAAAAAATTTCTTCTCCCGGATCAGCGAAAGCACGCTGGCTGGTTTTGGCGCAAGCGCTGGTCATTGTCATCGCCGGCGGGTCGATTTATTGGCCCGCCTTATCGGCTGGCTGGATGAGCGGCGACATGCTTGAAATCGTGAACAATCCGCTGTTACACACGGCGGAGGGTTTTGAGAAAATCGTCTTTGCGCCGGGCAATTCCCCGGGATACTACCCAATCGAGGACGCATTACTCTGGAGCCAGTGGCATTTTTGGCATTTACATACCTGGGGCTATCGCCTCTGTAGCCTGACCTTTCATCTCGTCAACGCCCTGCTGGTCTGGCGGATGCTAGGCCAACTTGGACTGCGGCTGGGCTGGCTGGGCGGCCTGATCTTTGCCATCCATCCGGTGATGGTCCAACCGGTAGCCTGGATTTCAGAGCTAAAATACCCGCTCTCGCTGACGCCCTTCCTGCTGGCAACAAGTTCTTACCTCGCTTACGGCAAAAGTCGCCGGCTCTGGGATTACGGGCTGGCGATCACGTTGTTTTTGGCCGCGATGCTTTGCCACAATAACATGGCCTTCTTTCCAGCGGTGATTTTGCTTCACGCCTGGTGGAAATATGGCCGGGTCACGCGGGATGATCTGAAGGAGGCGGCGCCTTTTCTCGCCATTTCCCTGCTGTTGGGGCTGGCCGAACAATTAGCGGGGACACTTTACCGGAATTTCCACCCGGAGAACACGCTCGCGCTCGGCGGCGTTTTTTCGCGCCTGGCCCGCGTGGGATTATCGTTCTCCCTGTATCTGGCCAAGGCCATCGTGCCCGCGCCGTTGGAGCCGGTTTACCCGCAATGGAATTTCGATCCGCCTTCCGCGGCACAATTTCTGCCGTGGCCGGTTCTGGGCGCCACCGCATGGCTGCTCTGGAAAAAAAGAGCCGGCTGGGGCCGGCACATCCTGTTCGGTCTCGGTTTTTTCACGATCAATCTGTTGCCCTGCCTCGGATTCATCGCCATCCCCTCGATGCGGGCAACACCCGTGATGAACCAGTTCCTTTACCTGCCCATCATCGGGCTTATTGGCCTGGCCGTGGCGGCGGCGGATCGATTGTACCGGCGGCTGTCTCCGCCCCTGAGAATCGTCACCGCCGGCATGGCGGTGGCCGTCCTGGTCTTGCTGGCCGCGCAAAGCCGGGCTTACGCGAAAACGTTTGTGGATGAAACAAAAATGTGGACAGACGTCCTGCGGCTCAATCCCCAATCGGCGCCGGCACACGATCAATTGGGCAACCTCCTCCTGCAACACGGCGATCTTGCCGGCGCCCTGAACCAATTTCAGGAATCGGTGAATCTCGATCCCACCGACCCCGGCATGAAAGCCGACCTGGCAATGGCCTTGGTAGAAACGGGCCGCACCGGCGAAGCCATCCAGGAATACGAAAAAGCGCTGAAATTGGAGCCCGAAAATGGGGCCGTTTGGCTCGGCACAGCTCGTGCCCTGAGTGCGGCGGGGCGTTTACCGGAAGCAATCGGGCATTACCGTCAGGCGGTGAAACTCGATCCAGGCAACGCCGAGGCGCATCACGGTCTGGGTGAGGCGTTGACGAAAATCGGCCAAACCAAGGAAGGAATAGACGAGTTGGCGGCGGCGCTGGAAATCGATCCCGGCGATGCCGTCGCGCATGATCACCTCGGAGTCGCGCTTATGCTGGCTGGAGAAATGCCGGAAGCCATGACGCAATTCGAAATGGCCGTGCGGCTTAATCCCAACAACGCGGAGGCCTTGAGCAATATGGGCGATGCGCTGGCGCGGCAGGGACGCTTCCCGGAGGCCATCGAAGAATACCGGGCGGCGCTCAAAATCGATCCCGGACTGGCGGAAGCTCATGATGGACTCGGTGGCGCCTTGCAGCAGACAGGCCAAATGGAAGATGCCGCGGAGCAATATGTGGAAGCCTTAAAAATCAAACCCGACGATGCCGGAATGCATTTGAATATGGGGATGGTCCTGTCGGGAATGGGCATGTTTCCCGAAGCGGAAGAGGAAATCCGGGCGGCGTTGCAATTGTTGCCCGATAATCCCGTGGCGCAGACCACCTTGGGAAACGTATTCCTGCAAGATGGAAAATTGCGCGAAGCCATGGAGCAGTACCGGGAGGCGCTTAAGCACAATCCCCATTTGGCCGAGGCGCACAACAATCTTGGCGCCGTGTTCGAGCGCGAGGGAGAGCTGAAACAGGCGGCGGACGAATACCGGGCCGCCCTGAGGATCAATCCCAATGACCAGGAGGCACAGGAGAATCTGTCGCGCGTCGAGCAGAAGAAAAGTTCGCCTCCCTCCTCTCCCCAAAAATAGAATCCTATCAGAGAAGCAGTTTGTCCAATTCACCGGGCAAAGCGGAAACGAAACGCATCTCTTCTCCGGTCATGGGATGAGCGAAGCGGAGAGCGCTTGCGTGGAGAGCCAGACGCCGGCTGGAATTGGTCCGGGCGCCATATTTTTTGTCACCGGCAATTGGACAACCGGCATCGGCAAGCTGAACACGTATCTGGTGACGGCGACCGGTTTCCAAAGTTAGCTCAACCAGCGAAGTCGCCGGGCCTTTTTTCAAGAGACGGTAGCGGGTGAGCGCGCGCCGCGCGCCGCGGCCGGGAGGAACACGGCGAACCTTGAGAGGATCAGACTCATCCAGATAACAGTCGAGGATTCCCCCCGCGTCGGGTGGTTTTCCTTCGACAACGGCAAGATATTTCTTTTCCGCCGTTGCCCACTTCTCCTGGAGCATGCGCTTGGCCGGTTCATTTTTGGCGAAAACCAGAAGCCCCGAAGTCTCGCGGTCCAGGCGGTGAACGATCCAGACCCGTTTGCGGCTTTGACGCTGGCCCAGCCGGACATGGTCCATAAGAATGGCGTAAGCCGTTTTGTAAGATTCCGAGGCGCTGGCCATGGTCAGCAGGCCGGCAGGTTTCTCGATGACAAGGAGGGCGGCATCTTCGTGAACGATACGAAGCCCGCTTTGGAGAATGGCGCCGGGAACAGCCCACCCTTTGGGCTGGATACCGATTTTGTCGCCGGCACGCAGAGGATGGTCGAATTGAGTGACAACTTTATCATTGACTGTAATGGCCCCGAATTTGAGCCAGTGACGAACCTGCTTCTTTTTTACATCCGGCCATGTGCGGAAGAGGTAGACAAGCAGTTCCGACGCGTCATTTACGATCTGGGACGAAAGCATAACGGTCAATTTTAACCCGGAAAAAAGTCGATACAGTAAGGTTAGTTCAATTAATTTTGTCGAATATATTGCCTTTCAAGCGGCTAAAAGAATATTCTGACTTTTAGCAACCCCTCTGGTGGGACGGGAAAAGTCTAAACTATGGCCCAAAGGATTACGACATCCCTTCCGAAAAAGTCGGATAAGGAGGTCGCGCGACTGGTGAAACAGTTGCACGATACCGACGCCCGTTTGCGGGAATTACTGGGCGATCAGGTGGACGCGGTATTGAGTTCAACGGGCGCGACTTTTCTCCTGCGCCGGGCGCAGCAAAAACTGATCCAGAACGAAGCGATGCTCGCCGCCGCTCAACGGATCGCCCAATTTGGGAGCTGGGAAATCGACCTGGCCAACCCGGAAGATCTCAACGCAAATACCTGGCGCTGGTCGGACGAACTCTTCCACATCTTTGGCTATGAGCCGGGCAAGATCGAGGCAAACGGCGCTCATTTTTTTCAGATCGTCCATCCGGATGACCGCGAAAAAGTGATGGCGGCGGTGCAGCAATTGATTCGGCGCGGCAAAAATTTTGAATTCGATCACCGCATTCTTTTACCTGACGGACGGGTACGCCATGTGCGTGAAGAAGCGGAGATCTTCATCCATCCGGAACCGGGACGCTTGTCGAAAGTGGCCGGCGTCACCCATGACATCACGGACCAGAAGGAAAAGGAACAGGAACTGCGTTTAAGCGAAGAACGCTTTTTAAGCGCGTTTGAGTATGCGCCCATTGGGATGGCCCTCGTTTTGTCCGATGGGCGCTGGCTCAAAGTCAACCGGGCGCTGTGCCAGATTGTCGGCTACACGGAAGAAGAGCTCTACGGCCATACCTTTCAGGAGATCACGCATCCGGACGATTTGCAGCAAGACCTCGAGTTGGCCCGTCAAATGTTGGCCGGTGAAATTCATCATTATGAGCTGGAGAAGCGGTATGTCCATAAAGAGGGCTATCCCGTTTGGATACAGCTCAATGTTTCACTGGTGCGGGACGATGAGGGAGAACCCCTCTACTTTGTCTCGCAGATCCAGGACATCAGCGGGCGAAAAATGGCCGAACAAAAACTGGCGGAACAGGCGGCACTGATCGACCAAGCCCGCGATGCCATCCTGGAACGCGACCTGGAAAATACGATTCTCTTTTGGAGCAAAGGAGCGGAAAGGCTTTATGGCTGGACCGCGGCGGAAGTCTTAGGCCAAAAAGCATCGGATTTGATGTACCGGAACGCGGAGGAATTCTCCAAAGCCATGGAAATCCTGATCAATCAGGGCGAATGGACCGGGGAAATGGAGAGTGCGACGAAACAGGGCGCGGCCATCGTGGCGGAATGCCGTTGGACGCTGCTGCGGGATGAGTTGGGAAATCCAAAGTCGGTGCTTTGCATCAATACCGACGTTACGGAACGGAAAAGCCTCGAGGCTCATTTTCTCCGGGCCCAGCGGATGGAAAGCATCGGTACCCTGGCGGGAGGAATCGCGCACGATATGAACAACCTGCTGGCGCCCATCCTCATGGGGGTCGATCTGCTTAAACACTTCGGCGCCGCCACCGGCCCGTGCGAGGAAGTGGTGGCCAGCATCGAGCGCAGCGCCAAGCGGGGATCAAACCTAGTCAAGCAGGTGCTTTCCTTCGCGCGTGGGGTGGAGGGGGCGCGTGTGATGGTGAACATGCAGGATGTGGTCTATGATCTCTCCTCGATCATCACCGATACCTTTCCCAAAAATATCACTCTGGAAACGAAAGTGGCCGCCGGTCTTTGGCAAATCATGGGCGATCCGACGCAACTCCATCAGGTTTTGTTGAATCTCTGCCTCAATGCTCGCGATGCCATGCCGGAAGGAGGGCGCTTGACCGTCATCGCGCAAAACCAAGTCCTCGACGCAGCCTACGTCCTGACCCAACCGGCTGCCACCGAGGGACAGTACATTTCCATCGAGGTGACCGATACCGGATCGGGCATCCCGCCCGAAAACATCGAAAAAATATTCGATCCGTTCTTTACTACCAAAGAATTGGGCAAGGGCACCGGTCTCGGCCTGGCCACCGCCCTCGGCATTGTCCGAAGTCACGGCGGATTCATGGATGTTTATAGCGTGCCGGAGAAAGGAAGCACGTTTAAGATTTATCTGCCGGCGCAGATCGGCTACACTCTGGCGGCGAACGTGGGAGAAGGCGACGAAGAATGGCCGCGGGGAAATGGAGAATGGATTCTTCTAGTGGATGACGAAGCGGCGATTTTAACCGTTACCCGGCAGATGCTCGAAGCGTTCGGCTACCGGGTCATAACCGCAGAGCACGGAGCCCAGGCCGTCGGAATTTATGCGCTTAACCGGGAAACAATTGCCGTGGTGATTACCGATATGATCATGCCCATTATGGACGGCGTTGCCACTGTTGCCGCTTTGCGTCAGATCGATCCCGGTATCAAAATCGTCGCGGCAAGCGGACTAAATTCTAAAAGCGGTATCACCAAAGCCGGGCAGGCCGGGGTAAAACATTTCCTCTTTAAACCTTATACGACTGGTAATATGCTTATCACATTGAGAAAAGTCCTTGAAGAGAGTAATAGTACAAAAGAGTAGTGCACATAGTATGAGTGTGATGTAATGTCGCGCTTGTTTTACCATGAAAACGATTTTACTGATTGACGACGAAGAGAGCATTCGGTCGGTTTTTGGTCTAGCCTTGAGACATCATGGTTACCGCGTCATCGAAGCGGAAGCCGGCGATATCGGTATCCAGCTTGCACGCAAATATCTGCCCGATTTGATTCTAACCGATATTTCCATGCCGGGCGCCGACGGGCAGGCCGTCTTGCAGCAGATTCGGCAGGATCCTGAATTAAGCACCAAGCAGGTTGTCATGATGACGGGACAAACTCACTTGGTCACCCCGCGTAAGGGAATGGAAGCGGGCGCCGACGACTTTTTGGTCAAGCCGATCAGCATGGAAGCTCTCCTCAATTGCGTGGAGGCGCGGATGAAACGGGCGCAGGTACACTGGCGGGTGGAAGACCGCATTTTGGCCCGGCTGCAAACTTCGCTCCATTCGACGCTGCCCCATGAGTTTTTCACACCTTTGGGCGGAATCATCGGTCTGATTGAGATTTTGCGTGGCGGGTTTAAAACATTTTCTTCCCAGGAAATCGAAGACATGCTCAACGATCTGCATAAGTCCGCCCTGCGGCTTCATCGCAGCCTGAGGAACTATCTGCTCATCCTTGATCTTCAATCAAGTCCCTCCGAAGGCGCCGCCGTCATGACCGGGTGGCTGGAGACGCAAAGATTGCGGGAGAGCCTCCAAACGGGCGTCAGCGATGCGCTGCGCCGCCATGGCCGGGAAAAAGACGCCGTGATCGAGCTTGAGGAAAGCTCCGTCACGGCTACAGCCAGCGATATCACCCTCATTGCCGAAGAACTGGTTGATAACGCCTGCAAATTTTCCTCCCATGGAACCGAAATCAAGGTCCATTTTAGCCGGGACGGGGTGCTGACTGTGACCGACCTTGGCCGTGGAATGTCTACCGAGGAAATTGAGCAGATTGGCGCCTTTCAGCAATTTGACCGCAAGAAACACGAGCAACAAGGCCTGGGCCTCGGTCTCATTCTCGTGCAAAAACTGATCGCCAAATGCGGCGGCAGACTGATGATCGAGAGTGAGCTGACCAAAGGCACGCGGATCAAGGTTATCTTTCTGACCGAAGAGTAAACGGCAGAAGACTCCTCCGGCGGAGAAGACGCTGCAAGCGAATGGCTTGCGGTGAACCAAAAAATCAAAGATACGGTGCGAAAAGACGGGCGAATCCATCCCGCAACTTGACCGGCAGGGGCCGGGCGTCAATCTGCTCGAGGGTAAGCGGCCGCGATTCCGCAAGATGGGTCTGCGCCAATTGCTCCATTTGCCGTCCGAATTCGGCGCTATAACATTCCATGCCAAACTCGAAATTGAGGCGCAGGCTGCGCGCATCCCAATTGGCCGAACCGATCAGCATCCAGGCGCCGTCCACTACCATTAGCTTTGAATGATCAAATGAACCCGGATGAAGCCAAACGCGGCACCTACGATACAGTACCTGCCGGAGCTGGCCGAAAGCTGCCCAATGGATAAAGGGTAGATTGGAATGTTCCGGCAGGATGATATCAACCTCCACACCCCGCAAAGCGGCGGCGTCAAGAGCGGAAATAATGGCGGGATCGGGTAAAAAATAAGGGGTAATCACCTGCACGGAACGCTTGGCGGCATTGAGCGCGCCAATAAGGACCCAGCGCAGGCGCTCAAAATTTTCATCCGGGCCCGCTTCGATGCCGCGGGCAAATGTTTCCCCGGCTGGCTGCAGTTCCGGAAACCATTTCGCCCCCCGGAGCGCCTCTCCCGCCGTGAATTGCCAATCATCGGCGAAAACCTCGCTCAAATGGGCCACGGCGGGACCTCGCAGGCGGAAATGCAGATCATGGAATATGTTCGGACCGAGCCGCCCATATTCCCGCTTGATATTCATCCCGCCAGTGAAACCAGTTACCCCATCGACAACCAAAATTTTGCGGTGATTGCGCAAGTTCCATGCCGGCAACCAAAATGGCAAAAGGCGCTGATTAAAGAGAGCCACCGGAATGCCATGACGGCGCAGAATATGATCGACGGACGGACGGGAATATCTCGCGCCAACAGCATCGATAAGGATGCGCACCTCCACGCCGCGCTCTTTCGCGCGGACCAGCGCCTCGACAAACTGCTCCCCGGGACCGGTGCCATCGAAAATATAAGATGCCAATCCCACCGAAACAGTGGCCGAATCGATGGCCTCCACCATGGCGGCATAACCCTGCGGAGGGACGGCCAAGGCATCCATCCGGTTGCCTGGCAATAACGGACGCGACGCCACGCGATCCACCATCCGCTCCAAAAGGCGCAGGTGCTCCATCTCCGGGCGCGAAAAAAACGGATCTTTGGCGAAAGCGTCCGGCGCCGTCTGCGGCGCCGTCCGGTGGCGAACCATATCGCCGCGCAACGCGACCGCCGACCGGCGCACCCGGTTGATGCCCAGCAAAACATAGAGCGCCGGCCCAACCCCCGGCAGGAGCCAGATGACCAGCGTCCATAAAGTCGCCGAACGGGAATCGCGCTTATAGATCATGGCATGGCCGGAGGCCACCAAGGCGGCGCCGAGAAGCACCACGCCCAGTTGCCAATGGATCAGATAGCGCATGCGTCCCGGCAAATTATGGCTAAGGCTAATGTGCGGTGCTTACTGATGGCATCCATTGAAATCAAAGCTATGTGAAAATAACGATGACACCTTGATTCAGTTGCACTGTTTCCCGGATAAACTTCCGAAGCCGTTCAAAAGTTCCAAGCAGATAATCGAGGGCATCTTCCTGGTCCCGTTCCCAAATGATTTCAGGATAGATTTCCAGTTCCGTCATCTCCCGCGTGTCGTATCTTTGACGCAAAGTCTCGGCCGAGATAGCTTCAAGGACGCTACTGAATTCTCTCACCTGTTCATTAATGAAAAGCCTGCGGGTTCCCATATCCGATTTCTTCTTCAATTTCGATGCCCTCCCCGGCAAGCAGGCGACATGGGCCAGAATCTTTCCGTCCGCTGGATAACAGAAAATCAAGCCCATCCCAAGCTTTATCCAAGTCTATTTTATCGCCCGGTTGGCGGCGAGCTGAACAAAATGAAAGAGCTTCAGATTTTTTCCCCAGCCAACGCCCAATGATGTTTATTGGTTTAGGTTGAGGTGTGTAATCGGGCGAATAGAAATGAAGGACCTTCTTGGGCGTCGCAATTAATTCATCGATGGTTTCGTCCTTTAACCGGATAATCTCGCAAATCACGCTCATGATGCCTCCTCAACCGCACCCTACAGAGAATGGCTGTGTATTGCATCCGCTTTCTGAAGAAGGCCGATGGCTTCTTCATCGGTGACCTGATGAAAATCGCGATAAAAAGCGCCCACCGCTTTGAAATAGAATGGCTTGCTCAGGCAAATGACCCGGCTAACGCTTTCCGCCAGCGTTTGACACGATCCCGGCGCGCCCACCGGAACCGCGATCACAATTTCACCGGGCTGATGCCGGCAAACGCAAGCGATGGCGGCGCGCATGCTTTGGCCGGTAGCCAGGCCATCATCGACGAGGATCACGGTTTTGCCCCGCGCATCCAAGGGCGGCCGATTTTTCCGAAAAATGCGCTCTCTCCGGTCAAGCTCCTCGCGCTCTGCTTCGATGACACGACGCAAATCACTGGCGGAGACATCAAGATCGCTTAAAGCTTCCGTTGACAGCATCTCGATGCCATCGAAGGTAAGCGCCCCAATCGCCATCTCGGGACAGTAAGGCAGCCCGATCTTGCGGACGACCAGAACATCCAGCGGCGCTCCAAGGCTCTTCGCGATCTCGTACCCGACGCTGACTCCGCCCCGTGGCAAGGCGAGGAGAAGAACATCCTTTCGCCCCCGGAATTCAGCCAATTCCCGGGCCAAAAGCTTACCGGCTTCCGATCGATCCTGGAATATCATGGAGACTCCATACGCCTTAAAATACGTTGAGGGTGTTTTTTTTCATGCGGTTTGAGGTAGATTCTCCATCTGAACGTCATTTGCACCGATGTCCTCCTGTTGCCATCATCACCATGAAGAGAGGGTCACGCCGAAGCCGGCGACGGGGACAGCCTATTTCTGTCCCATGTGTGATGGAATCACAAGCGAGTTTCCCGGCGTATGCCCAAAATGCGGCATGGCCTTGGAACCGATAGCCGCCAGCCATGCGCCCGAAGAAGATGTGGAACTCAAAGAGATGAGCCGCCGGTTTTGGATCGGCCTGACCTTCACGGCGCCCCTGCTTGCACTCAGTATGGGGACGATGCTGCCGGGTATTCGCAATCTCGTCGCCTCCATGGGAAGCGCCGGATTTGCCTGGACACAATTTATTTTGAGTACGCCGGTTGTGCTCTGGGCCGGACGGCCTTTTTTCGAGCGCGGCGCCCGATCGCTCGTTACGCGCCATCTGAATATGTTTACGCTTATCTCTCTCGGGATGGGAGTCTCCTATCTCTACAGCATCGTGGCAACGGCCTTTCCCGGTCTTTTTCCGGATTCGTTTCGCCACCATGGCGGAGTCGATGTCTATTTCGAGGCCGCGGCGGTGATCACCGTGCTGGTCTTGCTTGGGCAGGTGCTCGAACTCAGGGCGCGCGCCGCCACGGGAAACGCGATTCAGGCGCTCCTTCATCTCTCCCCAAAAACGGCGCGGCTCCTGCGCGACGATCGGGCCGAGACCGATGTGCCGCTGCAAGAAGTCCGCGTTGGAGATCACCTGCGCGTGCGGCCCGGTGAAAAAGTTCCGGTTGACGGGGTGGTGATCGAAGGACACAGCACGATGGATGAATCGATGATCACAGGTGAGCCGACGCCGGTTCCCAAGAAACCTGGCGACTCCATCACCGGCGGAACGGTCAACGGTGCCGGCGGTCTGGTCATGAAAGCGGAAAGAGTCGGCGCCGAAACATTGCTGGCCAGGATTGTCCAGATGACCAGCGCAGCCCAGCGCAGCCGCGCTCCCATCCAGCGTTTGGCCGATCGGGTGTCAGCCTATTTTGTTCCGGCGGTCATCGTGTGCGCGGCGCTGACCTTCATGGTATGGGCATCATTCGGGCCCGAGCCGCGCTTCTCCTTTGCGTTGGTCAACGCGGTGGCGGTGCTGATGATTGCCTGCCCCTGCGCGCTCGGACTGGCCACGCCGATGTCGGTTATGACCGGCATTGGGCGCGGCGCGCAGCTTGGCATTTTGATCCGCGATGCCGAGGCGCTCGAACGGCTCGAAAAAATCGATATTCTGGCCATCGACAAAACCGGAACCCTGACGGAAGGCAAGCCACGCCTGACGCAGGTGGTCGCCGCGCCGGAGTTCAGCGAAAACGAAGCTCTCCGGCTGGCGGCCTCCGTCGAATCGGCCAGCGAGCATCCTCTCGCCGCGGCAATTGTGACCGGAGCCAGGGAGCGGGGCCTTGCCCTTGCCCCAGTGCTGGAATTTGAATCGGTCACCGGCCAGGGTGTGCGCGGACAAGCTGGAGGACATAAGATTTCCGTTGGCGGGATCGAATCTACAGGAGCGGAGGCATCCGAAGATCTTTTAGCCCGCGCTTCCAGCCTGCGCAATGAAGGCCAAACGTCTTTTTTTGTCTGCATCGATGCGAAAGTCGCGGGACTGCTGGCGGTGACCGATCCGATCAAACCGGCTGCGCCCGGCGTGATCGCCACCTTACGCCAAGCCGGAATCAAAACCGTCATGTTGACCGGCGACAGCGCGGAAACAGCGGCGCGGGTGGCGGAGAAAATCGGAATCGATCAAGTCGAAGCTCGTATCGCGCCCGGCGGCAAACAAGCCGTCATTGCACGGCTGAAAAGCGCCGGGGCGCGCGTGGCCATGGCGGGCGATGGGATAAACGATGCGCCAGCCCTGGCCGCCGCCGATGTCGGAATCGCGATGGGCACGGGGACTGATGTCGCCATCGAGAGCGCCGGCATAACGCTGGTACGGGGAGACCTCACCGCGCTGCTTCGGGCGATTGAACTCAGCCGCGCCACCATGCGCAACATCCGGCTCAATCTCGTTTTTGCTTTTGCCTACAATGCCGTCGGCATTCCGGTGGCCGCCGGGCTGCTTTACCCGTTCTGCGGCCTGCTGCTCAATCCGATGATGGCCAGCGCTGCCATGTCGTTAAGCAGCGTCTCCGTCATTCTCAACAGTCTCAGGCTGCGCCACGCGGTTTGATTGAGTCTGCGGATGGGCGAATACTCATCCTCCCAAAAAAACCATCCGGCAAATCAGCACGGAAGCAATCGGGCCAATAAAATCGGCCACCAGCCCGGCCGGGATCGCGTGCCGTGTCCGGCGGATGTTAACCGAGCCAAAATAGACCGCGATGACGTAGAACGTCGTCTCGGAACATCCGTAGAGCGTCGCTCCGGCCAGCGCCATGAAACTGTCCGGCCCCGAATTTTTCACCAATTCGGTCAGGAGCGCGAGAGCCGCGGTGCTGGTGAAGGGGCGGATGACGGCGATGGGTACCAGTTCCGCAGGAAAATGGAGAAAACTCGTCAGCGGTTTCAGCAGCCAGGTCACCATGTCCATGGCTCCCGAGGCCTCAAACATTCCCACCGCCGCCAGCATTCCGACGAGGTAAGGTAAAATGCGCAGGATCACGTAAAACCCCTCTTTGCCGCCCTCGACAAATTCTTCGTAAACGGGAATTCGCCGTAGTGCCGCGTAAAGCGGGAAAAACAGAATCAGCCATGGGATGGCCAGCAGTGAAATCCCGTTGATCATGCGTAGCAGAAAAAAGCGGGGCGGGCCGGTTGGCGGGAGGTTCGCGCCGGTGTGGTCAAACCACGGCGCTAAACTTCCTAGGATAAGATGAGCTCGGCTCCACGCAAATTCCGGAAATGAGATGCCCAGCCACAGCCCGATGAAAATTCCACCAGCGCCGGCGAGAATCCATCGCGCGCCCGGCACCCAGGGTAGCGTCTCATCCGCTTGCGACGCTTCCTCTTCGATTTCGCTCCCCTCGCGAATATCAGGCGTCGGACCGGATCCCGGCGCTGAAGTGAGAGCTATCGCAGAGGCATCCGTGACCGGCGGCAACCGGAACCAGGGACTTCGTTCCAATAATTTGCACGTTCCAATCGCCGCCACGTGGGCAAGGGCGGTTGCCGCCAGCGACGTTCCGATAATGGCCGTGGGATTTTTCCCATGATAAAGCGTCAATAATCCGATCACGGTGACCGGAATCAGCGTAATGGAGCTTGTGTTGATGGCGAGTAGCATGCACATGGCATTGGTCGCCACACCGGGCCGCCGGTTGAGTTTTTCCAGTTCGCTCATCGCCCGCAGGCCAAGCGGCGTGGCCGCGTTGTTCAGGCCGAGGATGTTGGCCGCGACATTCAGGATAATCGCGCCCATGGCCGGATGATCCGCCGGCACCTCGGGAAAAAGCCAAAGCATGACCGGCCTCAGCGCCAAACCGAGCCGATGGACCAGTCCCGCCTTGCTGGCCAGCCGCATCAGACCAAGCCAAAGGGTCATGATTCCGATCAGGCCTCCCGCCAGCATGACGGCGGTTTTTGTCCAATCGATAGCCGCCTGGCCGACTTCGCTGGTCTTGCCTTCGATGCCTCCGAAAATCACCGCGATCACGACCAAGGCGAGCCAGACATAATTTAACATGAGTGGTTATTTCCTTTCGCGAATCGCCGCGGATGCCCTGGCCGGTTTCACGCTTATACTGGAGAAAAAAAGAAAGAAAATCGCGCCCGTGGTGAAAAGAAACGCCGGCAGGTTGATGATCCACGCCGGCGTTGATGGGACAGCCAGCAAGTAAACGGCCCAACCCACCGGCAAGGCCGGCAGGCACGGCCAAAGTTCAACGGGAAACTTCGCGCTCGAAATCAGCCCGAGTCCGGCAAGATTGATGATGAGCACGTCGACATAGCTGTTGCGGTAGGCGGGCAAAAAGAAATCGGCCAGGAACAGCCAAGCGGCCATGCCGGCCAGGAGCTTTTCCGCCCGCTCTCCGCGCGAAAGCCAAAGCCACAGGCCGAAAGGCGCCACCAGAGCCAACTCGACCGGCTCGGCGGGAAAGGAGAGCGCACCGAGCCAGCGCAAGAACGCGTGCATCGAAAAATCGGCGTAAGGGATCGAAACATAATTGGCCAGGATATCCGTTGGCACGCCCTCGATCCTGGGCGGGAATTCGCGTTGAGGGGGACTCGGTTCGGAATGAGCCCGGTAATAATCCGAATAGGTCTGCATCGCCGAATAATAATCGGACCAGCATGACGCGCTCATCGGCAACGGCAACCCCAGGCCCAAGAGCGCGCCGATTCCCGCCCCGGCAAGTTGGCCGCGCCGGTGCAACGCCAGGAATGGAATCAGAAGCGCGAATGGAGGCCGCAGGGTAGCCACGAAACCGGCCACTAGTCCGGTGACGATATGGTTTCCCCAGTTTGCGCTGCGCGTGGCCATCAGCCAAACCGCGAACAGAAACAGCAACAGAACATAGGATTGCCCCCGCTCGGCATGAAGACGCCACGAGGCCGTGTAGGTGAATGCGGTCACGAAAGCGATCAGCAGCCACCGTTGGCGCGGCGTCTCGCAGAACCGGAGCCAAAGCCAGACCGTTGCCAATAGCAGGATCCATTGCAGCAAAAACCAGGAGATCTCAGCCAGGCGATAGGGAAGCGGCGCCAAGAACAGGTGCAGCATCAATAACGCGGGCGTGGCCGTTGTCTTGCTGACCTTCATGGCCGGATTGTTGTAAGGATCGCAATACTCGGGCGGTTGCAAGATGTCCCATTTGTAGAAATAAGGATCGATTCCGTGCTCCAGCAGCCGTATGCCGGTGACCCGGTTGCGCAGATCGATGGCACCGCCATGGGCCATGTTGTTGAAATCGATGCCGAAGCTGGCCAGCAGCAACAAGACCAGGGCGGTCTTGATTGCCGGCAGGTATCCATCCATAGAGCTGGAACATAGGGACAATTACGAATTACCGGAAGCCGAATGCGCCTCAGGCGACCCGATTTCTTGTCCTCTTCGAAAAACATCTTATCTTAAGGAAAGATGAATCCCGCCGTTCTTCAGGCCCTGTCCTCCGCCCCTTTTCTGACCGGCCTCAACGCCGAGGCCCTGGCCCTGCTGGGAGAAAAGGACGCGGTCCGCGATTTCGCGCCCGGCGACATCATTGTGCGCGAAGGCGACGCGGGCCATTCGCTCTTCATCATCATGGAGGGCGACGTCGAGGTCATTAAAAATCTCGGCGCGCCTCATAGCGCTTTGCTGGCGCGGCTTCACGCCGGGACCTTTTTCGGCGAAATGTGCGTGGTCGATCCCGTCCCACGTGCCGCGACCGTCCGCGCCATCTCCGCGGTCAAAGTCATCGAAATCACTTCCGGCACTCTTCATCATCTTTTCAAAAAGATGCCCGATCAATACGCGATCATGATCCTCAATGTTGCGCGTGACATCGCCCGCCGCTTGCGCCGTTTGGATGAAGCCTTTGTCGCCCGGTCATCCTGACATCTCTTGACTAACTCGCGTCATCCTTAAATACTTCGGCGCGTGATGCTTGCCCGTCAGTTCCAGATGCGCCGGAGGCAAAAAGCCAAAGGGTTCTCGCCATGAAAACCTCTCTGCCATTCTGGTTGTTCCTGACGTTTTGTTTTTCCATTTTCGCCGGTCGGGCGGACCAACCGCTGCCGCGCGACCAATGGGGCGCGCCGCTCGTAAACGTCATGCATATCCATGGCCGGTGGATCATCGCCGGCAAAAAACAAACAATCACCCTCGACGATAAAAATCTGGCGATTGGCGTGCAGGCGCAATCGGCGGTTTGGAAAATGGTCCCCTCCGGCGCGGATGATCTTCTCGTGAGAGTGAACGGAAAGGAATTCCCGCTGCGTCTGGCCGATGCGAAAGAAATCTCCATTAAACCCTACGACACCGGATTCAAAACCGGCGTCGAAATTGTTTTAAGAGATTGGTCCATTCCGAAGACGGGACCATCCTCCGGCAACGCCGGTTTGACGCTCTACCTGACGATTTGTCTCCAGGGCAACGACGAAGATCTCGTCTTCGACATCGCCGCCCAGGAAGGCAATGCCACGGTTCGCCAGCTCGATTGGCCCACGGCGCTCGATGCGCGCGATATCGACTACACGGTCCTCAGCAACAACAAGGGCGATCTTTTGCCGCGCAACTGGCCCAAGCCTTATTTCCCGATTCGCGCGGTGAATCCCGACGGCACGGCGAAGGAGGGCGATCACAGCGTCTTGCAAAGCCACGTCATTGAAGATTGGTCGATGTCCTGGTGGGGTTTTCAAAAGGGCAAATCGGCCATGATGGTGATTGTGGAGACGCCCGACGATGCCGCCTATCAGTTCGATCATCCCGCCGGAGGTCCGACGGTCATCGGCCCGCGCTGGCGCGCGACCTTGGGCAAATTCGGTTATATGCGGACGGCACGGATGTGTTTCTTTGAGAATGGCAACTACGTCACGATGGCCAAACGCTACCGCCAGTATGTCATGGATACGGGCCTGTTTGTCCCGCTGAAGGAAAAAATCGCGCGGACGCCCCTTCTGGCCGGCCTCATCGGCACGCCGCAGGTGCGCATGTCTATCCTGCACAACATGAATCCGGACAGCGACCGCTATGCTTCGACCCCGCACTATACCCTCGTCACGTTCGACGAACGCGCGAAGCAACTGCGCGCTTTGAAGGCCGCCGGTTTCCCTCATGCGCTGGCCGTCGTTTCGGGCTGGGCGCATCTCGGTTACGACCGCCAGCACCCCGACCCGTTGCCGCCGGCGGAAGCGGGCGGCGGATGGGACGGCATGAAACGGCTGGCCGATACCTGCGCGGAACTTGGCTATCCGTTTATTCTGCACGATCAATACCGCGATTATTATGTCGATGCGCCATCCTATAATCCCGATTTGGCGGTTCATGAAGAGGATGACTCACTGCCTCCCACGGCCTTTGCCGGTTCGCGCTACGGTGATTCCAAGGAGGGGCAAATTCCTTTCATGCGCCATTGGGACGGCGGCAAGCAGGCTTATCTCAATTCGCTTTTCCAGCTCGGACACTTGGAAAAGAACTATCAATCGATTTTCGCCCATGGCATTCATCCGCAGGGAATCTATATTGACGTGATCGGTTATGTTCCGCCCGATGAGGATTTTAATCCCGAACATCCGATTACCCGCACCGAAGCGATGCGAGGCCAGGCTGATCTTCTCAACTGGGCCCGTCATAATCTCGGTTTCACGTCGACTGAAGCCGGCTCGGACTGGGTGGTCCCGTATGTCGATTCGGTCAACCAATCCGGCAGCAATCCCAAAAACATTCCCGTGCCCCTCTATGAACTGGTTTACCACGACGCCATGCTCGTTTCGTTCGGATTGGGAAAAAACGACGACGAGAAAAATTTGCTCCTTGGCATGTTATATGGCGGAGTGCCTGAACTTTCCGCCGATATCTCCAAAATGAAACCAAGCTCGCTCGCTCTGATCAAACAGATGGCCGCCTTGCATAAGCGAGTCGGGCTGCTGGAGATGACGAATCACGAATTTCTTGATCCAAAATACCGCAAGGAACGCACCACTTTTGCCGATGGCACAACCGTCACCGTTGATTGGGATACCGATACGGTGGCAGTGCAACCGCCGCTCAAATAGAACCTTCTTGCCACCCTGCATTTAGCGGCAAATCATATCGTAAAATGAAGCCAAGCGATGGCGAAACCGCAACGGCCGCATCCCCTTCCCCAGCGTCTCATGCGCTATGGACTTCCCGGAGGCGCCTTTTGCAGGCGGCGGTGATCATTGTCGCGTCCGTGGTGGTTTTCTGGCCGGCGCTGCACGGCGATTGGCTCTGGGACGACGACGTCGATATCACGGGCAATCCGATTACGCAAAGCCCCGGCGGACTCTGGAATATCTGGTTTAATCCGGGCACGCAAATTGACTATTACCCGATAAAGGCCAGTGTCCAATGGATACAATGGCATCTTTGGGGAAATGACACTTTCGGTTATCATCTGACCAATTTGGTTTTGCACATCGTCAGCGCGTTGCTGGTCTGGCGGCTGTTCCACCGTTTGGGCTTGAAGCTGGCGTGGCTCGGCGGATTGATTTTTGCCGTTCACCCGGCGCTGGTCGAGTCGGTCGCGTGGATCGCAGAACTAAAAAATACGCTCTCGATGCCGTTCTTTCTTCTCTCCGCGATTTTTTATCTCGAGTACGAGGAACACAAGCGATGGAACGATTATTTGTGGTCGCTGGGATGGTTTTTGGCCGCAATGCTCACCAAGCCTACGATGGTGATGTTCCCGGCGGTGATTCTGCTTTACCTCTGGTGGAAACGGGGGCGGGTGGGAAAGGATGACCTGGAAACAACCGTGCCGTTTTTCGCCGTCTCGTTTGTGCTGGGCGTGGTCACGCTCATCATGTCGTCATGGCACAAATATCTTCATCACCAAACGCCCGAGATGATTCCGCTTGGCGGCGTCTCTTCACGCCTCGCGCTGACGGGTCTGACCCTGGCGTTTTATTTTGCCAAAGCCGTCTGGCCGGCCGGTTTTTTGCCCATCTATCCGCAATGGCCGGTCAATCCACCCACGCTTCTGCAATTCCTGCCGTGGCCCGTGCTGGGTGGACTCCTCTTCTGGTTTTGGCGCAAACGGCAAAGTTGGGGCCGTCATGCGCTGTTCGGATTCGGTTTTTTTCTGCTGATGCTGCTTCCATTTTCCGGGTTGGTGCGGATCAGCTTTATGTACACCACCTGGGTGATGGACCACTTTCTTTATATTCCGATTCTGGGTCTGATCGGACTCGTCCTTGCGGGACTGGAGCAGGCAAATCGGCGAATGCCACCGCCGGCGCGTCATGCCGGTATCGGTCTGATCGCAGTCATTCTGGCCGCGATGATCGTGGATAGCCGGGTTTGCGCGGAGCAATTCACCGGGTCGGAGGTTCTTTGGACTTACACGCTGAAATATTATCCGAATGCCCGCATCGCCCACAATAATCTCGGCAATGCGTTTCTCGATAAGAAAGACATCGATGGCGCGATTGCCGAATACCAAAAGGCCATTGCGATCGATTCCGACTTTGCTCTGGCGCGCAATAATCTCGGCGGCGTTCTTGCGCAAAAGGGCCGCGTGGACGAGGCGATCGCACAATATCAAAAGGCGCTCGCAATCGACCCCAATTACGCCGAGGCCCACAATAATTTTGGTGATTCCCTGGTGCAAAAACATCAATTGTCCGCGGCAATTGATCAATACCGGACCGCAGTGGCCATCAATCCCGAATTTGCCCAGGCCCGTTACAACCTCGGCTCGACCCTTGCCCAGGCCGGGCAGATGGACGAGGCTATCGAGCAGTACCAGAAGGCGCTGGAAATCAATCCCGACGTCGCCGAAATTCACAACAATCTCGGCAATACCTATTTTCAAAAGAACGATATGGAGGATGCATTGGCCCAATACCGGGAGGCCTTGCGCATCAAGCCGGATTTCGACAACGCCCGCAATAATCTCGGCAATGTCCTTTTGCAAATGGGACGGCTGGACGACGCGATCGCCGAGTATCAAAAAGTCCTGGAGACCAATCCCGGCTACGTCGAAACTCACAGCAATCTTGGCGTCGCCCTTATTCGGAAAGGCCAAATGCAAGAGGCCCTCGCTCAGTTTCAGGAAGCGGTGCGGCTGAATCCCGCCAATCCCCAGGCGCAAAACAATCTGGCCAGATTGGAGGAAACTCTGCGGCAAAACCCGGGGCAGAAGTGATCGAGGCTCTCCGAAACAAGATCGGCTCGCGATTCTCCTGGTGAATCGCGAGCGCTGCTTTCTCAAAGTGACGATGGTGCCTCTAGTGAATGCCGCCGGTCACGTAAAACGTCTCGCCGGTCATCCACTTCGAGTCGGAAGAGGCGAGGAAAACAACCGCCGGCGCGATATCGTCCGGTTGTCCGATGCGCCCGAGCGGAAGCTGGGGAATGATCTGGTCCTTCATCGAAATTATGCCGCTGGAGTGAAGTCCCTCCGTTTCCACCATGCCGGGATTGACCGAGTTGACGCGAATCTTTTTCCGCCCAAGCTCCTTCGCGAACGTGCGCGTGAGGTTATCCACGGCCGACTTGCTGGCGTTGTAAACGGCGTTTTCCGGCGGCGAAAGCGTGCTCACCACCGAGCTGATGTTGATGATCGAGCCCCCCTCGCCCATCAACTTCAGCGCCTCCTGCGTCGTCAAAATAAGGCCCAGCACATTCAGATCGAAAATGCGGCGATAAAGCTCCTCCTTGATCTGGCCCACCGGCGCTCTTTCATAGATGCCGGCGTTGTTCACGAGAATATCGAGCCTGCCGAAAGTCTGCTTGATCTCGCCCATGAGCCGCTCGATGTCGGCCAGCTTGCTCACGTCACCTTGGATCGCCACCGCCTTGCCTCCCTCCGCGGATATCTTCTTCACCACCCGCTCGGCGCCCTCCCCGCTCGACGCGTAATTGACCACCACCGCCGCGTCCTCCGCGCCGAGATGCGTTGCGATGGCCGCGCCGATGCCTTTGGACGCTCCGGTGACGAGGGCTACTTTGCCGGCGAGTTTTTTATGGGAAGTGCTCATGATATTTCCTTTCGGTTGAAGGTGGGAGACAACGCCGGCAGAAACCGGCCAGTCCTTTACTAAAGTGCAAATCGCGTGATGCGCAAGGGGCAGGGCCAATGGGGGTAATTTGCGGCGAAAAAAGAATCGGCTTCCTTCTTTCCGGCGACGGTGCTAAAGGCTTTTCAGTGAATCCGTTTCTCTCCGTTGCCGCGAAGCGAGCCGCCGATCACATGATGTGGCGCGCCATCGTTGCGCCGCGGAGGCTCCGGGCAGGTTAAACTTTCTGCTTGCGACCCACCTCCGAAGTTCGGGGTGGGTGTCGTCGTCCTGAATTTCAGCGGAGGGCGCCTCCTTCGCCATGAATCCATCCTCATCGTCATCCACTCCGCGATCATCCTGCATGCTGCAGGCGGGCTTCGCCTACATTTACCTCGCCTGGGGCGGCACGTACCTGGGAGTCAAGCTGGCCATTGCCGATATTCCCGTTTTCCTGATGAGCGGAGCGCGTTTTTTTCTGGCGGGCGTTCTTCTCTTGGCGGGCCTCGCGTTCTTTGACCGGGAAGGTTTTCGCCGGGGAACTTTGCGGGAGTGGAGAGATGCAGCCCTGATTGGTTTGCTATTGCTCGTTTTTGGAATAGGCACGGGCAATTGGGCCCAGCAGTATGTCAATTCGAGCTTTGCCGCCATGGTGTTCGGCGGATTGCCTCTCTGGATTATCCTGGTCGATTGGATACGCCCCGGAGGCCGGGCGCCCACCCGCACGGTGGCAGTCGGCCTGCTCCTCGGGTTTCTGGGAATTGGATTGATCCTGATGCCCGCGGGCAAGGATGGCGCGGAAATGGGAAATGCCGGCATTAATCTTCTGCTGGTGCTGGCGAGTATTTCCTGGGCCATCGGTGCGATTTTCTCGCGGCATGTCCATGCCGGAGGTTCGGCGTTATTGCCGGTGGCGCGGCAGATGATCGTGGGTGGCACGATATTGCTCTCCGCCGGTTTACTGCACGGCGATCTGCCCCGGCTTCATGTGATGGAGATTCGGCTGACCGCCTGGCTCGGTTTTGCCTATCTGGTTCTGATCGGATCATTGGGTGGCTATCCCATTTATATTTGGTTGATGCGCGTGTGCCCGCCGGCCAAAGCGGCGACGGTGCCTTATGTCAATTTGATCGTGGCCATTTTTCTTGGGTGGTCTTTGGGCCGCGAAATCATCACGCTTCGCCTGCTGATCGGAACGGCCATTGTTCTGATGTCGGTGGCCACCGTGATGCGCAGCCGAGCGCCGGAGGCTGTTCCTCCGGAGGATTGAATGCGATTTTGGTTTCCGCTTGAAGAGAGCGGAGCCAACGGGGCTCGAACCCGCAACCTCCTCCGTGACAGGGAGGCGCTCTAACCAATTGAGCTATGGCTCCAGTTATAACCAACTCATCCAAAATAGCTTGGATGATAGCACTTGACTCCGGCTATCGCTTTGACTATCGGGTTGAGCGAGGGGCAAGCATAAGGTTTCAGTCCGTGAAGTCAAAAGCAAAAGTGGACATCGATTAAATCACCTTCCGGACAAGCTTCCCTCCAGGACCAAAGAATGAAATTTTTGCGCGCGTTGATTTGGCTGGCCCTGCTTGGTCATGGCCTGCCCGCCGCGGAAATTCCCTTTTACATCGGCACTTTTACCGACAATACGCCCAGCAAGGGCATCTACCTGGGCAGTATCGATCCGGTCACCGGGAAACTCGGGCCGGTCACTCTTGCCTGCGCGGCGGTCAATCCCAATTTTCTCGCCTTTGCGCCGGACGGGAAAATTCTCTACGTGGCGATCAGACCCGCCGGGAAAAACGCGGTGGGCGCCTACGGCCGGCGGCCCGACGGCACGCTTGTCCTGCTCGGCCAGCAGCCTTCCAGCGGCGACGGCATGTGCCATCTCTGGGTCGACGGAAAAGGACGCGACGTGCTGGTGGCCAATTACGGAAGCGGCAATATCGCTTGTTTTCCGATCAAGCCCGAAGGCACGGTTGGCGCAAGCACCGCCTTTGTCCAATTCACCGGCACGGGCCCGAACCCGAAACGGCAATACAAACCGCATGCCCATTCGATCTATACGGACAGCGATGATCGTTTTGTTTACGCATGCGACCTCGGCACCGATAGCATCTGGACTTTTAAGTTCGATCCCGCCCACGGAACTCTTCAGGCCACCAATCCGCCCGCCGCCAAAGTCCCGCCCGGCAGCGGCGCGCGCCACCTGGTGTTTTCTCCGGACGGAAAAATTGTCTATGTCGCGAACGAAATGGGGCACACCGTCACGGTCTTTCAACGCAACCCCAAAACCGGTCTTCTTGCCGCGATCCAAAACATCCCGGTTTTGCCCAAGGATATTCCGGGCGATAATGTCACCACCGCCGAAATTTTTCTTCATCCATCCGGGCGATGGCTCTACGTCTCCAATCGCGGCTGCGATACCGTCGCGGTTTTCGCCATTGCGCCCGACGGGAAACTGAGCTTCATCCAAAGCGCGCCGGCCATGGTGGTGTTTCCCCGCAGCTTCGCCATCGATCCGACCGGGAAATGGTTGATTAGCGCCGGGCAGAACAACAACAAAATCGCGGTCTTGAAGATAGACCAGACAACAGGGAAATTGACGGCGACCTGTCAAGCCGCCGATGTCGGCTCCCCGGTCTGCATCCTTTTCCCGCCGCAAAAATGAACTCGTACTCTTATTTAAGAGAAGAGGAACTGGGCCGGATACCATTTGTAAAATCACGTTTTCGCTTCTAAAGTTGATTTTAAGATAATCACTTCGCATGCGTCCAGTTCCATCCCGCCGCGATTTCCTGCGCTTTCTCTCCTTTGGGTCGGTGGCCCTGATGAGTGGCGCCGGTTTGCCGTCCGCCCGGGCCGAGGCCCTGGAGCAAAACGGCGGCCGTAAACTGGGAGTCGCGCTGCTCGGTCTCGGCAAATACAGCACCGGGCAGCTCGGTCCCGCCTTGCGCCAGACCACGCTCTGCCAGTTAACCGGCGTGGTGACCGGCCATCCCGAAAAGGGAGCGCAATGGGCGCACGATTACGGCTTGGCGGCAAAAAACGTCTACAATTACGATAATTTCGATCAGATCGCGCATAACCCCGATATCGACATCGTCTACGTGGTGACTCCACCGGCCATTCACCCGGAGTTTGTTATCCGCGCCGCCAAAGCGGGCAAGCACGTTATCTCTGAAAAACCGATGGCGACTTCCGTGGCGGATTGCGACGCCATGATCGAAGCCTGCCGCAACGCCAAGGTGAAATTGTCCATCGGCTACCGGCTCCATTTCGATCCCTATCACCGGGAACTGATGCGCTTGCAGCGCGACAAGGATTTCGGCGTATTCACCAAAATAACCGGCGACCGCGGTTTTATCATGCAGAACCGCGTGTGGCGGATCGACAAAAAGCTGGCGGGAGGCGGTCCGCTGATGGATCTCGGCATCTACATCATCCATGGCGCCTGCATGGCCGCGGGGGCGACTCCTCTCACCGTCACCGCGCATGAAGAACCCAAACAAAAACCGGAGCTCTTCAACGAAGTGGAGGAGACGATTGATTGGACAATGAACTTCCCGGACGGCGCCGTCTGCCAGGCCGTAACCAGCTTCAACCACGAGGCCGACCATTTTCGTGCTGAAGGACCCCGCGGCTGGTTTGAATTGCAGCAGCATGCCTTTACCTATCGCGGCATTGTCTGTGTAACCAGCCGCGGTCCGCTCCACTATGACCCCATCAATCAACAGGCGGCGCAAATGGACGATTTTGCCGATTGTATTTTAAGCGGGCGCGACACCCCCGTTCCCGGCGAATTGGGACGGCGGGACATCCGCATCATCTCCGCCATCTATGAAGCGGCCCGCACCGGGAAAAAGGTCGCGGTGTAACGCGGGAGCAGGTGTAGCGTTTGCGTCCCTTGTTCCGTCTCTTTGCTGGCCAATGTCGGGCGATTGTCTTACCTTCTGAAGAATGAGCGCGTCTCTCCGATGGATCTTGGGGATTTTGGTGGTTTTTGTCCTGTTGGCTGGCGGCGCCGGTGTTTTTATCTGGCTCAAGATCACGGCCCTGAAGAATACGATCGCGAACGATCTTGGAGCGGCCATCGGGGCGAATGTCGAAGTGGCCTCACTCGATTTCGATATGTGGCACGGAGAGATTCACGCGGCGGGAATCACGTTGGAAAACAAGCGTCCCGGCGCGCCGTGGGAAAAAGGCTCCATTAGCCAGGTCATGGCGCGCTTTCATCCTCTCGATATTTTTTCTCCGCAAATCAAGCTTAACATCGACGTTTCGTCCTGGACGTTGGTTTTATGTCCCTCTCCGGCGGCGGGAACGGCATCCTCACCGGACAATTCCGGCACTTCCAACACAATGCCCGGCGCGGACACATCCAACGCGGCGTCCGGGACAGCTTCACCTGACTCGCCGCGACGTCTGGAGGTGACCGATCTAACCGCGCACGCGGGAGAAGTAACGATTGAACTTCCCGGCAACCGGCAGTTGCTGGCGCACGGGGTGGCGTTCGACGCCAGTAACAATAGCGCGGGGGTGTGGACGACAACGCTGCAAGCCGCATCCCTGGACGCGGGAACACTGACCGCCGATGCAAGCTCGGTGGATATTCGAAGCGAAACGGATAAAGTAACTTTTTCCAGCCTGCGGATGCAGTGCGCGCAGGGATTCATCACCGGGAATGGCGAAGTGGCGCTCGAGAGCGGACACGATGCAAAATTCACGCTGAAATTCACCAGCGTTCCGGTCACGATGCTGGTATCGGCTCCATGGCAGATGCAACTTACCGGGCTGGTGGACGAAGAGCTCAGCTACACGGGCAACGACCAGTCAGGCATCGCCACGGGGCAAATTTCCGTCAACCAGGCGAAGCTCAATGTGCTGCCCTGGCTGGGTCAGGTCACCTCGCTGGCGCGGCTGCCCGACGTTAGCAATGTGGAGCTGGACAAAGCCACCAGCGATTTTTCCTGGAAAGACGGAACGCTTCACCTGACAAATATCGACGTGCGCAAAAACGATGTGATCCGGATCGGAGGCGACGTCGATGTCGCCCCCGGCGGCAACGTGGAGGGGCGCCTCAAACTCGGCTTGCCCTCGGCGGTGACGGCCCGCTGGCCCGACTTGCAAACCAAGATTTTTTCCGACCAACACGATGACTTCAGTTGGACCGACGTCCACCTGACGGGAACACCGGACCATTTGGAGCAGGACCTGACCCCCCGGCTGGTGGCGCTCGGCGCGCAGGAAGGGAACGGCCTGCTCAATCAGGCGGCGCAAAAAGCGACGGACCTGCTCAAAAGTTTCATGGGCAATTAGAATCCATGCATTCCGTTAGGCAATTGCCCCCTCTTCGCCCAAGCAGCTGATTCTTGAAGATTTTTACATCGGTTCTAAAACGATAACGTGACGGAATCTGGTTTTCATTTGAACCGGCCGGTGGCCGTGCGCAGTCCCAATTGGCTGGGCGATGCCGTGATGGCTCTCCCGGCGGTGCGTAATCTCAAGACGATGATGAAGGATGATCCGCTCACCGTTGCCACGCCGGAAAAACTCGCCGCGCTCTGGCAACTTTGCCCCTTCGTCGACCGTGTCGTGACACTGGACCAGCCCAAAAATCTCGCCGCTTCGGCGAAGAAACTGCGCGAGGGCCAATTCGGCGCGGCTGTCCTGCTGCCCAATTCTCTTCGCACCGCAGCCGAGGCATGGCTGGCCGGCATTCCACAACGAATCGGTTATGCCACGAACGGACGCCGCCTGCTTCTCACCAAAGCCATTTCGCCGCCGAGACGCAATCCCGTCCGGCTGCATCAATCTTACTATTACCAGGACCTGGTTGCCGCGCTCGGCGGTCCCGCCGATGCCTCCGTTCCGGTCTTGCGCCAGGAAGCGGTCTCCCATGGCTCTTCACTCACCGTCGCCATTTGCCCGGGAGCGGAGTATGGCCCGGCCAAGCGTTGGCCCGCCGGAAATTTCCTGGCGGTGGCAAAACATTTCTCAGCCAAGCATCGGGCCCATATCGTTCTTTTCGGCACTTCCGGCGACGCGCCACTGGCGGAGGAATTCGCTCGCGAGTTGCCGGAAGCGGAGAACCGGACGGGAAAAACCACGCTCGCCGAATTTCTGACCGCCCTTTCGTCCGCCCGGTTGGTGCTGTGCAACGATAGCGGCGCAATGCACGCCGCGTCGGTTTTGGGCGTGCCGACGGTTGCCGTTTTCGGTTCAACCGAACCGCAATTGACCGGTCCGTTTGGCCCGCGCACGGCGGTGCTGCGTCATCACGTTCCGTGCAGTCCTTGTTTTTTGCGGGAATGCCCGATTGATTTCGCCTGCATGAAAGGCGTCACGCCAGAAATGGCCATCGCCGCCGCGGAAAAGTTGATCTAGACTCAAGTTCTCAAAAAATAACCATGGTACTTCTTCTACGCCGCGCCACCCTTTCCGACCTCGAACTTCTTGGGTCGCTCAACCAGCAATTGATCGAGGATGAAGGGCACCGCAGCGCCTTTACTTTGTCCCAGTTAAGCGAAAGAATGCGCGGCTGGATCACCGTTGAATACACCGCGATGCTTTTTGAATACAAAGGAGAGATTGTCGGTTACGCACTTTACCGGGACGAACCGGGTTTGATCTCGGTCCGGCAGTTTTTCGTCCGGCGCGACCGCCGCCGCAAGAGCCTGGGCCGAAAAGCGTTTGATTTGTTGCGCAAACAAATTTGGCCCGCTGGCAGGCGGATTACGGTCGAAGTGCTCACCGCCAATGAGACCGCGGTCGCCTTTTGGAAGGCGGTGGGCTTCAAGGAATACGCGCTGAGTCTTGAAATTTTTCCGTCCACCGCCCCGTGAAAATCTCGGTTTGCCTCATTACGTTGAACGAGGAACGGAATCTTCCGCGCTGTTTTAAGAGTGTCGCGCCGCTGGCCGATGAAATTGTTGTGATCGACTCGGGCAGCACCGACGCCACGGTGAAAATCGCCCGGCAGTCCGGAGCGCGAGTGATCCAGCAGAACTGGCTTGGCTACGTTGGCCAGAAAAACTTCGCTCTTAGCCAGGCGGCTCATCCGTGGGTGCTCAGCATCGATGCCGACGAAGAGATTTCGCCGGCGCTCGCCGCCGCCATCACGCGGGTGAAAAACGATCCCGCCGCCGAGTCATCCAACGCGCCGAACGGCTACCAAGTTTCGCGTCTCGCTTATTACCGTGGCCAATGGATTCGCCATGGCGATTGGTATCCCGACCGGCTCGTGCGGTTGTTTCGCCGGGAAGAGGCCCGCTTCACCGGAGGGCGCGTTCACGAGAAGCTCGATCTTCCCGGCCAACATCCGCTTCTGGAGGGCGATCTGCATCATTTCACCTACATCGACCCGAACGACCGTGCCACTCGTTGCGCGCTTTATGCCGGACTGTGGGCGCAATCGGCCCATGAACAGGGCCGCCGCGCGTATGCGTGGAGTCCGGCGCTTCACAGTCTTGGCCGTTTTTTACGGGGCTATTTTCTCAAGGGCGGTTTGCTTGACGGGGCGGTAGGATGGGATGTTGCTGCGGGTAACGCGCGCGAGGTTTGGCTCAAATATCACCGGCTTCTGGAACTCAACCGTGAATCGTCCCAAAAGTAACAAACGCAACGCCGCCGTGGTCGGCCTCGCGGTGATGGGCTCGCGCCTCATGGGCGTGGTGCGCGAGCAAGTTTTCGCCTTCATGTTCGGCGCCACGATGTATGCCGACGCATTTATCGCGGCATTCCGGATTCCCAATCTGCTGCGCGATCTATTCGCCGAGGGTGCGCTTTCGACCGCTTTCACCACCACGTTTACCAAGACATGGGAAAAAGAGGGTCCCGAGGCGGCGTGGCATCTCGCGCGGCTCATTCTTTCCACGCTCACGTTGATTCTGGGCCTTATCTGCATCGGCTGCATTATTTTCGGCCCCCAGGTCGTTTATCTCACCAGCAGCGGCTGGGGCTTCAACCAACCGGAAACCTTCGCCCTGACGGTGAAGATGACCCGGCTCCTGTTTCCATTCATTCTCTTCGTTTCACTCGCCGCTGCGGTGATGGGTATGCTGAACGCTCGTCATATTTTCGGCATTCCGGCCAGCGCCAGCACCGTTTTTAACATCGTTTCCATTATCAGCGGCGTTCTCTTCGCCGTTTTGTTTACCGTTCCAACCCGGGGCTCTTTTGATTGGCGGCATCTTCACTTCGGCGAGAGGGCGATTTTTGGCTGGTGCCTGGGTGTTCTCTTTGGCGGATTGGCGCAACTTGCCATTCAATTGCCCTCGCTTTGGCGACTGGGCTTTCGCTTTCGATGGAAACTCGATTTTAATGATTCGGCGCTACGCGCCGTTCTCGTCCTGATGGCGCCGAGCGCAATTGCCGGTTCAGCGGTGCAGGTCAACGTTCTGGTTAACGGACAATTCGCTTCCTATATCGGCAGCCATGGTCCGGTTTCCTGGCTCTACTACGCTTTCCGTCTGGTCCAGTTACCCATTGGAATTTTCGGTGTCGCCATCGCCACGGTCACCCTGCCCGCGGTGGCGCGCCAGCACGCGCTCGATGACCTCAAGGCTTTCGGCAAGACGGTTGAGGAGGCGCTTCGTTTCGGCTTTTACCTTACGCTTCCCGCCGCGGTTGGCCTCGCCGTTGTCGCGCAACCGGTCATCCAGCTCATTTATGAGCATGGAACTTTCACCGCCGCAGCCACTGGCCAGACGGCGCTGGCCTTGCAGGCTTATACCATCGGGTTGACCGGCTACTCGGGCATCAAGATTCTCGTCCCCTGCTTTTATGCCATGCAGCCTCCCCGGTTCGAGCCGCCCAAAGGCGCAAGCTTTGGGCATTCGTTGGGTCATTTTGTCTGGAATGCCGTTCTTTTCACTCCGGCACGGGTCAGCCTCACAGGCATTGCGCTTAATCTCGTTCTCTGCTTCGTGCTGTTTTTCTGGTTCCACCTGGGCCACGTTGGGCTGGCGCTGACCACCGGCCTCGTTGCCATTCTCAATTTTTTGCAACTCGTTTACGCAATCCAGAAAAAGATCGATATCGGCACGCCCGGTGATTGGCTCTCCTTTTTCACGCGGGTCATTCCCGCCACGATCATGTGCGGACTCATGGCGCTGATGGGAGACGAATGGCTTTTAGCCCACCGCACCACCCATTCACTTTCCGGGGCGGTGATTCTTTTCCTTAACATCGGCGCGGCCGGTCTCGTTTATTTTGGCCTGACCGTATTGCTACGCGTGCCTGAATCGATGGAGTTGGCCGCGTTTATCAAACGAAAATTGGGAGGCGCCGGCGTCAGCCGCTAAATTGCGGAGGTCTTCTACTGCGCGGGCAGATCTTTGTTGGTCAGGCTGGAAAATTTCGCTTCCATTCCCTGCATCACGCGCTGCTGTTTTATTTGGGCCTTGTTCTGCTCCAAATTCGTGACCAATCCATCCATGCCGGCCGCCAATTTGGTATTGGTATCCGGCCATTGGCTGCTGTCAATAAACGCGATATTCGGATAAACCGCCTTCAAATCTGGAATTTGTTTTCCTTCCTGTTGTACTCTCCGGACTATTTTGATCAAGTCATCTATGTCTCCAAAGGCGTATCCGTTGATCCAAGTGCCCGCCGTTTGAAAAAAGGCGGCGTTGGCCTGGAGCAATTCAAACGCCGGATCACCCATGCCTCCTGTTTTGGCCGGGGCGAGAAACATCGTACACTGCCGTCCCCGGTATTGGGCCGTGTAAAACCAGTAGATGGATTCCTTCCGGTAGCCGAGATCGTACAGGCGAATCGCACCCACATAAAGCTCGGGGAAGCTAAGCTGCGACCACTGTTTTTTCATTTTTGCGATTGTGTCCAGAAACACTTTCTCATTACCGGAAGCCAATCCTGAACTGAATGGCCCGACATCTATCGCCGGACCTTTGGAGTCATAATAAGGCGCAATATAAGCATCAATGTGTGCGGAGTTCATGTCGGGATCAGCGGCGGCCAAGCGAGGAAATAGGATGAATATGAGAGTTAATAACACCCAAATAATGGCCACAGCCGTCTCGCCGAGCCGAGGCATAGCATGGTTTTTCATGAAAATTAGACTAAATCAGACAATCAAAAAATGTACGATAACTATTTTATACATTTATGGTTCATTGCAAAGAATCCTATCGGGCTTATTTTTTCTTGGAGGTTGATTGCCTCTAGAAAGTTGAGGATTTTATGAAGCTGGTTTTTCTCTCGGCTATTTTGGTCGTTCCCCTGCTTCTCACGGCCTGCGCAGGGGTAGATGTAGGCGTGGGTGGCTATGGCTATCCGTATCCGGATTATTATTACGATGATGGCGTTTATGTGGGGGATGTTTATTACGGTCCCCATTATTATGGACACGATCACTACCATCACTACGACAGGGGTGGTTATAGCCATGTCGCTTCCACAGCTACGGTGCATGGCGGCACCCATTTCGCGGGTGCACACACGGCCAGTGTAAGCTCAAGTGGCTATAGATCAGGTGGCAGCCATGGCTCATCCGCTCATGTCAGCGCATCGGTCCGTCATGACTAAAACTTAGCGGGATCGAAGCGGAGCGAAGAGGCCGGTTCCCGCCGGCTTTCCCGGCGGGAATCATCGGGAAGAGGTCTTCACCTCATTCCAAACTTTATCGAGTTCTTCCAAGGTGCAATGGGTCATCGATTTGCCGGATGCTTTGATCTTTTCTTCCACGGCGCGA
>DATJMI010000139.1:0-9416 GCA_035508775.1 Methylacidiphilales bacterium
CCAAGCGCGGCCACCACTATGGCAAGGTGTTTCATCGTAAAGTTCCTTTCCGTGATTAGTGAGTGGAACGTGACGATTCCGAGGCGGTGGCAGAATCGGGATTGGTTCCGGTGGAGTCGGATGAGGCGTCGGCGCTGTCGTCCGAACTTTCCGAAAGGATGGCTCCGATGCCGGAACCGAGTCCGGCGATGCCAAGACCCAGACCGGCATAGATGAGGTCTTTATCCGAATTATTCGGCTTGTTTGTGGGCGTAGGCGCGGTCGCGGGCTGGTTTTGTAGGGCGGCGATTTGATTTTGAAGCGAGGTATTTTCCGTCGCCTGCGCGGTCTCGCTCGCGGTGATCTGATTTTGCAGCGTCTGCAAGGCGGCTGCATTGGCAGCCTCCTGGCTTTGCAGGGTGGCGAGATTGGATTGATCGGTCTGCTCTTCGGCGGTCAGTTGCTGCTGAAGGGTCGTGATTTCTCCGGCCTGATTGCTCTGGCCATTTTGCAATGCCGTGATGTTCGATTCGTCCTCGCTCTCCTCGCTTTCCAAGGTGGTTACCTGCTGTTGGAGCGCCGCAATCTGTGATGTCTGACCGGGCTGTTCGTTCTGGAGGGCGGCGATGGCGGCTTCGTCTTGGGTTTCCTGGGTTTGCAACGCGGCCACCTGCTGTTGCAGAGTCACGATCTGGCCTGCCTGATTGGTCTGCCCGGTTTGGAGCGCGGAAATATTGGTTTCATCCTGGGAGATCTCGTTTTGCAGAGTCGTCTCAATGGACTGAAGGTTGCTTTGCAACGCCGTGATAGTGCTCGCATCCTGTTCTTCCGCCGTCTCCAGGGCGGCAATCTGCGATGCCTCGTTGGAGGATGAAGATTCCAGAGCGCTGATGTTGCTTGCGTCTTGCGCTTCTGACGCCTGCAACGCGGCAATCTGTGAAGCCTGATTCGTGGAAGCCGATTCCAGGGCGCTGATATTGCCGGCATCCTGCGCTTCCGCCGCCTGCAGCGCGGTGATCTGCGCCGCCTGATTCGAGGCGGAAGATTGCAGGCCGCTGATGGTGCTGGCATCCGAGGTGGCGTCCGTCTGAAGCGTATTGATTTCGCCTTGCAGGGTGCTCTGAACCGTATTGAGCTGCGTTTGCAGGGCCGAAATGGCGGCTTGCTGAGAACTTATGTTGCTAGCGTCGTTTCCTTCCGCCGTTTGGAGCGCCGAAATTTCGCTGCTGATTGTGGCTATCGCAGAGGCCGAGCCGGACGACGGTTCGTTCGGCGCGACAATCAGGTAGTCGTAATCATAGGATTGGGTCGCGCTGTTCGGAAACGTCAGCGTATAAGTGCCCGGAAGGAGGTTGCCCGTGGTGCCCAGACCAACAAAGAAAGGTCCGGTTCCATTTCCGGCAAAATCCTGCTGGGTGAGATTGACCGTGCCATCGGTCTTTCCATTATCAACGACCGTAACGGTCAAGAAGCTTGAGGCTGGCGGATTGTCGGTGGATTCGGTGGCGCTCGCCACAATGGTGAGCGGCCCTGTCTGGGTTAGAGTCACCGTAATCTGAAGGCCGTTGGCGGTGGATGGCCCCAAGCTGCCGGCTTGGATGAGTTGCCCGTAACTGAGCGTGGGAATGGAAAGGCAAATTAGGGCGAAGAGATAAAGGATTGACTTCATGATGCGATTGATTGTGGTTATTGAGCGGTTGGAGCGGCGGCCATTTTCATTTGGCTGTGACAATTGATGGTTAATCACGACGGGTTTCATAACGTTCCTTTCGTTGGCCTCTGATCGAGGCTGGGTTGATTTGCTGAAATGTGCCGGATGGTTCCGCATAGGGGCGGCTGCACCGTCGGCGAGTAGTAACAGAGGGAGGAAAACTTCTGGCCGGGGGCCTGTTGTTCGGGCAGCGGATAATTCTGCACGGCGTCGACCATGACCTCGGGCAACTGGATGTCCTTCGAGATGTCTTCGAGGTCGGAGCGGTCGAATTGCCGCATGAGGAAAAACTGCTTCGAGTTCCCCATGATCACGGGGCGAATCCTCGTGCTCTTAAATTTCGAGTACTGCTGAACGATGGAAATGATCCAGCAATTGAATTTGCGAAGCTGAGCGTAGCCCTCGCCCATGATTTTCTCGCCTCCCGGCACGTCAAGAAACCGGGCCGCTTCTTCAAAAATGATCCGTTTCCAGAGATGGCGCGGCAGGGTGATGATATGTTGCCGGGTAAAGCCGGAAATGAGCAGTCCCGCCGCTGTTTTCAGTTCGACGGCTTGCTCGGGTATGTATCCCAGCTCAAAGTGAGCGATCTTCCCCGTAAGCGAAATATTGGTCGTGCCATCGAATAGTTTTCCGTACTGGCCGGCGGCGGTCCACGCGGTCAAGAGCGTGGCCACCTGGTCGATCTCGTCCTTTTTATGCTCGGGAAACCTGCCGAAGAACATCAGGTCAAGAAGCGCCGAATGGGTGGGATATTCATCGGGCCGGAAGGCGCTGTAAGCGGTCTGCATCAGAAACCGTTCGGTTTGCGGTTCCTTCAGAAATCGGGTGATGTCGCCTTCGGGAATATCGCAATAAAAATCAATCGCCTCGGCATCGGTTGCTTCCATCCGGTCGCGCAATTCGGCGTATGCTTCCAGGAAGCTGGACCCGAGCGGCATCTTTTCCTGCCGCCAGCGGTAAACCGCGCAAGCAAGGCGTTGCAGTGGAGGAAGTTTTTGCGGGTGTTTGTCGGACCATTCCTGGAAGGCGTCGGAATAGAGTTGCTGGATGTATTGGCCGATTTGCGCCTGGCGCAATTGCTGTTTTTCGGGATCGGGCGATTCGCCGATCATTCTTGAAACCAGGGCGACGGCGCTGGCAATTTGCAGCTGATTGAGGGGAAGACCCTGGGTATCGAAATAATTGAGGGTTAGCTGGGCATCGGGACTGATAAGAATCGGTGTTGCGCCCAGGCTTTCGGTGAATTTTTTATACGAAAGTCCCTCTTCAATAATAACGGTGTAGTGATAACCAAGCTGGGTTTGGGAAAGGAGGTCGTCCATGGCGAACGACTTCCCGGCTCCGGTCATGCCGATAAGAACCGCGTGCTGCGGCGTGCCACCGATGAATGTCCGTACTCCAGCAAGATTGCCGTTCGTACCATCGTAGATCGCTTCGGCCTCGGCGAGATGGGCCGTGAAGGCGGACGAAAACGGCAGCAGGTCGGCCAAATAGCGGTCTTCGGCATAGAGATCGCGGTGCCGGTAACTCGTGCCGGTCCATCCCGGCCAGGTGGCGAAGAAAAGTTTTTTGGCGGTGGTCGGCAGCGCCGTCTCGTAAAGCTGCGCCCCGTTCATCTGGTTGACCGCGTTCTTGATCGCGGCGCATTTATTGTGCAGGCCGGATTCGGTCCGGTCCCAAACCCGGATGGTGTACTGGACGTAGAAGGGGAAGGAAAATCCCTGGGCCAGCGAATCGATTTTGCGTTCCTTCTTTTTCAGGGCAATCGAGAGGGAGAATTTTCCTTCTGACTGATAATCTCCCCGGAGCCGGTCGATGGCCTTTTCTTCGCGGGAGATTTCCTCGCGGACCGGGATCGGTTCCAAATTGATCGTGATTTGGTAATCGAGAAAGGGCAGGGAGGTGAGCCGATGGACGATGCCGGGGTAGGTCTTCTGCGGCCAGCGCTTGATCGAAAAGAGCGCGTGATAATGGCCATCGAGATAAAACGCGGCCTTGTCCTGCAATCCAACGCCATCGCTGTCCCAACAAAGTTCCTGGATCGATAATTCGGATTGAAAGAGGCTTTCAAAATCGACTTCGAGCCGGTCGGCCAGCGACGGATTAAGAAATCTTTTATAATAGGAAAAATGTTCCAGGTCGGACATCGCCCGGACGGTTGTGCCCGCGCCAAAGATGGTGGTCAGGGTCGAGGAGAGGTCGTCGAAGCCGGAACGCAGTTGTCGCAAGGTCTTTGTGTAATAATCGAGCAAGGCCTCCCTGGTTTGCAGAACACGCGAAGACGTATCGATGTCCTGAGAAATGAAGAGAACCAACTGCTCGCGGCGCAATGTCCGGTCCAGCATTCGTTGCCAGTACCGGGCAAAGCGTTCCTGCCGGATCGAGCGGACATAATCGTCGGTCGCCTGTCCGGTTTGTTGGTGGTAGCGGATCAGTTCCTTCTGGTAGTCCGAATTACAGGTCCATTGCAGCTGCGCCCGCTGTTTCGGCCCGAGCGTGGCCAGAAAAATGCGGAGCTTGTCTTGAAATTCGTTGGTCAGGGCAACGGACGCGCTTTGCAGGTCGGGCGGTTCCAGTATGAAGCCCTGGCTGGCGCTGGCTCCGGTCTCCAGGTTTCCGTAGAGAATGAGACCTTCGGCAAAATGGCCGTTGGGTGCTTTGTCGTGTTGTTTCATTTGGTGTCGCGGGTGAAATCGGGTTTGCGGTATTTGCCGCCGTCGGCGGGACTGAAGGAAAATCCAGGCCCGATGATCCAAAGTTCAAAAAGGTCCCGGTCGTAACCGGGCGGTTTGCCCTGCCGGAAAAGCAGGACATAGATAAGAGTGAAAGTGAATGGCACCGCCCCGAGCGGGAAACTCATCCACCACACCAGGTGAAAGAAACTGAACAGAATCAGGATTACCCCGATGGAGATGGCGGCGGAGGCGACGACAGGCATGAATAGGCTGCCGTCGAGGCCCCAAACCGATCCGGCGGAATCGTCCGCGGCGTTGGTGTCCGTGAGTCTAAGTTCGTTCATGACTGTGGAGGGGCCCAGGGCGGTGCCAAAGAGATTAGAACGTGGGCGTAAGAATCGCCCCGCTCAGGTTGAAGATGGAGAAGAGCGCGCCCATGATCGCGGCGGCCCCGGCGATGATGATACCGGCGACGATGCCCATCTTGCCGTCCGCGTCGCCTTTGCTGATGGCGTTCGCGCCGGACCAAATTTTGATTACGCCCCAGATGAATCCGAACATGAAGAGGATGCCCAACGCGGTGCTAAAGCCCTGTTGCAATTGGCTGGTGGAACTACCGCTGCCGGCGACTTGGGCGAAGACCGGCGCGAGGCCGATGAGTGATTTGCCCGTGAGGGCAACCAATGAAGGAGTGAAATTTGTCATGGCTCTACTAAGCCACGAAAGAGACCATCTCCGTTAAAGAGCTTTCGGAGAGTTAGATTCTATATTCACGAATTGTGATTTTTCGGCGTTTTATTTTTTGAAAACCGCCGTTTTTCGGGCGAATGGTGCCCTACTTCTATGAAAAACATTTCACCAGAAATTTTGAATCGGCTTCGTTCTCTGGAGCGTCACCTCACGAATCATATCAAGGGGCAGGATCATGTTCTGCCTCGCATTTGTTCCGTCCTTCAACGGGGAGAATTGGGCTTGGCACATCCGAACCGTCCCAAGGGATCGTTCCTCTTTGTCGGGCCTACCGGCGTCGGCAAGACGGAGGTGACGATTTCCTTTACCGAGTATCTTTTCGGCGAAGGCTTTCTTCACCGCTTCGATATGAGCGAGTTTCAAAATCAATCGTCGGTGGGCCTGCTGCTGGGTTCTTCGGTATCTGAAACTGGGATGCTGGGTCGTGCCCTGGCCCAGCATGATCGCGGCACGCTGCTCTTTGACGAAATGGAAAAGGCCCATCCCCTCGTGCTCGATCTGTTCCTACAAATCCTCGATGCGGGGCGTATCACCCTGGCCAATGGAGATGTAAAGAACATGAACGGCTATTATATCGTGTTTACATCGAATATCGGTTCTGCCGATTCAATGCGAATGGAAAATTCCACCTTTGCTACCATTGAACGTACCGTACTTCGCCGGGTCGATCAGACCCTTCGCCCTGAATTAGTGGCGAGGATCAGCGAGAAACTGGTCTTTAACCGGCTAACGTATGCGATTCAGCGGCAGATTTGCGAACAGATGGTGGAACGGGAGGTACACCGACTCAAGGCGCTCGGGTTTGAAATTAAAGTCGATGCCGCCACAATTGAAAAGTTGGTACGGGAAGGCTATCATCGCACACTAGGGACTCGGATTATGCGAAACACCGTGGATCGAGTTTTGCAGGAATGTATTGTCACGCCGGTTCTGGGCCGGAATTAATCACTGTGACCGGACTCCCTTTTTTGGGCCAGAGGCAGTGTTAGTGTCTGGGTTGTTATTTATGGTTTAGTTGATGTTCTCTGACGATTCAAGCCTGGATGCAGCGAGGCCAGCAGGCCGAGCGTAGTCCGGGCTTGAAGATTGTTTTTCGATCCACTGGTTCGGGCTGAGGTAGCCAAGTTGAGAAATTTGCGCTTACTTGCGATTGCAATCCAACAAGAGTAATCTCTCGGCCTCCCTCCGTTGCCGGTACGTCCTGCGAGATCGGGCTCTAATCACTCTTCGTGTCCGCTCCGGACTGCGGATATGCGAAGCCGCCATCGACCGGCGCGCGAACACAAAGACCTAGACTTGAAACACCGTGGTGATAAAGTTTCTGCATGAATGGCGAGCCGTCATCTAGCACTGGTAGTCCTGGTCATGCGCAGGAGAATGACGAACAGCGTAAGCATGGCCATCACCGCCATGAACACCATGTCGAGGTCATGGTAAAGGACAGGCCCACGACCATCGAGTATGTCCCTCAGGAACACGGTCGAACCTTGGTTGAGAAGGCATTGGCAAAAGTTCACTACTCTGGCCAAAAACCGGAGGATTGGGTGCTGCGAAACGAAAAGGGAGAGAAGCTTGAACAGAACCTGCATATCTCCGAGTACCACCTTAAGCCGCACGACAAGCTGACGCTCAAACCAGTGCACGAGCGTCACGAGGAGCACCGGGTGGAAGTGATCGTCAACGGAAAGCCCACGACTGTTGAGTATGTCCCTCAGGAGCAGGGCCGAGTGCTGGTCGAAAAGGCGCTAAGGCAAACTCAGAACTCAGCCCGTCCCCCCGAGGACTGGGAACTCCGCAATGAGAAGGGAGCTAAGCTTGAGCAGGGCCTGCGCATTTCCGAATACCATCTCAAGCCTCACGACAAGCTGTTCCTCAACTTGAAAGCTGGCGGGGGCGGATCGGCTTACAATGTACGTTGATCCCGAGGTGTCCCGGCGCAAGTTTGACGCTGAGGTTGAAAATCTCCATCAGCAGCGGACTCATTATCTTCAAAGAGGTATTTGGGTCCTCAAGGTGGAATTCCCGACGATCCTGGTGGCATTTGCTAAGCCGCTGAGGCCGGCGGCAGTCGTGTTTGGGGCACTGCTCGATTTTACGGATTACGACGTGCGCCCACCTTCGGTAGTTCTCGTTGACCCCTTTACTTCTCGGCCCCTGCAATCTTCGGAAATGATGACGACGTTTATGCGCGTCGTCCCTCCGGCAGGACCCAATCAGGCACCGACCATTACCCAGTTGCTGCAATCACACTCGGATAACCGGCCTTTCATCTGCTTGCCTGGCATCAGGGAATATCACGAGCACCCGGCCCACACGGGAGATTCTTGGCTGCTTCATCGCGGTTCTCCTGAAGGCACTCTTCACTTCCTGCTGGAAAAGCTTCATCACTACGGAACGGCAGGAATCCTAAATTACGGAATAAACATGAGCGTAGGATTCCAAGCCAGTGCAATCGAGTAGCTCACTTCTCGACGTAACGGAGGTCACGGTGCCGAAAAGCGCCGTTGCCCGGATGCACACCTTCCTCGCCGAAGCCGGAAGGGCCGGGTGCGAGGGATTCACCGCATGGGCTGGCGTCCAGGAAGGAAGTCGTTTTGTGGTTCATGAAACCGTAATCCCCCGGCAGAAAGCCATCCAGAACAACAGCGGCATCTGCGTCATCATCGATGCCCACGAGCTGTTTCTCATGAATCGTTACCTCTATGAGAAGCGACTGACGTTGATCGCGCAAATTCACAGCCATCCCACAGAGGCGTTTCATTCCGAGTTGGATGACGAGATTCCCATAGCTACAACGCAGGGCTGCGTTTCAATCGTCGTCCCGGACTTCGCCCGCTACCCGTTTTCGATCGGTAATTGCGCGGTTTTTCGTTTGAGCACACAGAGTCTGTGGGAAGAAATGTCGGCAGCCGAAGCTTTCTCCCTTATTAAGATCGTCTGATATGGCTCTGGCGCCCTTCTTCGACAAGACCGCGCTCTCAGCGGCGACCCTGTTAAAGGGCTTCAATCGCCAGGGATTCGAGGAGAAACTTACCTCGAACAAAATTGCGGTCATTTTTGCGAGCCAATCAGAGTCTTCCAGTGAGCAGCTAGTGGCCATAGAGCTTCTTGTTAATCTGCTCGCCCGGCTTTATCCGAAGCTGTCCATCCTTTCGGACGGAGGCGGCGAAGTTCACGACAGGATGGTCGCGCTGGCCAAGTCGATTAACCCCGACATCGAAATTTCCGCTACGGCCGAGGATGCCGTCTTTTTCATCGCGACGGTTGAAATGTCGATCACGTCCTCGCTGTCAGGTGAGGTGCCAGGCGTATTTGTCGGTGCCTCTGGCTGGACGGCGTCTGTTGGAACTGGCGGCCCGTTTTCGTGGGGCCAAAGTAATAACCCGCTCGGCGCCGCAGCCGCCGCGTGCCTGGCGGCTGCCAACGCATTCCGATACGTCTTTCGCGATCAGCTAGAGGACTGCGCGCTCGATGACAGGGTAACTCTCGACCTGCGCGACTACTCCGTTGGAGGCGTTCCCGCAAATGACGCGAATCTCGGAACGATTGATCTGGCCGGCTCCATCCTGATCGGAATTGGAGCGGTCGGGAATGCGGTCATCTGGACTCTCGCACGTATGTCGAGCGTCGGCGGCGCGCTCACCGTCATCGACCACGAGCAGATTGAACTGTCGAATTTGCAGCGGTACGTGCTAACCGACATGACATCACCCGGTATCGCCAAGGTGGACTTGGCGGAGTCGGCACTGGCGGGCCGAGGCATTAAGGTGACGAAAGCTCAAGTGAAGTGGTCGGAGTTCCTCAACCAGGGAAACTGGCAGCTTCCACGGATCGCCGTGGCCGTTGATTCGATTGACGAACGTATCAAGATCAGTGGCGCCCTGGCGAAAGAAGTCCTGAACTCCTGGACCCAAGCGGATGAAGTCGGCGTTTCCCGTCATCGGCGATACGGCGAAGAGGCCTGCCTGGCCTGCCTTTACTATCCGACAGGCGCGGTGCCCAATGAAGACGAATTGATTAAAAGCGCGGTAGGGCTTCCCAACGAGACCATGCTCATTCGCGATCTCCTAGTCACCAATAAGCCCGTGGGCCGGGCTTTCCTGGAGCGCGTAAGCATGGCCCTTTCGATTCCACTACCGGAACTGCTGGCCTATGAAAACCGGGCCTTGCGGCAGTTTTACTCAGAGGCTGTCTGCGGTGGTATGGTATTGAGGCTCGGGGCCAAATCCACGGCGGATGTCGAAGTTCCCATGGCATTTCAGTCTGCATTGGCCGGAGTATTTCTGGCGGCTGAACTC
>DATJMI010000140.1:0-7869 GCA_035508775.1 Methylacidiphilales bacterium
GGAGACCGGGGGCGCCGCTCTTCGCCTTTCTACCAGTAATTCGACGGCATCCTCCATTGTTTCTTCCCCGCTTTTCGGCGTACCCGGAGGGGCCTATGCGAGTTCCCAGACCGTCGCCCTTACTTCCGCCACCAGCGGGGCATCCATTTATTATACCACCGACGGAAGCACTCCAAGCTCGTCGAATGGCACTCTCTATACAGGTCCTATCTCTATTACCACTTATAAAACGATACTCAAATCGATCGCCACGATGTCCGGCTTGACGAATAGCGCCGTCAACACCGCCATCTATACCATTACTTCGGTGTTGGATCTTCCGCATTTCAGCCTCGCCGGCGGTTCGTATACCGGCCCTCAAACTTTGACGATCACTTCCCTCAGCACGCTTACCGATGGCGCTTCAATTCGCTATACGACCGATGGCACCACCCCCACCTCGACGAATGGGACACTTTATACGGGCCCCATTACGATCAGCGCAACGACGACAGTTTATGCCGTTGTTTACGCTCCTAATTTTCCCAATAGCGCCGTGGTGGGCGCCACCTATGCACTGGCCGCTGCTCCTCTCACTTTTCAATCGACCTCGCTTTCCTACTCAGCCACGGGCGCTTCCGCGGCTGTACAGACAGATTCTAACGTTCCCGGTGGATGGGTGGCATTGGAGGCGAGCAGTTCCGGGGCCTATATCGAATGCACCCTCCCCAGCATCCCGGCCGGCACTTATGATCTGCAAATGTCCTATAAGACAAATTCAAACCGCGGCATTCTTCAGATGGCGGTGGACGGGGTCGATGTTGGGTCTCCTCTGGATGAGTATGCCGCCCTGCCTTCCACTTATCCGACCTACGATTTTGGCACGGTTACCTTTACCGCGAGCGGCAGTCACGTCATCCGTCTCACCGTTACTGGAAAAAACTCAGCCTCCTCGAGCTATCGGCTCTCCACGATTTCATTTTATCTCTCAACCACCACGACGACATCTCCCCTCACTTTCCAGTCGACTTCGCTTTCTTACACCGCTACAGGCGCGTCCGCAGCCGTGCAGACGGATTCTAACGTTCCCGGTGGATGGGTGGCCTTAGAGGCGAGCAGTTCCGGGTCTTATATCGAATACACCCTTCCCAATATCCCAACCGGCACCTACGACCTGCAAATGTCTTATAAAACAAATTCAAACCGCGGCATTCTTCAGATGACGGTGGATGGGGTGAATGTTGGGTCTCCGCTGGATGAATATGCCACCCTGCCTTCCACTTACCCGACCCATGATTTTGCTACGGTTACCTTTACCGCGGGCGGCAGTCACGTCATCCGTCTCACCGTTACCGGCAAAAACTCGGCCTCATCAAGCTATCAACTCTCCACAATATCATTTTATCTTTATCCGTCTCAATAAAGGCCGCTTTTCGGTAGTGTCCTAGGACAATACCCGCTTTTCCGAGCAGCGCTGAAATGCCTCCGCAGACTATGGATAGCATCTACTGCTCAGCCGGTTCCGGGGAGGCGGGAGGCGCCACCGGTGGCGCATTTGTGTCCGCGCCAGGAGCGGGAATGGGTGTTGCCACGGGAGGAGTATTCGTGTCGGACGGGGGCGCGTTGGTTATGGCGGCCGGCGGAAGCAAAGGCGGCAAGGCACTTTCCGGCGGCGTCAGCACCGTATCGATTTCGTGAATAACGCCATTCAGGCACCTGAGATCGGCTCGCACGATCCTGGCATTGAGCACCATTTCCGCGCCCGAACGGTTCGTGCGCACGGGAATCGCATCGCCCTCGCAGGAGAGTAGATTTTGCGACACCAGCAGATCCTTGGAGTAAAGCCTTTTTCCGTTGACGAGATGAAAGAGCAGAATGTCCTGGAGCCGCACTTTATTTTGGGGCTGCAGCAAGGTATCGAATTGCTCCGGTGTCATGCGGTCAAACGCCGCGTCGGTCGGCGCGAAAATGGTGAAGGGACCGCGGCTGCTCAGGAAGGTGGCCAAGCCGGAAGCCTGCACCATGGCGGCGAACTTGGTCAGGATCGGATTGGCGGAAATGGCATCGGCAATATCGAGCCCCCTGGCCGGTTTTGCCCCAGCTTGCGCGCCCCAAAGGCCGGACACGATGACCAACAGCGCCATGGCCCGGAGGCGGCGGCCAAACAAACCTTTCATTGTTACCGCAAAATTAGGGAAGTCTCTTCTCCAGCACAAGCAGGAGCGTTTAGGCCGGCTCTTTCGCCTTTTGTTCCCGCCATTTTTTGATCGCTTCGGCAGGGGAAATTTTTCCCTTTTGTGGCGAATCGGATGCCAGCATGTCACGCACCGCTTTCAGGAAGGTGGAACAGTCCTGGATTTGGCGTTGCAGCCGCGACGCATCGATGCCGGTTCCGGTCTGCTCGGCAAAATCGGCGGCCTCCAGAGCAATGCCGTTGAGCCGGTTGCGAATTTCGTGAGTAAGGGCGCGCAAAAAGGTTTCAAACTCTTCGCGGGATAAAACGTCTGATTCGCCTGGCTTCATCGTGGTTATTGGGCGCAAATAGACGCGACTTTTTAAGGATACACTGAAGCAGGCCTCCGTAAAGTGGGGGCGTGTCATGGCAAGTTCAATGAAAACCGATTTCTCTCCAGCGCGCGCTTTGCTAATCCTGAAATAAGTTCTAGATTAGGGGCATGCTTAGGACGCCTCATTTTTTCATGGCGACCATCGGCATACCCAGCGCTTGGCAGTGTCTACAGGTCGCCGCGCCTTTTCTGGCTTTCATCGCCCTGCGTTGGGTGATTCGCCGCGTCGACCATACCGTTAACCGCCTGTTCCCTCACCTGGAATGGGAAAGGCGCCTGGGCTGGCTCAACATAACTACCCAACGCCGCGCCGAGGCGGTTTTACGCTGGATCGGGTATGTGATTTACGCGCTTCTCGCCGCCGCGCTTTATGGTATCGTCTGGGCCGCGCCGGCCTTGGGGCAACTCGGTCAATGGAGCGATTCAACCGTTCTGGGGGAGATACCGCTGAAAATTTCCGTACTGCTCATCTGCCTCGGATGCTGGCTGGTCTACTTCGGTTGCGAACTCCTTCCCAAACTGCGCCGCCAGCATGAAGAGGAGGAGCTGGAAAAATTTCGCGCCAAACAGACCGGACTCGATGATGAACGGGATCATCAACCCGGCTCCCGCCTGAAATCAATTTGGAAAAAACCGCAGTCAAGTCTCGCCCAGCGATCCAAGCAAACATTCAGGCGGCGGGACTCGTTCCGTCGAAACTAGCTTCCTTTCACCACCAACGTCAGGTCAATCCGGCTCAATTTGGCGGCATTAAATCCGCGTGCTTCGTAGGTTTTCCAGGCGGGCAAACCGGCGGAATCTGAGGCGCATTGCCGCCAGAGTGATGTGGTCAAAATAACCGCGCGCGAACCGGGACGCAGGAGATAGGAAACTACCTCTTCCTTGGAGATCGTCTCGCCATAGCTCTTCGTTACGCGCCGCATTTCCCAGACCGTGTTCGGTTCCTGAAAATCGACGCAGGCAAATTTGGTCGCCGTCGTCAGATCGTCTTTCGCTTCATTCACCAGCACCTTCACCGGAGAAGGCGTGATCTGCGCGGCCAGTGCCGGCGAAATCCCAACCGCCGCGACGGCGGCAAGAACAATCCCCATCCCAGCCGCCAGCCGCACCGGCAAACGGGGCGACAAACCCACCATTACCCAGCGTCGCGCGAAAAATAGCACGAGGAAAGGAAAAGCTGGTAGCGTGTAGCTGGGCAACTTCGTCGCCATCAATGAAAAGACGAGAAAGATTATTCCCGCGTTAAATAGGAAATAAAAATCGACCGAATCGGCCCGCCAAGCTCCGAAAAGCTTTTTTCCATGGGTGATTAACAGCGGGGACAAGGGCAACGCGCTTAACCAAAAAAGCAGCGGATAATAAAGCGGCACACTCAGCAGATATCCGCCCAAGGACGAAGCGCCGTGGCTTTGCATGGGCGAGATCATCCGGTGAAATACATTTTCGCCCAATCCGATTCGCCAATAGTCGCCGTTGGTAGCGATATAAGCGGGAATCGCCCATAGGCATACCAACGCCGCGCCGGCCAAAAACCAGCCGAAGAAGAAAGCGCGAGCGCGCCATGTCCGCGCGTAAACCAAAAGCGCCACCACCGGCAACCACGCCTCGGGCCCTTTGGCCAGAAAGCCCGCCGCCAGGGCGACGACCAGCCGGAATGTCCACGCTCTCAGGGTTGAGCCGGTGCGGAAAACCGAATGCGGCGGTGGCGCATCCTTGGGCGGCGGTTCGTGATGGAGCAGCTTCCAGCCGGTGTAACCGGTCAACGTCATAAAAAAAATCAGGGCTGCATCCGCCGTCGCCACCCGCCCCTGTTGCATGGTCTGGAAACAAAAGGAGTAAGCCAGCGCCGCGATAATCCCGATGCGGCAATCTCCCAACCTGAAGCCCCACATGAAGAGGAGTAGCGCCGTGCCCGCTGTCGCCAGTAAAGACGGAAACCGCGCCGCGAATTCATTCTCGCCAAAGAGGCCGTAACAAAGGGTCTGGCACCAATAGATCAGCGGCGGTTTCGCGTACCGCGGTTCATGGTTAAAGGCCGGCACGATATAATTCCCGCTCTGAAGCATCTCGCGGCTCGCCTCGGCGAAACGCGGTTCATCCCGGTCCAACAAGGGCAACAGAATGGCTTGAGGCAGCGCAAGCAGCAGCACGCTGAAAAAAATCAACAGGGCGGTTTTCCAAAATGAGACCGGGGAAACGGCGGAAGAGGTCGCGTTTAAGTGCACGCGTTCAGGATTGAATCAGCGGTTTGAAAAGGCGAGCCGTCACAAATGAATTTTATGCGTTCAGCATCCGCCCGTCAACGGCCAGAGCCGCTTCCTTCACGGCCTCGGACATCGTCGGATGGGCGTGGATGGTCCGGGCCAAATCCTCGGCGCTTCCGCTGTATTCCATCAGCAGGACGGTTTCGGCGATGAGTTCGGACGCATTGGCCGACACGATGTGTGCGCCGAGCACGCGATCGGTCTTTGCATCGGCGATGATTTTGGCGAAACCCTCCGTCGTGCCGGAGGCGATGGCGCGGCCATTGGCGGTGAAAACGAATTTACCGATGCGGACATCGAGCTTTCGCTCTTTCGCCTGTTCCTCGGTGATACCGACGCTGGCCGCCTCGGGCGCGGTGTAGATCACGCCCGGGATAACGTCATAGTTCACATGGCCCGGCTTGCCAGCGATCCGCTCTGCAACCGCCACGCCTTCCTCATGCGCCTTGTGCGCGAGCATCGGCCCGTCGATAACGTCGCCGATGGCGTAAACACCCGGCATACTGGTCTGCCCATGGCCATCGACGGCAATGCGCCCCTTATCGGTGAGTTTCACGCCGGCTTGATCGAGACTGAGTCCGGTGGTGAATGGCTTGCGTCCGACGGCGACGAGCACGATATCGGCCTGGTAGGAGACGTCGCCCTTCGCGTTCGTGGCTTGCAACTCGACGCCCTGCCCGGTCACCTTGGCCGCGGTCACTTTGGTGTTCAGCTCAAATTTAATCCCGAGCTTTTCGAGACTCCGCTGCAAAATTTTCGATGTTTCCGGGTCGAATCCAATCGCCGCGATCCTGGGCAGAAATTCGATGATGGTTACGGCCGATCCGAGCCGGGCCCAGACGGAACCGAGTTCAAGGCCAATCGCGCCGGCGCCGATGACGAGGAGCCTCTTCGGCGTTTCCGGCAGGGCGATTCCGTGGTCACTGTGGATCACCCGTTTCCCGTCGAATTTCAGAAACGGCAACTCGATGGGCTCGCTGCCGGTGGCCAGCACGATATTCTGAGTTCGGAGCGTCCTCTTTGCGCCGTCGCCGCCGGTCACTTCGACGGTGTGGCCGTCAACCAGGCGCCCGAAGCCTTTCACCACCTCGATTTTGTTTTTCTTCATGAGATAGGCGACACCTGAAGTCAGTTTGTTCACAACTTCGCCTTTGCGTTTCATCATCACGACGAGATCGAGGGTGATCTCTTTGACGATGATTCCGTGCGCGGCGAACTGTTCCCGGGCGAAATGGAAATGTTCGCTCGAAGCGAGGAGTGCCTTGCTGGGAATGCACCCGACATTAAGACAGGTTCCGCCCAGCGTTTTGTCCTTTTCGACGATGACGGTCTTGAGGCCGAGCTGCGCGGCGCGGATCGCGGCGACGTAACCGCCGGGACCGCTGCCAATGACCACCAGTTGATAATCGAAATCGGGCATGGTCAAACGCTAGCGCAGGCCGGGGCCAAGTTCCACTTTCTTATCGCACCCCAGGGAACAAAGTCCTGTCGGCATTTAAATCTTGTCGCCCTGGACGATTCCAATTAAGAGGTGCGACGGACGGCAGGTGCTACGCACGGCAGATTTTCTTTACAGCGAAGCTTTTCTGCCGTCCGCAGGACCTCTTACGGTGCCCAAAATTCGCCCTCTTTTGTTTCTCGATGCCTGGCGCGGCATCGCCGCTCTTTGGGTGGTCATGACCCACGCCTGCATCGCTTTTCTCGCCACGGGCGATAATCTGCGCTTTCTCCATTCTCCGCTCTACGCCGTCAGCGCCCGGGGTCAGCTCGGCGTGGCGCTGTTTTTTGTCATCTCGGGTTATTGCATCATGGGTGCCGCGTATGCCGCGCTTGCTTCCGGACGGGGCGTGATGGGTTACGGATTCGACCGGCTGCGACGCATCTATCCGCCCTACTTCGCCGCCTGCGTCCTGATGCTGGCCATTGGATTCCTCACCGGTTTCGCGCAAAGCCGCCACCTTCTTCCCGCGCCACATCATCATCCCGATCACTCAACCTGGAACCGTCCGCAATTTTGGCTCGCGAACGCCCTGCTTCTGCAAGCGGAATGGAATCAACCGACGCTGCTTCTTGTCGCCTGGAGCCTTTGTTATGAAATTTATTTTTATGGTCTAATCGGAGTAATGCTTTTTTTCGCCCAGGTTTTCGCGCGTGGCCGCGACCTCACCGCCGGTCTTCCTGTTTTTCGATTCGGCATCAGCGCTCTCATGCTTTTATCGCTTTTCTGGCTTATTCTTTCACCGGCCACCTGTCCATTTCCCCTCGACCGCTGGTACCAATTTGGGCTTGGCTCACTCCTTTTTCTCGCCGGGCCGGATAAAAGTCCTCTGGCCGGATGGCATGGGCGCGTCCAACTCTGTCTCGCTTTATTTTTTATCCTCATCTTCGCCATTCGGCACGATCTCTCGGCCAGTCCCGGAGGCTTGGTGCATCATTTCGTCCTCGGCCAACCTTCCACCCGGGAGCAAGCCATCACCTGCCTGCTCTTTACCTGCGTCCTTTGGCTACTGCGGCCTTGGGATGAACATCTGGCCCGACATCGTTTCCTGCGCCCGCTTCTCTGGACCGGCGCCATTTCCTACAGCATTTATCTTATCCATCCGCTGGTCATGCCTTTCGCCGACGAGAGTGGACGCCTGCTTGGCTTTGACCGGAATTGGTATGGAGTCACCTATTTCGCGCAAATCGCCGTGGCCTTATTCGCCGGCTGGCTCTTTCATCTTGCCATCGAACGGCATTTCATTTCCTCGCGCCAGAAAAGACGCGTCGCGGAGGAATTGAAAAAATAACGTCATGCCCGGCCGTCTCATCACTCGGCGTCAGCCGAATGGCGAACGCGGTAAAGCATGCCTCCCTTGACGGCTAGGTACTCCAGCACATCATCCGAATCGAAAGCGAGCCTGGCCGGAGCAAAATTCATGATCGAGTCGAACTCCGGCTCCTCCCGGCCATCGACCACCATCAGGCAATTCCGGCCTTTGTAGGCGATGTATGCCACCCGCTGGCCACCAGGACTGAACAGAAGCGAGTCTTTGCCGATGATGTCGTACTCCGGCCCT
>DATJMI010000141.1:0-23513 GCA_035508775.1 Methylacidiphilales bacterium
GTAGATCTTCAGCCACAGCGGCCAGTTCCGCCGCCGATTTTTCGCAGTCGAGTGCGCCTTTGTTGGTGCTGGCGGCAGCTTGCGCGACACCGGTGATGTTTTTGGCGATTTCCGTGCTGCCGCGCGCAGCATCGGCCACGTTACGGCTGATTTCATTGGCCGTGGCGGTCTGTTCCTCGACACTGCTGGCAATGGTGTTTTGAATGTCATTGATCTGATTGATGATGGCCCCGATTTCCCCAATCGCCCGGATGGCGCTTTTAGTGTCGCTTTGAATGGCCTCGATTTTCTGGCCGATCTCTTCCGTGGCCTTGGCCGTTTCGCGGGCCAGTTCCTTTACCTCATTCGCCACCACGGCGAAGCCCTTGCCGGCCTCGCCGGCGCGCGCCGCCTCAATGGTAGCATTAAGGGCGAGAAGGTTGGTCTGCTGCGCGATGGAGGTGATGACCTTGATCACTTTGCCGATTTCGGCACTGCTTTCATTGAGCTGGCCGATGGTGATATTGGTCGCTTCAGCCGCCTTGACCGCCGCCGTAGCGACGCGGGCCGCTTCGCTGGCGTTTTTGGAAATTTCGCGATTTCCGGCGGTCATCTCCTGCGCTCCCGTCGCCACGGTTTGGATATTCATGCTGACCTGTTCGGCGGCTGCGGAAACGGCGTTGGCCTGGGCGGCAGTCTCCGTCGCATTGGAGCTCATCGCCTGGCTGACGCCTTTCATGTACTCGGAGGAGGCGGCGAGCAGGCGCGCCGTATCGCGCACCTTTTGTTGCGTCTGAATTTTTTGCGTCATAATCTTCCAGGTCACCATTACGCCGCTATAGACGCCATCCGCGTTATGAATGGCGGTGCAAAAAGCGTCGATCATTTCCGGCCCGACTGGGATTACGTTCCGGAATGGCAGGTTCTTGGGATCGGCAAGAAGCCGCCGCTGCTCCTCGGGCGATTGATGGAAAATGCCGATGGTATGGCCGATGATTTGCGCGGCTTTCACCGGCAAATGGGCCTCGAGCGTTTGTAACGTTTTGATCGAGGATTGATTGGCGTATCTGATATGCAAATCCCGGTCCGCGAAAATGACGTTGATCGGACATTGTTCCAGCATTGATCGGATGGCCTCGGCAAGATGGTTTCTGGCCGGAAGGGAATGGACCGGGCCGACGCCATTGAGAATCGGTTTGCCGGCGGAATGGCCGGGGCGTAACCGGCGGGAAGCGCCGCCCTTTTTCATGGTTTTGCGGATGGATGTCTTATTCATGCTGGTACTTCGTTATCGATTCAATTGGAGAAGAGAGGATCGTGGATTGGAGCGGAGACTGCGGCAGGAATTGTGACGGCGGCTTGAATATCAAGCAGCAGCAGCAGCCGGTCCTTTAATTTGTAAACTCCGGAGATGACTTCCCGGATTGTGCTCCGAAGCGTAACCGGGTTGGCCTCGAATTGTTCAGCGGAAAGATCGAGGACCTCGCCCACCTGATCGACCAGCAATCCGGCGAGACCGCCCGGCAATTGCACAACGACATTCATGCCGGAGATTTCAGGGGGAGCGGCGGGAAGACCGAGTCTTTCCCGCAAATCAACGGCGGTGAGAATCTGGCCGCGCAGGTTGATTAATCCGCGTATGAGACTGGGGGCCCGCGGCACGCGGGTCATGGGTTGCGGGCGCAGAACTTCCTGAACCGAGAGAACATCGACTCCAAAGAGGAGGTTGCCGACCGTGAACGTGCAGAGCTGTCTTTTCATTTTAGTTCAGGCTTTCCATCATTTCGCCCAAGAACTGACCATTGGCCCGCCCGGCATCGAGGTTAACCAATCCGTCGATATCCACAATTTTTGTGATTCGGTTCTGGATGATCGCCGACCCAAGAATGCCGGGCCGCAATCCCTTGCGCTGTAAGACCAATGGTTCCCGCGCGATGTCGACAATGTGGTCGACCAGCAAGCCGTAGCATAAGCCATCCCTCGCGTGGACGATAACCTGGAATTTGCCGCTGGAAGCTGGGAAAGCGAGTCTTTCATTCTCGGCAAGCAAAAGGTGGCTCAAGGGAAGAAGTGGCATGATCTTGCCCTGGTATTGCACGGCTGGCACGGCTCCCTCGCGTTCGATTTTAGCGGCGTCGAATTCTTCCAGCCGTGTCACCTCGGAAAGGGCAATGGCCCAGCGGCCATCATCGCCAAGTTGAAAAACCAGCAACTCTTCCCCTGGCGCCCTTGCTTCCTCTTTCATCGCCGTTGGCACCGGTACGGGCCGCTTTTCATTCGCTTCGTTGTTCTTAACCCGCTGGGCTAAACCGAGTACGTTGAGGATAAGAATAACATGCCCGTCGCCCATGATCGTTGCGCCGGCGAAGACATGGAGAGACTTGAGGAGCCGACCCAGCGGCTTGACCACAATTTCCTCGGTGTCCTGCACATGATCCACGATCAAGCCAAAAGACCCGCCGTGTGCATCGAGGACAACGATGTTGATGTCTTGTCCCATCTCATGCCCTTGCGCGGAAAAACCGAGTTCCCGTCCCAAGTCGATTAACGGAAGCAATTGCCCGCGCAGGCGGTAGACGGGCGAATCCTCGATCCATTCGATTTTGCGCGCGGCATCCGCGCCATCCAGCCGGACCAATTCACGCACACTGGCCTGCGGGATGGCGAACCGTTCGTCGCCACTGCCGACCAACAGTGCCGGGATGATGGCAAGAGTCAGCGGAAGTTTGATTTTGAAGGTGGTGCCTTGACCAGGCGCGCTTGCCACTTCGATGGCGCCGCCAATGCGGTCGAGATTGGTTTTGACCACATCCATGCCAATGCCGCGTCCGGAAAGCCTGGTCACCTCGCGCGAGGTGGAAAAACCGGGCAGGAAAATAAGTTGGATCAGGTCGTAATTGGTCATCGTATCGGCTTGCGACGGTGCGAGCAGGCCCCGCCTCAATGCTGCTTCGCGAATGATTTCGGGGCGGATGCCTCCGCCATCGTCACTGATTTCGATCAGGACCAATCCGGCTTCGTGGCAAGCCCGGAGGCAGATGGCACCTTCCTCCGGTTTGCCTGCGGCGATTCGGCGCTCCGGAGTCTCAATGCCATGGTCGATACAGTTACGAATCAAATGGGTGAGGGGATCCTTGACTGCCTCGATAATGCTTTTGTCGAGTTCGGTCTGCTGTCCGCTCATTTCCAACCGGATTTTCTTGTCCCCGGCCATCGCGGCATCCCGGACCAGCCTGGGAAATTTTGACCAGATATTGCCGATGGGTTGCAGGCGCGTTTTCATGATGCTGGCTTGTAACTCGGAAGTAATGCGGTTTAATTTTTGAGCGGGTCCGGCAAGCATCTGAGGACCTTCATTCTGGCTGAGTTGGGAAATTTGATTGCGTACCAGGACCAATTCGCCGGCGAGATTCATCAAGCGGTCGAGCAGGCCAACCTTGACCCTGATGCTGTTTTCCGCCGAAGTCCCAAAACCTGCTGGCGCCTCTGTATCCGGAATTTCATCGGGCATTGGAGTCTCGGTCAGTGCCGGTTCCTGTAACGCCTGCAAGGCAGCGAGGACGGAACCAAAGCTTTCACTTTCTTCTTTGCCGGTCCGTTCAATGTGGCCGGTATGGCGGCGCACGCTGTCGAGGACGTGAAGCAGGACGGTAACGATGGCGGGACTGGCTTTGATCTGTCCCTCCCGAAGATGGCCCAGGAGGCCTTCGGTCTGGTGGGCAAGACCTTCGAGCTTCGTGAAACCGAGAAATCCGCATGTACCCTTTAGGGTATGGATGGCGCGAAAAATCCGGTCCAGCGTGTCGCGGGACGCAGGCTGTTTTTCCCATGCCATGAGATCGCGTTCCATCTGATCCATGTTGTCCCGGCTTTCGGTCAGAAACTCCTGAATCAGATCCGCGTTATTGAGAATTTCCTCAGGCATATCAGTTTTGAGCTTGGAGAACTTCGGAAGGCCAGTAATCGAGAAAGCCGAGGCGCTGGAAGCAAAATATTTTACGCGCGACCAGATTGGGATGCGCCTGGAGCCGCCGGCAGATTTCGGTCAGCGAAGTTCCGCCGTTGATTTGCGTCAGCACCTGCCATTCATCCTGCTGTGCCTTCACTTCCTGAAGTTGGCGGTATCCGGAGGGAGTGAAGACGGGCACACCCAGGGGATCCTCGGCAATGGACTGGATATCGTCAGCGGCATTGACGTTGCGCAAGCTCTCCAGAATCCAGTCATTGATCCGTTCGCGCGATGGGGCGCATTCCTCGACAAAAGACGGGAGCCGGGTCTGTTCAAATTCGTAATTAACGCTCGGTTCGGTCCAGATTTGGGCGAAGAGCCGGTGGCCGTAAAGATCGGTCAAGGTCTTGGCCGTTTGCGCGGGCAAGACGCCTTGCTGGCTGAGATTGAGCAGAAAGGGCGAGAGAGTCTGCCGCTGGAGATCCTCGCATTTTCTCCAGATCAGGCTTTTCCGTCCCCGCGTCAAGTACGGCGTGCCTTCAAGGTAAGATTCCACATTGCGCGTGCTGACCACGCGAATGATGCCCTTCTGGCAAAAGGCGTGAAGGATATCCTTTCTCACGGTGACGCGCAGAATGCCGGTCATTTCCTGCCGCGCGATGAACCGGAGAGTGCTGCACATGGGTGATGCGTCCGTACTGCCACGCATGACGATGGATCCCGAGCTTTCGACCGCCTCCTCCACGTTCTTGCGCTGTTCCCAATGGCTGAGCACATAGGAGATCGTTGCCACCAGCAACTCGTGGCTGAACGGTTTGACCAGCAGCCGGACAATATTGCTCTGGTTCAGCGCCAGGGCGCCGATTTCACGTCCGCTACTGCTCATGAGGATGATGGGAATATGCGCGGTCTCGTGATCCTCCGCGAAAAGCTTGCAAAGATCGTCTCCCTGCATGTCGGGCAGCGTGTAATCGCATAGGATCAGGTCGGGATTTCCAGCCTTTGCCAATTCGATGCCGGTTTTGGCGTCGGGAGCCAATAGAAGCCGGTTGACGCAATCTTCGTGGGCCAGTGATTTCTCGATGAATTTGCGGAGAGTCAGGCTATCATCAATCGCCAGGACATTTTTCGGGAGAAGTTTCATGGCGCGTTCTCAATCTCATGCCGCCTGCATTGAATGACACTCATCGGAAAGCCGCACCGCTTCCATGAGCACCGCTTCCCATCTTCCCCTGACGTTGACCTCGACCCCACCGTGAAATTCCTCCTCGTAAAAGACGCCGCCTTTCCAGCAAAGAATTTGGTTGAAAGCCTCATTGCCGGATAGCGTGTCTGTCTCGGAATGGAGAATGGCTCCGCGGTCGAGCACGATTACGCCGCGCGTTCCACTTGGTCCCGTAATGTGGAGTTTGCAACTGTCTAGGCTAAGGCATTTGACCTGGATGAGATCGACCAGGCGCAATTGACGCAAAGAACCCTGGAAAGTTGGCTTTTCTTCAGCTTCCGGAAGGAGACGGTGTAACTCCCGTTCGAGCGCAAGGATCTCAAACGGCTTTTGCAGGAATTGTGCCGAGCCAATTTGCTGGACTTGCGGTTCCAGTTCGGCATAGGGAATCTCCGACATGATTAGGATGCGGGCTTCCGGTAGAACGGTTTGCAAATCGACGATAAATTCCAGGCCGTTGCCATCGGGCAGGCTGGTATCGATCAGGAAGGCGAAAAACTCGTATTGATAGATGAAGACGTGCGCTTCCGCCACCGAACGGGCGACCATCGGGCTGGCTTGCGGCAGCGTCTGTTGCAGATGCGTTTTGATCGGCTCGCTGAGCCGGAACTCATCCTCCACAATCAAAATGGGAAAACTCTTGCTCATATCGCTCTTACCAACCTCTCAGCCATTTCCCGTAATCGCCAGATGGACTGAATGGTGGCAACGATCTGTTCTGTTTTGACCTGATTGAACCGAGGGGAATGGGTTTCACGCAAAAGTGAATGAATTGTGCTGCTGACGAAGATGCACGTTTTGATGATGGGGAGACGCAACGGAACGGCATTCTTCATATTCATGTTATCAAGCAGATCTTTCATGCCTCCGGCCAGAGCGCCAATCCGGACATGGCCGATGCTGTTGGCCGCTCCTTTCAAGGTATGGAACTCCCGGCAAAGATCCTTGAGTGGGCTCGTGGCGGAACCCGAGTCCCAGTCGCGAAGGATCGATTCAACGGTTTTTAAGCCGGTCTCCGCTTCCTGCTCGAAAAAAGGAAACAGTTCCATATCGACTTCGTCTCGGACGGCGGCGGCTTCTTCCGCCCGTTCCAGGGAAAGTGGGATAACCTTATCGAGCGTTATTCCATGCGGATTCATTCACGTAAGTCGATAATCTTGAGTTCCTTGTAAAAAAATTGTTTGGCAGTGAGTCAGTGCCGCGATTGGAGAATAGGCCACCCGGCGAGATTCCTCGCTTCGCCACTTAGATAGAGATTTCCTCTGGCCGGTCATCACAACCATCCCAAGCACTGGGTATGCCAAGATAAAGTCAATAATGTGTCTAATGTGTCATAAGTGACGGTCCGGCCCCCAGATCAAGTTGACGTAGCTGGTAGAAAGCTTTTCAACATGCGATTGAGCGATTGATAAGCCGCTTCACTCGGTCCCCGGTCTCCGACTCCGCGCAAAACAATGCAGTCCTTGATTTGCCCGGCCATGGTATCGATCTCCAGTTTGGAGGGAAAAAGGGCCAGACCCGAAACACGGGCAAGGAACGAAGCCAGAAAGCCAATCTGGTCCGGTCCTTCGAGCCTGACTTCCAAAAGCTGGTCCGGACGCCGGGAAAGCTCGAAACTGTTCAATTTCGGCGTTAAGTGACGTTCATCCGAAGGAGATTGCTCGGCAAAGGCGGAATAGTTGAGCTGATGCGGATCGGCGGAACTCCCGGAGAAATCGAGGAAAAAACTCGATTTCCATTCGCCCCCTTTTTCCTGCGTGGCTTCTCCCGAAATAACTGAAATTTGCAACCGCGCCAAAGCTGAAAAAAGCTGGGCCACCCAGTGAGGACGGTGGAGACGGCCATAAAGCTTAAGTTGATACAGCCCGTCGGCGGTGCTGGAGATGGTCGATTCAAGCGGCATTGGGCGTAATCGTCGCTAAAAATTTGGTAATGGGCCAAAGTAAGCAGAGTCCGAGCCAATTTTAATGTGTGCCATTCCCGTTTCGTTAACGGAAAACCTGACGTTTACACCGGCGATAATTACTGTTTTCTGGATTTGGACCACGCATGGCCTCACCCGTTGTATCGCGGTGCTCCAAGAGCGAAATGCCCTCCCAGCAGATTGAAGAGAAGGGCAGGTATAATTTCGGCGCCGTCCTTGGCTTTTCCAAAACGATTTCCTGGGCAATGGCGTTGACCCCGGCGTAGGTCAATGCCCGGCGTATCTTATTACCGGATACCATGAGTCGACCAATCAAAAAAATCTAAAATGTAGCCGCAATGAGTAGACGATGACAAATGCAACGAATTGCGGCTTTTGTAGGATTATTCAGTTATACCACGCTCTTGCCGGATTACCGCTGGCCTCGGAATCATCGGAATAAGGGGGTACGCCGGAGTTGGGAGGCGCATCCATATGACTGGAAAAGCTCGGGCTGTTGTGGGGCGCGCCCAGCCCCAGAGGAGACCCGCTATAAGGACCGGACACCGTGAGCGATGTACTTGATGAAGTTCCCTCGGTTCCGCTATGGGTATAGAAGTTGGCCGCCGCCTTGAAAAAGGTTCCATGTCAAAGTGGAATTTGAACCCGGCTTCTTCAGCATACATGAAGGTGTTGGAGAAGTTGGAGCCACTGATACCGTTGGCGATGCCGTTGCCGGCGCCAGTACAAATCGAGCTTCCCGCTTACAGCGCCGAACTTGATGCTTACGGCGACCTCAGCCGGTACAAAATCAGTACAGTCTCCATCTATTCAGTGCCCCGGATCACCCCTTGCGGGTGCTCTCGAAGAGAAACCAAGCCCGGCGCTCCGCCTCGTCGATCCAGTTTTCGATCAGGCTGGCTGTGGCGACATCATTGTATTCATCGCAAACGTCGTGGGTTTCGCGCATGCGCGCAATCAGTGATTTATTGTCCTCGCGCAGCTCGGCCAGCATGTCGAATGGAGTGACGTAATCGGCGTCATTATCGGAAATGCGCTGGAGTTTTGCAATCTGGCCGATGGAACGGATGGTGATGCCTCCGATTTTGCGCACACGTTCGGCCAGCGGATCGGTCATCTCGAAAATCTGTTCGGACTGTTCGTCAAGCAACAAATGGTAATCGCGAAAATGGGGCCCACTCATGTGCCAATGGAAATTCTTGGTCTTGACGTAAAGCGCAAAGACATCGGCCAGCAGGGCATTGAGTGCGCCGGAGATGTCCCGGATGGCCTTGGAACCAAGGTCGGTGGAAGTGGCAAGCGGAGCTTCGCGACGGCGGAGAAGGGTTTTGTTATGGGTATTCGTGCTCATAAGGTTGTGATTGTGAGTTGTATATCCAGGCAAGATGGCTCCTAACCAGTCTCTGCGCAACCGAAAGTCACCGGCGTTTTGCCTAGTGAAATCCTCCTATTGATTTACTGGGCGATTCGTGCTCGTCTGCTCTGAAAAAGGGCGTTAGGATGTCGCGAAATTGAGAGTGGCAGTTGCCGATTCCGACCCTCGCCTCGAGGTAAAAAATTTCTTTGATATGACCCATGCCTGCTCTTCGGATAACCTCTGTAGCACCATGACCTTATTCTTCGCACCGTTCTATCGCTTCGTTCTCTTTTTTGCTTTGCTTGCGCCGTCGACCCTGATTTGGGCGAAGGAAACCGCTCCGGTCCATTATGTGGGTCCGTCGGAGATTAATTTTGTCAAAACCCTTCCTCCCGTCGTGCCTGTGGGCGAACTCCAGGCCAAGTTTGAAAGGGATTTTGAACTTTCGCTGGTCATCGAGGTGCAGGAGAAAGCTTCCTCCGCCGATGTTCAGCGCGCGCGCGACGAAGCCAACACGCCCGATCATCTGCCTTCACCCTACTCATTTTCCGACGTGATCGGCCCTTGGTTCAAGGCGGACAACGCGAAGATCAGTCGCGTGGCCGTGCTGATGAAAAATGTGATCGATGACGCCGAAGTGATTGTGCAGCAAGCCAAGAAGCATTGGAACCGCACGCGTCCTTTTCGCCAGGACCCCGCCGACGTGAAGCTTCAGACGGACAATCCTAGTGAAGTGCCATCTCCAACCAGCGCCTCTTATCCCAGCGGCCACGGAACGGATGGCATGCTTTTCGCCCTTATCCTTTCGGATCTCGCGCCCCAACTTCACGATAAGCTGATGGCGCGGGGGATTGAGTACGGCAATGACCGGGTTATTCTCGGGGTTCATTTTCCCAGCGACGTGGCAGCCGGACGCGCGTTAGGAGGCGCCATCTATGCCGCGCTCCAGGGCAAGAAGGCTTACCGGGACGATTTGGCCGCCGCGAAGGCGCAGTTTCAGAAGGAACTGGCGACCCATGGCGGGCTATAGAAGTTATCCGAACCGGACTTTGTCTTATCCCGGTCTCAGGATGGTGTCGGACGGCGGCATGCTGGTATCGAGATCCGGATAATCGAGGGTGAAGTGGAGGCCGCGGCTTTCGTGGCGGCTCAGCGCGCTATCGACAATGAGCGAGGCGACGAGGACCAGGTTACGCAATTCAATCAGGTCGCAGGTCATCTTGTAATTCCAATAATATTCCTGAACTTCTTCGCTCAGGCTTTGCAGGCGGCTGGCCGCGCGCCGCAGGCGTTTGGTGGTGCGGACGATGCCGACGTAATCCCACATGAGTTGCCGGATTTCCCGCCAGTTGTGATGGATGACCACCAGTTCGTCCGGATCCTGCGCCGGGCCGCTTTCCCACGGCGGGATATTTTTTTGTTTGGGCGGCGCTGGTTCCTGTTTGACTGCTTCCGCGGCGCGATGAGCCACGACGAGCGCCTCGAGCAGCGAATTGCTGGCGAGCCGGTTGGCCCCGTGCAAGCCGGTGCAGCCGACTTCACCCACGGCCCAGAGTCCCGGTAATTCCGTTCGTCCCTGGGGCGTCGTCACCACTCCGCCGCACTGATAATGAGCCGCCGGCACAACCGGAATCGGTTCCAGGGCCATGTCGATGCCGCATTCGAGACACTTGGCGTAAATCGCGGGAAACCGGTTCTGCAGGAATTCGCGGCTCTGGTGGGTGATATCGAGATAGACGCACTCGGCGCCGGTTTTCTTAAGTTCGGCGTCGATCACGCGGGCGACGATGTCACGCGGCGCCAATGATTTTCTGGGATGGACGCCGTCCATGAACGCTTTGCCCGCTCCGTTGCGCAGGACGCCTCCTTCGCCCCGTACCGCCTCGCTGATGAGGAAGGATTGCGCTTGCGGATGGAAAAGGCAGGTGGGATGAAACTGGATGAATTCCATATTGGCCACGGGGACTCCCGCTCGGTAGGCCATGGCCACGCCATCGCCGGTGGCGATGCTGGGATTGGTGGTGTAGAGGTAGACTTTCCCGCAGCCGCCCGTGGCCAAAAGCACATGCTGCGCCGCGATGGTTTTCACTTTGCCGGTCGCCACGTCGAGCACATAAACTCCCAGGCAGCGGTTGCCGGTGGCGAAACCGAGTTTGCGCCGCGTGATCAAGTCGATGGCGGCATGGTTTTCGAGGATTTCGACGTTGGGATGCAGGGCCAGGGCGGTGAGCAGGGCTTTTTCGATTTCGCGACCTGTGATGTCTTTGGCGTGGAGAATGCGCCGCTTGGAGTGGCCGCCTTCCCGGCCCAGGTCCAATTCATGCGCGGCGCCGTTTTCGCGTTCAGTGAAGGACATGCCGAGTTCGATCAGTTCCTTGATCCGGGCCGGGCCTTCTTCGACGATGCCCCGCACGACATCTTCATGGCAAAGCCCCGCGCCCGCCTCGAGGGTGTCGCGAACGTGGAAGTCAAAGGTGTCTTCGCTGGAGGTGACGCAGGCGATGCCGCCTTGGGCGTAATTGGTGTTCGACTCCGCGCGGTTTTTTTTGGTGATCACCGCCGCGGAACCTTTTTCGGCGACGCTGAGCGCGAAAGTCAGTCCGGCAATGCCCGAACCGAGCACGGCATAATCATAGGAATGACCGGCGGCCATCCAGTAAACTGCTCTTACTCTTCGCTCCGCGCCAAGACAAAATTGGCCAGCTTGGGGCGCCCGGTTGTGAAATTCACAGGGCGGTTTAGACTATTTCATGCGGTCGCATCTTACCCTTGAACCCGATCACGATGAATATTTCGCGCATGGTCCGGCCGGGTATCTTGCCATCGTCGATCTCGAGTCCTATGAAACCTTTGCGGGCGAGAATACCGACCGCCTCGATATGATGGCGCATCTGCAAGGGCAGATGAGGGCGCTGACCGCTGTGGCGTGGGGCGCGCCGCTGCGCGAGGTGAAGCTGCGCGTTCGCGTTACGGAGGACGACCGGGTGGTCGCGCATTCCGGTTATACTCCGCATACGACGACCGCGTCGGGCTGGGTGCGGACGAATGGGCAACTCGTCCTGACCAGCCATGACCGCCTCTTCGACTGTGCGCATCATCGCGCCCAGGATTTGTTTCACGGCCGGCGTCTGCCCAAGCTTTCGCGGCCCCGGCTTCTCCGCGTGCCGCCCGGTATCTACGCGGTGCTGGTTTACTATCATTTTCCTTTTCCCGAATGGGATGGGCAACCGAGCGAAGCATGGCGGGAACGGAAGATAGATTACACCGTCTTATTGCGCCGGTATCCGTTTCCGTCTCCGCGGGTGGCGCCGGTCCGGCTCAGCGCGGGGCTTATTCCGTGGGCGGGTGAGGAAAACGCCGCCCTGCCGTGGGATGGACGCGCGGAGAGCAGGGGCGCGTAAGGGATTTGGGCGGTTCTTGTAATTGGATATTACCTGGCTCTTTCTCTCTTAGAATTCACTTATTCTATAATAATCCTTATATACCAATTATCTCCCAAGGGCCGGTAAATTACGCTGTGGTAGTAGTCAATATTCTTACCTTGATTGTCGATTGTCGGGACAAGATTCGGTGGCTTGTCTAATTTATATACATAGGACAATCGCCAGCCTTCTCCTGCAAGACCGAAACCGGCAATATAAAGCAAGTTTCGTAATGGATCGCCGCGATCAGCCGGTACTTATTGCCGCCGATGTTAAACACCGTTTTGTTGCCAACTGGTCAGCGCCTGGGAACGTCTCGCGCAACTGCACAAAGTTGGCGAATCGGCGCATCTTCATCACCCGATGCCAATGTTCCAGGGCGCTCTGCGCATCGGGATGCTCCCGCGCGAATTCGTTGAATCGCCTGCGGGTGATGACGTGCATGGGCAACGTCTACACCAAACCAGCCTGGGAACAAGCTGGAGGCATCCGGGTGCGGCTCTTTTGAGTTGCGCCAAAGGCCGAGGGCGGCAGAATCCCGCAAATGCTTAAAGATGTCAGGCTGGGGAAAGACGTGGTGATTCACCACGAGCAGTTGGTTAATATTTATAAGTGCGAGATCGGAGACGCGACGCGGGTGGGGCCGTTTGTGGAGATCCAGGCCGGGGTGAAGATCGGGAAGCGTTGCAATATCGGCAGCCACTCGTTTCTTTGCGGGGGCGTTACGCTGGAGGATGATGTTTTTGTCGGGCACGGGGTGATGTTTATCAACGACCTGATGCCGCGGGCGGTGACTCCCGAAGGGAAGCTGCTGACGCATAGGGATTTTGAGATGGTGCGCACCCGGATTTGCGTGGGGGCGTCGCTGGGCAGCAACGCGACGATTCTGGGCGGCGTGCGGGTCGGGCCCGGGGCGATGGTCGGCGCGGGATCGGTGGTGACGCGGGATGTGCCGGCGCAGACGGTGGTGGCGGGCAATCCGGCGCGGATGTTGCGCCATTTGGACAAGGCAGCGAAGGCTGGCGCCAACCGGCGGAAAAAGGGCGCGAAACGGAAAAGAGTCAAAGCATGAATATCGGGATCATCGGCATCGGGCGCTGGGGCAGGAATTATCTTCGTGTTTTTTCCAACCTGCCCGGGGTGAAGTTGACAGCGGTTTGCGATGCTGACGCGACGCGGGCCGCCGATGCGGCGCAATCGTGTCCGCAGGTGAAGGTTTTTAGTGATGTGGGGGAGATGCTGGCTTCGGGCTGCTGCGAGGCGGTGGTGGTGGCGACGGAGGCGTCGGCGCATTACGCGATTTGCAAACAGTGCCTGGAAAAGAAAATGGCCGTGTTGATTGAGAAGCCGCTGACGACGCGCGAAGAGGAGGGGAGGGAACTGACCGAACTGGCGGAGCGGCAGGGGGTGATTCTCATGGTGGCGCATACATTTTTGTTTAATCCGGCGGTGCGGCGGTTGAAGCAATTGCTGAACGAGAAGGCGCCGGGCGATATCTATTTTATCAAAGCGCGCCGGACCCATTTGGGGCCGATTCGCGGGGATGTGAATGTGGTCTGGGATCTGGCTCCACATGACCTCTCGATGATGTTTTATTTGCTGGACGAGCGCCCGGCGGAGATTCAGGCGATGGGAGCGAGTTTTCTCAAGCCTTCGGTGGAGGACGTAGCGTTTGTGAATCTGCGTTTTCCCTCCGGCGTGGTGGGAAACATTATTTTGAGCTGGGCCGATTCGAACAAGGAACGTTATTTGGACGTGGTGGGAAGCAGGGCCCGGATCGCCTTCAACGACCTGAGCAATCTCGAGCCGATCCGCATTTTCTACAAGGGCGTGGCCTTGAAGGAGGAACGGGCGCGAAATTTTGGGGAGTTCCAGTTTGTGCTGAGAGACGGCGACATCGTGAGCCCCCAGATTGACATGGCGGAACCGCTGCGCGTTTTGTGCGAAGAGTTTGTCCAAGCCGTGCAGACAGGAACCAAGCCCTATTCGGATGGGCGCTTCGGCACCGATATCGTGGCCGCCTGCCGGAAAATCGAGGAGTTGCTGAAACGGAAATGAAAGTTCCCTTTGTTGATCTCAAGGCGGCCTACTATTCTCAAAAGGAAGAGATTGATCAGGCGGTGGCCGGGGTTTTGGAACGAACCGATTTCATCCTGGGCGAATCGGTCGCCGCTTTTGAAAAAGAATTCGCCGCTTTTTGCGAAGCACCGCGGGCGGTGGGAGTCGGCTCGGGATTGGAGGCGATCAAGCTGGGCTTGCGCGCGTGCGGGATCGGCCCCGGAGACGAAGTGATTTGCCCGGCCCATACGTTTATTGCGACGCTTTTCGGCATTAGCGGCGTGGGCGCGCGTCCCCGGCTGGTAGATGCCGATGATGAGTCCTGTAACATCAATCCGGAGCTGATTGAAGCCGCAATTACGCCACGCACGAAAGCGATTCTTCCGGTTCATCTCTACGGACGCCCGGCGGAGATGGAAAAGATCATGGAAATTGCCCGGCGCCATGGTCTTTTGGTGGGCGAAGACGCCGCCCAGGCTCATGGCGCGCGATATCGCGGGCGGCGCGTGGGCGGCTTTGGCCGGTTTGCGGCTTTCAGTTTGTATCCGGCCAAGAACCTTGGCGCTTACGGGGATGGTGGTTTGTTGGTGACGGGTGACGCGGCCCTGGCGGACAAAGTCTCCGCCTTGCGCAATTACGGCAGCGCGGCCAAATATCACCATATCGAGATGGGGGAAAACTCCCGGCTGGACACGCTTCAGGCGGTGATTTGCCGGGTGAAACTGAAACGGCTCGACGAAACCAACCGGCTTCGCCAATTGGCGGCGGATCTCTATCGCGAAAAATTGTCCGATATTGAGGGGCTGTGCCTGCCCGCGCAGCCGAAGAATTCGGACCACGTGTACCATCTTTTTGTGGTGCGGACCGCCCGCCGGGACAAGTTGGTCGCCCACTTGCAAAAAAATGACATTGGCTGTGTCGTCCACTATCCCATCCCGTGCCATCTGCAGCCATGCTACAAGGATTTGGGATACGCCGAGGGCGATTTTCCGGTGACGGAGCGCATTTGTCGGGAAGTTTTGTCGTTGCCGCTCTATCCCGAAATTTCCAAGCCGCAAGTCGAGGCTGTCGCTGGCGTTGTCCGGGATTTTTTTCTCAAAACCAGTTGAACGGATTTTAGCGTTTTCCAGGCAGAAATTTCCGCAGAAACATGGTAACTTTGACCAGAAGGTAAGGCAGGCGGGCGAGGGCGGCGGCGAGGGGTCTTGTGTCGCTGGAAGATATTCCGGGCGGCGCGGGTGAACCGGGAGCGGAAGCGCCGGAGGTGTTTGTCCATTCGGTCGCGAGAACATGGTTCGTGATGTTTTTATAAATCCGCGGGGCCTGTTCTTGGCCACGATTTTTTTCCCAGACGTGGAGTGCCTTGCCCAATTCGTAACTGACAAAAGCGCAGTAGAGAGGGATCCAGTTTTCGCCATCCTGCAGAACTTTTTGCGAAATCCGCTCGACGTTTTTGAAGGATTGGCGGATCGATTTATCCGGTGGCACATCTTTCCGGGTTTCGGCTTCAAAATATTGAAGCGAGGCTTGCCAGAATGAACGGGCGGTGGGGTAGGTCATATGATGCACGCAACAATCCGGCGCATAAGGAATGCGCCAGGTGCGCGCCCTATCGGGAGCGTGGAAGTTGTTGTGCACATCGTCGGTGATGCGCGCCCGGCGCCGATGGAAAAGGAAGGGATAATGGCAGACGCCGAAATCGGGATTGGAGCAATGCAGCCCGAAGGCATACATGCGGCGCGGCACATAAACGAGGTCGAGTTCCGCTTCGCGCTGTTCCAGAATTTGGCGGCAGGCGGCAATCAGTTTTTTGGTGGGAACTTCAGAGCAGGTTCCAACAAAAACCCAGTCATATTGGACCAAGCTGGGGATTTCCGAGAGCTTTTCGTGTCCTTGCTCGCTGAAGGGGACCGGCCGGATGACAACTTTGTCACCGGCGTTGCGGCAGATATCGAGAGTGCCATCGTTGGAGCCTTTATCCATGATGACTACCTCGTCGGCCCAACGGGTGGCATGTTCCAGAACTGAGCCGATGCGCACGGCTTCATTGTAAACTGGAACGATAAAACTGATTTTCACTGAGGGCATCGGCATCCCGCTGGATGAGTGTGCTAAAGAGAATGCTTTTTCGTGAAGGCGAGGATCTGACTCCGCGCGGAGTCGAAATCGAGGCCATGTTCGCGCATCAAGTAGGAGTAACTTCCGCAAAAACGCGAAAAGCGGTCCGGTATGCCGAGGCGGCAGACCGGCATCGGGTGTTCCTGGGATAAAATTTCCGCGACTGCTCCGCCCAGGCCGCCCAGGACATTATGTTCTTCAAGGGTGACGACGAGACGATGCCGGGAGCACGCGGCCACGACCGAGTCTGTATGGAGCGGTTTCAGAGAAGGTGCGCTCCACACTGCGCCGCCCGGCCAATCTTTGGCCAGTTTGACCGCCAGAGTGACCAGCGATCCCGTGGCGATGAAAACGAGGGCGCCGTTTCCTGGGGAAACAGGAATGAGACGGCCCCATTCCAATGGGGGCGTCGCGGAATGAATGGGCCCGAGATCGCTTTTGCCCATCCGCAAATAGACCGGTGCCCGGGTGGAGAAGGCGAGTTCCATCACGGCTTTCATTTCGTGCGGATCGGCTGGAGATAAAATCCGCATGTGGGGCAGCGCGCGCAAGGTGGCGATGTCCTCCGTGCTTTGATGGCTTACGCCGAGGGTGCTGTAAACCACGCCGGCCCCGTCTCCGATAAAGATAACGGGCAGTTCGTCGCAACAGACATCGAGTTTGATTTGCTCCAAAACTCGTATGGGGCTGAAGGAGCTCAGGGCATAGACGACGGGACGAAAACCGCTTTTCGCCAGACCCGCGGCCACGCCAACCATGTTTTGTTCGGCGACGCCGGCATTGAGGTACTGCCGGGGACAAACACGGCGAAATTCATCGAAGAGGGCGTAGCCATGATCGCCCGTCATCAGGATAATCCGTTCATCCGCCTGGGCCGCGGCGAGGAGGGCGTTGGAAAAAGCGTTTCTCACGAGCGCGGTCCAGAGGCGGCGTTGTCCGGTTCGGTTGGCGTCCGGCGCGGATCAGCGGAAACGGGAGGAAGCAACGCGACGGACATACAAATTTTCAGAATATCATGAGGGTCAAGTTTTGTGCGACGATGGCAGCAACTCTGTTTCCACATGCACCGAAGTATGCGGCACGTGGTTCAGGCGCGAGAGGTCGGCCCGGACTCCCTCGAGAAAGAGACGGCAGAGTGAATCGGCCTGGTAGCGTTCCTTGCCGCCAAAACGGTTTCCGGTGAAATCTTTTTGCACGATGTTCAACGGAACGGAAACAGCGCGCGGTTCCTGAAAGGTCAGCAGCAGGGGATGCCTCCACTTGTAGCGCCCCGTCATATTGGCCAGCGCCAATTCGAGTGTATTGGGGCTGTGCCATGGCTTGCGCAAAAGTCTCGGCAAAAGGAAACGCGGCTTGAGCAGGCTGCTGCTGATCTCGAGCGGATAGGCAAAGTCGCCGTCCGCCTCCGGCCATCGGAATTGATAGACCAGGGAATCTTTGTCCACCGGCAGCAGCGGGGGAATTTTCTGATCACGGTTGCCCATGTAGAAGTGGGTCAAACCCTGGCCGAGACGCAGAGAAAAAGCGATAGCGTCATCCTTGGCCCAAAGTTGCCGCGAACATTGGGCAAAGTGGAATGGACGCAGGAAGAGAGTGTCATCGACCACGAAGAGCGCGGCAGGCGAGGGATTCAGGAGAAGATTTGTTTTCCATGCGTCAATGTGATTCCCGGGAGCGCTTCCCTTCTGCCAGCGACGAATCATTCTCGCCCGCCAAGATCCCGCAGCGATATTGCCTAGGATCGAAATGAGATCGGCGCGAAAGGATGATTCTTCGATAAATTGGAGGCAAGCGAGACGACGAAAGACTTCGTGCAAGATGGCATAAGACTGTCGGTGTTCCGAGCTTGAGGCGGTCCACAAGATACAAATGGGTAAAGTTGCCACATCGGCACATTGGACCAGCAGCGTTCTCAAGCACGCTTCCAATTGAAAGGCCCGGTTTTTGGAGAAAATGATGATCATATCCAGAATGGAACCGGCGGTGATGCGTCTTTCTGGCGCAACCTACGCCTATTTTTCGGACAACCTCTAATTACGATGCCATGAGTTCCTTTACTTTTTGAACAATCTCATCCATCAGACTGTCTTCGACAATAAGGTCCTGGGCGAGATCGCCAGCTCCGATCTGCACGCCCTGGGCTCTATATTCGAATGTGCGCATGCCCACGAGCCGGCCAAGATCCTGATAACAGGGGGCCTGAATGCGTGGCGGAAAAATTTCGACCAGTGAGCATTCCGGGCGGCAAAAAACCAGATTGGTCAGACTAGCGCCGTGAGCCGTGACCAAGCAGGAGGCGTCGGCGAAGGCGAGCATCTGGTCGATGGTTGGCATCTCGGCCATCACCACAAACTCGAATCCCAATGGTTTGAGCCGACCATAGAGCGCCTCTTCGTTCAAGACGCGGCGACTGGTCGAATCGCGGCGGGAGATGTAGAGCCGCCGGGGAAAACGCTCGCCGGGTTTGCGTTCACGGGCGCGGGCGAGAAGTTCCGTGCGGATGAAATGACGCACGCGGGGAGGGAATTCTCCCTGATTGCCATCATAGGAGGGAACGTAGAGTTCTTCTGCCTGGAGAATCGGATGGGCGAAAGAGGCGATCCGTTTTTCTTCCGGATAGCCCATCAGGTCCAAGATTTCCCGCTGATAGGGTTCGCTCAACGGCGCGTAAAGGGGTAGATCTCCAAAGCCGGCATCGCGCAAAATCGGAATGCGGGGAATGCAGTCGTAAAAAAAATGGCAGTAATTGGTGTTATGTTCGATGGCGATGCTGGCGGCTTTGGCCACGCGGTGAATTTTCGGCATCAGAATGGGCTTTTTGAGTTTGGAATGGCCTTCGGAGGGCGGGTTCCATTCGCGGGATAATTCACGGATGAGGCAGCCGTCGGCCATGAGGGTGGCGCCGTTGTGATTGGCGAAGCCGTTTGGGATGCGAAAGACGATCCGGTCGCGGACGATATCGAGGGTATCGTTTCCCAACGATGAAACGGGCGGCTCGGAGGCTTGACGGTAAATGGCGAGGTCGAGGTCCCGAATCCGGCGCACGCCGTTAGGAAGGCGGAAAAAAGACCAACGCTTCGACGCGGGAACGGCCCGCGAGGCGGTGAGCATAAGGCGTCGTCCCACAGAAAGTCTGGCCATGGAAGTGGTTTTAGCCGGAGAGAGGATTAAATCTAGAATTCTTATTTAGATGAGCGTAGAGGCTGCCCAAAAGACGCGGGCCGCGCGCTCAACGGAGATGCGATTGAATCGCGGCGAGACACGATTGATCCAGAATCATATCAGCTTTTACTGGATCGGGGTTGGAGCCGGGGGCGAGGGGCACATCCAAAAGCTGGGGATCCAAACCAATGGTCCGGGCCATGTCGCGATAAAGAAAATCGGCGCAGCCTTGAGGCATCAGGATGAGTAGATGCGTTCCAGGCCGGCATAAATGGAGATGGGCCAGTGCGGCGCCGGTGGGCGAGAGGATGGCTTCGGCGTCCCGGAAAAGGGCCAGTTGTTCCGCCAGCGGGAGCGTTTCCAGGAGTACGGACTTAAAGCCGAGCGGCTCGATGACACGAAGAAGTTCCTGTTCGTTGAGAATTTTGCGGCTGGTGGCGCGGGCTCGCGAGATATAAAGCCGCACGGGAGTTTTTGCCGGTGGGACGGACTGGGTCACCCGCAAATAAATTTCCCGCGCGCAGGCGAGATTGGCGGGGGTGACTCCTTTCACCACGCTGGCCGCCAGCAGTTCTTCCGTCCGGTAAAGCGTCCTCGATTCAGCCGGAATGATCGAGGCGGGCAGAAATCCCGCCGCTTCCAGCGATGCCCGGTGAAAGGGGTGCCGCAACCGGGCCAGGACACGAACCTGTCTGCGCCGGGCCGGATCGAGCAACCGCAGGCGCGGCATCACATCGAAGGTCCAATGGTAAAGATTGTCCGCGTCATCGCCGCTCATGGAGAAGACGGTTCCCGGGCAATCAACGATTTGCGGAAGGAATTTCTGACGCCGCACGAACCACCACGCAGGCGGGCGGTTCACACCGGGGGAAATCTCGCCGACGATGCGGGCGTGTTCATCAAGCTGGGCGCCCCGCGACCAAATCCATCCGCGCGGCACGCGGTAAAGACCTTCTTCACCCCTGATTTCCAGTGCTTCGACGGCATTTCCGGCGTCCGCCACCGAAACGACTCCGGCGGGTAATCCGCAGAATCGCAAGCGGGCGGTTTCCGGCAGGCACCGGCTCAGTTGGGCGACCAGGCGTTTGGTGAAACTGATTTCCCTCCATTGATCGGGTGGCAAGCCATACATGACCGGTAGCGGTTGAGATAGACCAGCCTTGCTTTCAGGACAAGTGGATTTGAGTGACCTATATTCGGCCCAGCGATGACAAGATCGCCCATTCGCCAAAATTCCGCAAAAAATCTCTTGCACGCTTCTCCTGCTATGGCATGATCACTGTCCCCCACAAAACGGGGGGAGCCTCGTTGGGACGCTTAGGCGACTGACCGGGTTACGAGTGATAAGGAAGCGTGTGACGGTCTTCCGGGAATCAGGGGTAAGAGGGAAGTGGCCGTCCTCCATGCGAGCTTAAAAGCTTAGCACGCCACCGGAAATGGCGTGTTTTTGTTTCTAAGCCCGGTGGAGAGATCGCTTCTGCGCCACCCGAAACGACAGATTTAAACCAAAGATAGACGCATGCCCACGATTAACCAGTTGGTCCGCAAAGGACGCCGCAAGGTTGTCTTCAAAACGAAGTCGCCCGCGCTGAAAGGCGCGCCGCAACGCCGCGGCGTCTGCGTGCAGGTTATGACCCGCACGCCCAAGAAGCCCAATTCCGCCTTGCGGAAGGTGGCCAAAGTGCGCTTGACCAATGGGCAGGAAGTCATCGCCTACATCCCGGGTGAGGGGCATAACCTGCAGGAGCACTCGATTGTCCTGGTGCGCGGCGGACGCGTTAAGGATTTACCCGGCGTCCGCTATCATATTGTGCGCGGCACTCTCGACGCCCTCGGCGCCGCCGGTCCGAGCAATACCAACAAACTCACCCGCAACGTCTCCCGTTCCAAGTACGGCGTAAAGAAACCCAAGGCCGGCGGAGCCGCCGCGGCGCCCGCCAAGAAATAACCGATTTAACTTCAACCCCACCCACTTATGGCCAGACGCCGCCGCGCCGAAAAGCGCCAAATCCTTCCCGACAGCCGCTACGAGTCCGTTATCGTGGGGCGCCTCATCTCCTCGATCATGGAGCGAGGCAAGAAGTCTCTCGCGCAACGGATCGTTTACGGCGCTATCGACGCCGTCAATGAGCAGAACAAGGACGGCGATCCGCTCGATATCTTGAACAAGGCTTTGGAAAACGTGAAACCGCGCCTGGAAGTGAAGTCCCGCCGCGTGGGCGGCGCCACCTACCAGGTTCCTATGGAAGTCCCGCCGGATCGCCAGATGGCGCTCGCCATGCGCTGGATGGTGGCCAATGCGGCCAAGCGCAAGGGCGTGCCGATGCAGAAGGCGCTGGCATCGGAAATCAAGGAAGCCTCCAACGGCCAGGGCAATTCAGTCAAAAAACGCGATGATGTGCACAAAATGGCGCAGGCCAACCGCGCATTCGCGCATTTCCGGTTTTAATATAAATTTAAGAATAAATTCTAACCTCTAACTTTTATGGCCACCGCCGCACCTTCTCCCTCTACCACGGCCAAGAATCCCAATTCTCCGAAACGCCCCTATCCAATGGAGCGCACCCGCAATATTGGCATTTGCGCCCATATCGACGCGGGCAAGACGACTCTGACCGAGCGCATCCTTTTTTACACCGGCGCCGTCCACAAGATGGGCGAGGTGCACGAAGGCACGACCGTCACCGACTGGATGGAGCAGGAACGCGAGCGCGGCATCACCATCACCTCCGCGGCGACGACCTGCTTCTGGCCCGCCCGCAAAGAAGCGGGGGTAGTGAAGATTTTCGAGGGGCAGAAATTCCGCATTAACATTATCGACACCCCCGGCCACGTCGATTTCACCGCCGAGGTCGAACGTTCCCTGCGTGTGCTCGACGGCGCCATCGCCGTGTTCTGCGGCGTGGCCGGCGTGCAACCCCAATCGGAGACCGTTTGGCGTCAGGCCAACAAGTACCATGTTCCCCGCATCGCGTTCGTCAACAAGATGGATCGCGTCGGCGCGAATTTCCAAAACGCGATCAAGGAAATGCGCGACAAGCTCGGCGCCAACGCCTGGCCGGTTCTCATCCCGCTGGGTGCGGAAGACCAGCTCAAGGGCCAGATCGACGTTATCAATCAAAAGGCGATTCTCTATTCCGACAGCGACCAGTTCGGCTCGACTTACGAACTGGCCGACATCCCCGCCGACCAGAAGGAATTCGCGGCTCAGGCGCTCAAGGATCTCGTCGAAGCGGTAGCGGACAAGGATGAGGAAATCGGCAATCTCTTTCTCGAAGAGAAGACGCCGGCTCCAATGCAACTCAAGCAGGCTATCCGCCGGCTGACTATTGCCAACCTCTTCGTGCCGGTGGTCGGTGGTTCCGCGTTCAAGAATAAGGGTGTCCAGTATCTGATCGACGCCGTCATCGATTATCTTCCGGGTCCGCTCGACATTCCCCCGGCCCTCGGAATCAATCCCCACAATCCGGAGGAGAAAGTTCCGACGCCCGCCGATGACAATGCCCGGTTCTGTTCGCTTGCTTTCAAGCTCTGGACCGATCCGTTTGTCGGCAAGCTCGTCTTTTTCCGCGTCTACTCGGGTCAATTGACCAAAGGTTCCATGGTCTATAATCCGCGCACCAACAAGCGCGATCGCATCAGCCGTGTGGTCCAAATCCAGGCCGACAAGCGCGAGGAACTGGAGACGGTCTACGCGGGCGACATCGCCGCCATCGTCGGCATCAAGGATGTGAAGACCGGCGACACGCTTTGTTTGGAAGACTTCGACATTCAGCTTGAACCACCCTCCTTTCCCGAGCCGGTCATCTCCATGGCCATCGAACCGAAGACCAAGAGTGATCGCGAGAAAATGGGTGAATCGCTCGGCCGCCTGGTAGAAGAAGATCCGACCCTCACGGTCAAGACCAACGAGGAGACGGGACAGACCATCATCGCCGGCATGGGAGAGCTCCATCTCGACATCATCATGGATCGCCTCCGCCGTGAGTTCAACGTCGAGACCAACGCCGGTGCGCCGCAGATTGCTTACCGCGAGACGGTGACGAAGTCCGCCGAGGGCGAAGGCAAGTTGATCAAGCAGTCGGGCGGACGCGGTCAATATGGCCACGTCATTCTCGACATCGCCCCCCAGCCGCGTGGCAAGGGCGTCGCCATCGAAAACAAAGTCGTCGGCGGCAACATCCCGAAGGAATATATTCCGGCGGTGCGCAAGGGCATCGAGGAAGCGCTGCTCAACGGCGTAGTCAATGGATCACCTGTGATCGACGTTGCGCTTAACATCACCGACGGCACTTACCACGAGGTCGACTCCAACGAAC
>DATJMI010000142.1:0-12080 GCA_035508775.1 Methylacidiphilales bacterium
CAGCTTCCTAACAAAGTCATGAACCACCCCGTGATCCATGCGCCCCCCGATAATTCCGACGAAACGAAAGACGACGGCGTGAAAATCGAAGGTGTGTGCCCAGGCCGAGATCAGCCCCTCCGCCGCGAGTTTCGCCCCGCCGTATAAAGTCAATGGGATCATCGGTCCGTGCGATTCGGAAGCCGGTGGATTGGCCAATTCGCCAAAAACCGTGGTGCTGCTCGGGAACAAAATATGGCGAATTTCGTTCTTGCGCATCGCTTCCAGCACGTAAAACAAACCCAGGATATTTTGCTCGACATAAGTGTCGGGATGCTCGGCGGCGGTGCGAATATCACTGTCGTCGCAAAAATGGAAAATAAGCTCATGCCCGGGAACCGTTTCCTCCACTTTTTTTCTCTCGCGCATATCGGCCTCGATAAAACGAAAGTCCGGATGTTTCCAGACCGCGGAAAGATTGGCCGTGCGGCCGGTCTTTAAATTGTCGTACACCGTCACGGACGCGCCGTCTTGGATCAGACGCTCGGTCAAATGACTGCCGATAAAACCGGCGCCACCGAAAATCAATATTTTCTTGTTCTTCAAATTCATCCAATCAACTCGCGGTCCAATGGCCTAGAGGCTGTCTGAAAAATAGGCGCAGGTCACGCGGGAAAGATTTTACCGTGGGAAAAATAGTCTTGCCGCGTTGCAACCCGGTCACCGCAATTAAGCTTGCTCTCCCGGCAAATTTGGATATCTTGCCCCACTCCCATGAAAGCAAACATCCACCCCGAATATGTGGAAAGCCAGATCGCCTGCGCTTGCGGGGCGGTATATCACACCCGTTCCACCAAACAGAACATCCGCATCGGCATCTGCGCGGCGTGCCATCCCTTTTTCACCGGACAGCAAAAGTTTGTCGACACCGCCGGCCGGGTCGAAAAATTCACGCGCCGTTTCGGCACCACCAAACTAAGCGATAAACGCGCCGCCACCCCCGCTCCGGCAAAAAAGAAATAGCTCCGCTTTCCGGGCGCAGTCCGCCGCGATCCGGCGACCGCGCCCTTTTTGTTTTCACGGCATGTTCACTACTTTCCTTCCGCCCCACCATGGACCTCCTACCCCATCTCGACCGGTTCACGCGGCGCTTTGCCGAACTTGAAGAGCAGCTTTCCCGCCCGGATCTTTACGATAACCCGCAACGGGCGCAGGAGTTGACGCGGGAACACGCACGTCTCAAGCAAGCCATCGCCGAGGGGCAGGTCTGGCTCAAGCTTAAACGCGACCTAGCCGAAGCCGAGGCCATGGCCAAAAGCACTACTGAACCGGAAATGGCCGAATTGGCGGAGGAGGAACTGACCGCTTTGCGCCCCGCCTGCGCGAAAGCTGAGCAGGCGGTCCGGTTCGCCATTGTGCCGCCGGATGAAAACGATTCGCGCAACACCATTATCGAAATTCGCGCCGGCGTCGGCGGCGATGAGGCGGCTCTCTTCGCGGCCGATCTCACCCGGATGTACACGCGTTATGCCGAGCGGGTGGGCTGGAAGACCGAGACGCTTGATCTGAGCCCCTCCGACAAAGGGGGGCTGAAGGAAATCATTTTCCAGATCAGCGGCGCCGATGTGTTCAAAAAGCTTCGGTATGAAAGCGGCGTGCATCGCGTCCAGCGCGTTCCGGCCACCGAGGCGCAGGGCCGGGTCCATACCTCGACGGCAACAGTCGCCGTGCTGCCCGAGGCGAAGGAGGTTGACCTTGTTATCCGGCCCGAAGACCTCGACATAGGCGTTTGCCGCTCGGGCGGTCCCGGTGGACAGGGAGTCAACACGACCGATTCGGCGGTGCAAATCACGCACAAGCCGACGGGGCTGACCGTGCGTTGCCAGGATGGCCGTTCTCAGCTCAAAAACAAAGATAAGGCGATGCAGATTCTGCGCACGCGTCTGCTGGAGAAAAAGCAGAATGAAGAAGCGGAAAAGTACGCACAACACCGGCGCAGCCAAATCGGCTCCGGCGACCGCAACGAGAAGATTCGCACTTATAACTTTCCGGACAACCGGCTGACCGACCATCGCATCCGCTACACGGCTCATAATCTTTCGCAGGTCATGGAGGGTGATCTTGACGAATTGTTCGGCGTCCTGGCCGCCTATGCGCTCGAACAAAAATTCGCGGAATTGGAAGTGGCGGCGTGACTCAAAACGGCATGACCATGCTTAAACTTCTCGAATCAACCACCGATTATTTCACGCGGCACGATGTTCCGTCGCCGCGTCTGACCGGCGAATTGATACTGGCGGAAGTCTTAGGGAAAACACGGATGCAACTCTATCTTGAATTTGACCAGCCGGTGCCGGAACCGGCGCTGGAACGCCTGCGCCCGCTGGTGAAGCGGCGCGCCCAGGGAGAGCCGCTGGAATATGTCTTGGGCGTGACGACGTTCGCCGGGCATCGCATCGAAGTCGGTCCCGACGTGCTCATCCCGCGTCCCGAAACGGAAATTCTTTTTCAAGCCGCGGCGGACCGGATCGATCCGGAAGGGCTGCCTGTGCTCGATGCCGGAACCGGCTCGGGTATTCTTGCCATTGCGCTGGCAAAAAAATTTCCAAAGCTGGAAATCGTCGCCAGCGACATCTGTCCCGCCGCTTTGATTCTAGCCAAACGCAACGCCGCCGATTGTGGAAATATCCGATTCGTGGAAAGCGATCTATTGGAAGAAAAGTCTCTCCCGGAGCGTTTTCAGATGATCGTGGCCAATCTTCCCTACATTCCGGCCGCGCAAATCGGCAACCTCGCGCGCGAAGTGCGTCATGAACCCCGCCGCGCCCTCGATGGCGGCCCGGACGGTCTCGCTTTGATCCGAAAACTGATCCGCCAGAGTTCCGGATGCACCCGGTTTCTCGCCCTGGAACTTGGCGATGGACAGGCCGCCGAAGCGAAAACGCTTTGCCTGAACGCAGGTTACGCTTTAATCGGAATCTTGCCCGATTTCACCCAACGCGAGAGAATTCTCGTAGCCGAATATCATGGATAAACTAGTCGTAAAAGGTGGCGTCCGCCTGAAAGGCCGCGTCAATATCAGTGGATCAAAAAACTCGGCGCTGCCCATTTTGGCGGCGACCCTCCTCACCCCGGAAACATGTGTGATCCGGAACGTCCCCGATTTATCGGACATCCGTTTCATGCTCGAAATCCTGTCGAAACTCGGAGCCAAAGTGACTTTCGAGAATGGCGTTGTCACCACCCGCGCGGAAAAAGTGAATTCGGAAACCCCCTACGATCTCGTCCGCAAGATGCGCGCCTCCATTTGCGTGCTGGGACCGATCATCGCGCGCTGCGGCCAGGCCAAAATTTCCGAGCCGGGTGGATGCGTCATCGGCGATCGTCCCATTGACATCCACTTGAAAGGATTGGCCGCGCTGGGGGCTGAATCCCGCACCGCAGGCGGCGATATCTACGTCGCCAGCAAAGAATTGATCGGAAAGGAGATTTTTCTCGGAGGAAGATTCGGCTCCACGGTCCTCGGCACCGGCAATGTCATGATGGCCGCCACGCGCGCCCGGGGATTGACCATTATCGAAAGTGCCGCCTGCGAACCGGAAGTGCGCGACTTGGCCGAATTTCTGCGTAAAATGGGCGCCAATATCGTTGGACATGGGACGCGCCGGATAGAAATCGAAGGGGGGAGCCCCTTACATGGCGCGGAGCATGTCATCATCCCGGACCGGATTGAGGCGGGCACCTATATGGTCGCGGGCCTCATTACCCAGGGGGAAGTTCTTTTGGCCGGCGCGGAGGCCGAGCACCTTGTCAATGTCATCGACCGGATGAAAAGCTGCGGCGCTCATATCAAAACCGAAACAGATGGAATTCGCGTCTCAGCCTCGCGCAAGCTCAGTTCCATCGACTTGGTCACGGAAACCTATCCCGGTTTCCCGACAGACATGCAGGCCCAAATATGCGCCCTGATGTCGGTGACACCCGGAATCAGCGCGATCACGGAAAAAATCTTCCCGCACCGCTTCATGCATCTGAGCGAATTGCGCCGCATGGGCGCGAAAGTCGAACTCGAAGGCGGGACCGCAATCCTTCACGGGGTTGACCATCTCAGCGGCGCGCCGGTAATGGCCTCCGATTTACGCGCTTCGGCGGCGCTGGTGCTGGCCGGATTGGTTGCTCATGGCACGACCGAGGTCAACCGTGTCTACCACATCGACCGTGGCTATGAGCACATTGACCGAAAACTAGGCGCTCTTGGTGCGCAAATCGAGAGGGTACAATGACCTCTCAACCGCGCCGGATCGTCTATCCGGGCACTTTTGATCCGATCACCCATGGTCATATCGACGTGGTGACACGGGCCTTGCAGATTTTCGACGAAGTCATTCTGGCGATAGCCGTTGATTCAACCAAAAAACCGCTCTTTACCATCGAGGAACGCCAGACTTTGGCGGAAAAGGCTTTGGCCACTCATGGCGCAAAAATTCGGGTGGTTGTTTTCCGAGGACTTTTGGTCGACTTTGTTCAGGAACAGGGAGCCCGCGCCATCTTGCGCGGGCTAAGGGCGGTATCCGATTTTGAATTTGAATTTCAGATGGCGCTGATGAACCGTAAACTCGCCGATTCCATCGAAACATTGTTCCTTATGCCGCGCGGCGCCTACACCTATTTGAGTTCAACCATTATCAAGGAAATCGGCCGGCTGGGCGGTGATGTCTCGGCCTTTGTGCCTCCCATGGTGCAGGAAGCCATGCAGCGAAAATTTCAAGGGAAGAAGCCATGAACTTTATCCCCGCTCAAGTAACCGAAGATCATCCCCTCGTCTTGCAAGGCGAAATTTCGGCGGAAGTGCTGGCTTTGCATGAAGCAGCCGCCCGGGCTCAAGGATCGGTCAAGGTGGAATTGCTCGTCACCAAGGACGAGGAAAATTTCGCCGTTACGGGTTGGCTCCAAACCACCTTGTTGCTGGTCTGCGGACGTTGCGCGGAGTGGATACCGTGGCCAGTCCGGACTGAAGTGGAACACCTATTCGAGGGGCCGCAGCCCAACTGCATCGACTTGACTCCCTTTATCCGGGAAGATATTTTGCTCGAACTGCCACTCAATGCGGTTTGCCGGCTCGGCGCGGATGGCCGTTGCCCGGTAACCGGTGAGGTTTACCAACCGCGTCCTGAAACCTCCGGTTCGCTGGCCGACGAGACCGTGTGGGAAGCTTTAAGCAAAATTAAAACGAAAGACTAAAAGGATATATGGGAGTTCCAAAACGCAAAACATCAAAAATGCGCCTGCGCACCCGCAAAGCCGCCAACGCCTGGAAAATGTCCGGTCTCTATGTTGACCCCAAGACGGGTAATCGTCATCATGGACACTGTGTCGACGCCAAAACCGGAACCTATCGGGGCCGCCAGATCATTTCCCGCACGGTCGAAGAGTAGATACGGGTTTAAAACAAAATTGGCGCCGCTTCAATTGACGGGGATAACCGCATGAAGATCGCTCTCGATGCCATGGGCGGAGATTTCGCCCCCGCCAGCACGGTGGCCGGCGCCGCTGCCGCGCTGGAGAAATATGACGATATTGAGATTATTCTGGTAGGAGACCGGGCCCGCATCGAAAAAGAATTGGTACACCTCGAAATTTCCGCCGCCCTGAGAAAGCGGTTCACCATCCATCCTGCCGGCCAAATCGTCGACATGGCTGACAGCGCCATCGACGCTGTCCGGCGTAAAAAGGACTCCTCGATCTCGCGGGCGGTCGATCTGCTGGCCGACGGCGCGGCGGAAGCGCTTGTTTCCGCCGGGCATACCGGGGCCTTCGTCGTTGCCGCGACGCTAAAACTGCGCACCCTGCCCGGCATCGACCGGCCGGGCATCGCCACCGTGATGCCGACCGAGACCAATCTCTTCCTGCTGATCGACGCCGGCGCCAACGTCGATTCCGAACCCAAGCATCTGCTGCAATATGGCATCATGGGATCGGTCTACGCGAATAGAGTGCTCGGATGCAAAAATCCGCGCGTCGGCCTCATGAGCATTGGTTCCGAGGCCGGCAAGGGCAACGAACTAACCAAAGCGGCCTATGAACAGCTTTCCCGCGCCAAGATCAATTTTATTGGCAATGTCGAAGGACACGATCTCTTTAATCATCCGGTCGATGTCGTTGTCTGTGACGGCTTCGTCGGCAACGTGATTCTCAAAACGTCAGAAAGCCTGGCCGGGGCAATCTTCTCCTGGCTCAAGCGCGAGTTGACGAAAGATCTCGTCCGGCAAGCCGGCGCGCTTTTGGCCAAGGAAGCATTTTACACCATCCGCCGCAAAACCAACACCGAAGAGTACGGCGGCACACCTCTGCTCGGCGTCAACGGCATTTGCATCAAGGCCCATGGCAATTCATCGCCGAAAGCCATCAAGAATGCCATCCGGGTCGCCCGCGAGGCTGTGGCACACAAGGTCAATCCTCATATTGTCGAAGAAATTTCCCGGCACATGCAGTCGGCTACCGCTCTGGAAAAATGCACGCCTTAAAGTCTATCCGAAAAGTAGAATCGGAACGGCTCCATCTTACGGCTGTTTGACCAAGTGCCAGTGGCGCACGTCCACTTCGAGATGCCCAAACCCAAGGTAGGCTTGGTCGATGCGCCCGCCGATGACCACCTTTGGCCCAATCGGCAACACAAAATCGGCGCTATCAAGCCGGACCGAGCCGGTACCATCGGTGAACCAATAGGTTTCATCCCCAATGCGCTGAGTCACCTGGCCGACGAGCGTCACGTACCGGTCATCCACGTTCATATTGTTGCGGGTCGAAATGATCCAGCTAACCGTAGTAAGATGGTAGGGCGGATCCGCCTGGGAAATAGCCGTGGGAACACCGAACAACGCAAGCATCACGAGAAAAACCGGGAAAACCTTTTTCATCGCCATCATTATGTTGGGGCAATAGACTTGTTTTCAATGCCAATGGAAGATGGTTTCCATTCTGTAATGGGGGCTGCTTACTTTTTGCCGCCATCCGGACGGATTACTTCAATTCCAGCGGAGCGCGCTTGTTCAGAACCTTGAGCGCCTTTGCCACATCGGAGGGCTTGAACACGAGAAGTCCACTTTTCGCGGCCGGCGCTGTGGCACAATAGAGATAATCGATATTAATGCCGGCGGCGGCGAGCTGCCGCGAAATCTGGCCAAGCGTTCCCGGCTTGTTCGGTCCTTCGACCATGATGACGTCGGTCTGCTGCACCAGCGTGCCGTAGTCTTCCAGCAGGCCAAGCGCCCGGCGCGGTTCATTCACCACCAGCCGGATGATGCTGTGATCCCGGTTGTCCGACGTGGTGACTGCGTGAATGCTGATCTTCTCCTTTTTAAGCAAATCACAAACGTTGGCCAAAACACCCGGCTTGTTGGCGACAAAAATGGAAAACTGAATGGCGACCGAAGCGTTCATGCTTTGGCCGGCTCCCCGGAAGCTGGCGCCGCCGCAGCCACCGAGCCTCCCGTTCCATTCACCGCTGGACTGCCTGAGCCGTTACCACCCGCCGCCGCGCTGGCCGCCGGGGGTGTCGCACTGACCGGCGGATGAGGCGCCACTTTCCAAAAAAGCGGTTCGAATCGGGCCCAGTCGCCGAGAATTTCCTTGGCGCGGGCGCTTTCCGTCAATTCAAGATGCTTGAAAATCAATCCCTTCAGGGCATTGATCTCATCCGCATCCGCAAGCCGCTGCAATGTCACCATCGCGCGGTTGCACCGCTGTTCAAAAACGCCCTCCCGGTCGAGCACATAGGCGATGCCGCCCGACATGCCCGCGCCGAAATTCTTGCCGGTAGCGCCCAGGACCACCACCCGTCCGTTGGTCATATACTCGCAGCCATGGTCGCCGATGCCTTCCACCACCGCCGTCGCGCCACTGTTGCGCACCGCGAACCGCTCGCCCGCGCAACCCCGCGCGAACAACGATCCGCCGGTGGCGCCGTAAAGGACGGTGTTGCCGCAGATCGAATTTTGCGCCGGATCGAATTTCGCCACCGGCGATGGCACCAGGATAATCTCGCCGCCCGACATCCCCTTCCCGACGTAATCATTGCTTTCGCCAACAAGATTAATCCGGACGCCGCGAACGAGAAACGCGCCGAGGCTCTGTCCCGCGCTGCCGCTGAAATCGAGAGTGAGTGTGCCGTCGGGCAAGCCCTCGTCGCCATAGCGATAGGCGATTTCACCAGAAAGCTGCGTGCCTATGCTGCGGTAGGTATTCTTCACTTTATACTTTAAACTCTGCTTGTGTTTGGTCTGGAGACAGCTCTTGGCATCCTGCAAAATCACGTCGTCAAGCGTCCGGTCCTCGAGCTTATCATTCCGTTCCCATGTGTGGAAACGGGCTCCCGTGTCGACTTTCGGCATGGCGAGCAAGCGGGAGAGATCAAGCATATTGGCCTTGGGATGATCCGGCACCTGGCGCTGTTCCAGATAATCGGTCCGGCCAATGACATCGTTGAGCGTCCGCGCGCCGATGCCGGCGAGATAGCGCCGGACTTCCTCCGCCACGGCATTAAAGAAAAGAACGACATTTTCCGGCGTGCCCTTGTACTTGGCGCGAAATTTTTCATCCTGGCTGGTGACGCCAACCGGACAGGTGTTGAGATGGCATTTGCGGACATACACGCAACCCGTGGCAATCAAGGCGGCCGTGCCAAAATTGAATTCCTCCGCGCCGAGCATCGCCGCGATCAGAATGTCGAGGCCGGTCTTCATCCCCCCGTCGGTGCGCAGGGTCACGCGATTACGCAACCCGTTAAGCAACAGCACCTGGTGCGCCTCGGAGAGGCCGAGTTCCCACGGCGCGCCCGCGTTTTTGACCGAGGAAAGAGGAGACGCGCCCGTGCCGCCATCGTGCCCCGAAATCAGAACGATATCGGCGTAAGCTTTCGCCACGCCCGCGGCAATCGTTCCCACGCCCGCCTCGGCCACCAGTTTCACGCAGACCTTCGCGCGCGGATTCACCTGCTTGAGGTCATAGATGAGCTGGGCCAGGTCTTCGATGCTGTAAATATCGTGGTGTGGCGGCGGCGAGATGAGCATCACGCCCGGCGTGCTGCGCCGCAGCTTGGCAATCATCGCGCTCACTTTGTGCCCTGGAATCTGGCCGCCTTCGCCCGGCTTGGATCCCTGCGCCATTTTGATTTCGATTTCAGTCGCGCTGGCCAGATATTCCGCAGTCACGCCGAACCGGCCGGAGGCGACCTGTTTGATTCGGCTGTTCTTGGAATCGCCGTTTTCCAACGGCGTAAAGCGCGCCCGATCCTCACCTCCTTCGCCCGAATTCGATTTTCCACCGATGCGGTTCATGGCGATGGCCAGCGTTTCGTGTGCCTCCGGTGAAAGCGCGCCCAGCGACATGCCCGCCGTGGTGAAGCGGCGCCGGATATCCTCAATTGGCTCGACTTCCTCGATGGGAATTGGATTGCCTTTCTTCAAAGCCAGGCATTGCCGTAAGGCGACCGGCGCGGCTTCTTCGACCGCGGCAACATATTTCCCGTAATCTTCCCATTTGCCGGCCTTGTCGGCGCCCTTGATGCCGACGTAAGTGTGAAAGCTCTGGATCACCGCCGGGGTATAGGCGTGCAGTTCCCCATCGCGCCGGTAGCGGTAGACACCTTCGTCAAGAATCTTCGCCTCGGGGGAAAAGGCGCGCGCATGACGCGCCAGTGTTTCGCCGGCAATTTCGCGGAAACTGAGGCCGTTCACCTGCGAAGGCGTACCGTTGAAGGCGCACGCGATCACTTCCGGTTGCAAACCGATGGCCTGGAAGGTCTGCGCCCCACTGTAACTGGCCAGGGCGGAGATGCCCATCTTCGACATGATCTTGAGCAGCCCCTTCTCGAGCGCGTAGCGGTAATTCTTCGCCGCCGTCGCCGCATCGGCAACTTTCAATTCCCCGCGCGAGAAGAGCTCGTTGAGCGTGGCCAGCGCGGTATAGGGATTCACCGCCGAAGCGCCGTAACCGAGCAGGCAGGCCAGTTGATGCACCTCACGGCATTCCGAGGTCTCGCAGATCAGACTCGCCTTGGAGCGTTTGTCGGCGCGGATGAGATGATGATGCACCGCGCCGGTCGCCAGCAACATCGGAATCGCCGCTTTTTCCGCGCTCGTGTCCCAGTCGCTGAGAATCAGGATGGAAGCTCCATCTTCAATAGCCGCTTCCGCCTCCTGACAAATGCGGTCGAGATTCTTTTTCAGGCCATCCGGCCCTTCGCTGACGGGAAAAACAGACGAGATCGTCCTCGTCTTGTACGCTCCATCCTCCAGCGCGAGAATTTGCCGCATCTCCGGATTCGTCAGGACCGGCGATTGCAGGCGCAACACCCGTGCGTGTTCGGGAGTTTCGTCGAGCCAGTTGCGGCGGCGCCCGGCCAGCACTTCCACCGACATGACAAGCTTTTCGCGGATCGGATCGATCGGCGGATTGGTCACCTGGGCAAAGAGCTGCTTGAAGTAGGTGTAAAGCAGACGGGGCCGCTTGGAGAGGACCGCCAGCGGTGTATCGTCTCCCATCGAACCGATCGCCTCCTCACCCGTCTCGGCCATGGTTTTAAGAAGACTTGGGGTGACGGTGGTTTCCTCTTCGTTGTAACCGGCGGCAACCTGCTGTTGCAGCAGGGTCGCACCCGGCGCCATCTGCGCCTCAAGCGACGGCCTGCTTTCAATGTCCTTGATGTTCTCGCGCAACCATGCGCCGTAGGGCTGCCTTTTGGCGTAAGCCGTCTTGATCTCGCAGTTCCGGAGCAATTTGCCTTTGATCGTATCGACGGCGATCACTTCCCCCGGAGCCAGCCGTCCCTTTTCCACCACTTTCGCATCGTCAATGGGCAGAAGGCCGACCTCGGAACCGAGGCAGAAGAGGCCGTCGTCGGTGACCTTGTAACGCGAGGGCCGAAGGCCGTTGCGGTCGAGGCACGCCCCAACCGTCCGTCCGTCGCTGAACACCAACGCCGCGGGACCATCCCACGGTTCATTGAGTGTTTGGTGATATTCGTAGAATTCCTTTATTTCCGCCGGCACGGAAGGATCACCCTGCCATGCGGCGGGCACGAGCATAAGCATCGAATGGAGAATATCGCGCCCACCCATGACGAGCAGTTCCAGCGCGTTGTCGAGACTGGCCGAATCGCTGCCCCCCGGCTGGATGATGGGACGCAGTTTTTTGACGGCGTCGCCAAAGAGTGGACTCTTAAGTTCCGGCTCGCGCGCGCGTGTCCAGAGCCGGTTGCCTTGTATCGTGTTGATCTCGCCGTTGTGGCTCAACATGCGCAACGACTGGGCCAGTGGCCAAGTCGGAAAAGTATTCGTGCTATAGCGCTGGTGGAATACCGCCAGAGCCGTCTGATAATTCGGGTCGCGTAAATCAAGATAGAACCGCTCCAGCGTCGGGGCAGCCAGCAAACCTTTGTAAACAATCGTGCGGCTGGAGAAGCTGGGGATGTAAAAGTCTTTGATGCCCTGGCTCTCAGCCATATCTTCGATTTGATTGCGGCAAATGAAAAGTTTTCGTTCGAATTCATCGTCATCCATCAACGCCTGGTCGGGCCGCCCAATGAAGATCTGTTCGATGTCGGGGCACGTCCGCAACGCCTTCTCGCCCAGAACCGACTGATTCACCGGCACCACGCGCCAGCCGAAGATAACGAGCTTGTGCTCCCGGACCACCTCTTCCGTAATGTGCCGGCAACGCGCCTGGGTGTAGGGATCATTGGGCAGAAACATCATGCCGACGCCGAGGTCGGAGTCCTGGAAAAGCTTGTGCCCCATCTTCTCCACTTCGTAGCGGAAAAGCCGGTGCGGAATTTGGGTCAAAACGCCCGCGCCGTCGCCTGTCTTCGCGTCGGCATCCATCGCGCCGCGATGGATCAGCGAACAAACACAGGTCAGCGCTTTCCGTAAAATCGAATTGGAACGCTGTCCTTTGATACTGGCCACGAAACCGACCCCGCAAGCGTCATGCTCAAACGCCGGATCATAGAGACCGTGAAAGGACCCCGTTCGGTCGAGAATGGCTTGATTGAGTGGCATTAGAGAAGAACTTTAAGATATAGCCGAAAAGGCACAAGGGATATT
>DATJMI010000143.1:0-18718 GCA_035508775.1 Methylacidiphilales bacterium
AGATAGGTTCTAGGCTTTCCCGCGATGAATACATACCGTCACGAACTGGTTTTCAACCTCCCGGCCCGGCGCGGTTTTGTCAACATCACATCCAAGGTGCAGGAATGCGTCCGGGAAAGCCGTGTCCAAGAAGGTTTTTGCCTGGTCAACGCCATGCACATTTCCGCCTCGGTTTTCATTAATGATCACGAAAGCGGCCTGTTGGAGGATTGGGAACGATGGCTGGAAAAGCTTGCGCCGGAAAAGCCGCATAATCAATACCGCCACAACGATACCGGCGAAGACAATGCCGACGCCCATCTTAAGCGCACCATCATGGGACGCGAAGTCGTCGTCGCCATCACCGATGGCAAGCTCGACTTCGGCCCTTGGGAACAAATCTTCTATGGCGAATTCGACGGCATGCGCCGCAAGCGCGTCCTAGTCAAAATTATTGGGGAATGATGATGCGGCCCTCCCCGCAGGGCTTCAAAAAGCCGCATCTTTATTTTCATAATCACACACAGTGACCACAAAGAGCATCACCGCCGCCAACATTGCCACGCCGGCCAGGGCCAACTTATGTCCAATTGCTGCCAATCAAAGGGAATATCTTTTGAGTCGAAATCTTAGGCGATTATGCACTTCACAATACCAGCTTAGGGCACCCTTAAGCAGCAAAATCCGCTCGCTTACCTTAATGCGTGATCATCGGTATAACCGCCCCTCCCCAACTTGCCACGCTCTTCAGGGCTGCCACACTTGCTAACACGGTAATTGCGGCCATACCCTCCGCCACTTTCTGAATAGTCTCGAGTAAATGCTGCGCCATCACCTTGATCTTGGGGTCTTTGATCAGGATCGCATTTTGAAATTCGGACTCCTCCCGGATGAGCGCCAACAGGTCCCCTGTTTCTCTATCGTAAACGGAACGGCGGATTTTTCCCTTTGCGTAATCGGCGTCCAACTTTTGCAATTGCCGGTCATAAACATCCAGCCGCTCGTTGCTCTCCTGCAACGCGCTGATTTGCATCGCCGACAGATCATCACCCGTCTTCACCGTCGCGCATCCGCTAAACGGCAGGCTCGCGCCGGCCAACAGGAGCATCGCCCAACAAGACCTTCGGCTCATGATCAACGTCCCGCCGGATCGGCTGAGCGCCGCCCATACGCCCGGAATCCCTTCATATCTCCGCCGCGGCTTGCCGGAAATCCGGGAAAAACGGATTGTGCGCCCTCTCCTGCTCCACCGTCGTCAACGGGCCATGCCCCGGCGCCAACACGGTGTTGTCCTGCGCGGAGAGAATATTGTCGCGGATCCTCTTCAGCGCGGCCCGGTAATCCGACCTGATTCCGCCCACCGATGCGGCGAAAAGCGCGTCGCCCACAATCGCCAGCGGCGCGTTCAATCCGTGAATGTGATAAGTCGTCCCTCCCGGTGAATGGCCCGAGGTGTCGCGCGTCTCGACCCGCAGCCGGCCGAGCGCAAACGTCACGCCGGGCTGAAAAGCCGCCGCGCCTCCCAGCGGTTCGGCCTTGTTCACATGCACACCCACCGATCCGCCGGCCTTTTCGATCAGCCGGTCGAGCTCGGTCACATGATCAACGTGGGTATGGGTCAGGTAAACGTCCTGAAGCGTCAACTTGTGCCGTTTTAATTCCGCAACCATCGGCGCGGCATCGGCGCCGGTGTCGAACGCGGCGGCCAATCCGCTCTCCGTATCCCAAACCAAATAGGCATTCACCAGGATGTTGCCGTAATCGGTGCTGGCCGCGAAAAATCCGGGACTTGGCGGCGTCACCTTCGGATAATAGGTTCCCGCCGCCAAACCGGCGAGCGATTCCGCGTCCAGTTCCAGCACCTGCGCCAGCCTCCGCACCTCCTCCAACGGCACGCCGCGAACCCGCTTCACCGACTCGAGTTCATCCGGCCAGATCTCGCTCCGCTCGGCCAGTTCCGCGTCGCTCAGTCCGAGTCCGCGTTGCGCCTTGCCGATTACGTCCGCCACTGTGTCTTCGAGAGGAATAGCCATGACCACAGGTTAAGGCGTTGCCGCGCCGCGTCAAACTTCCGCCTTCTTGCAAAATCATTTCCCCTGCCCTGCGTTTGATCTACCGTTATTTTCATGATTTACGCCGCCATCACCGCCGCTCAAGCCGCCGGGGAACGTCTCCGCCACGCTTTTGGCGGCAAACTTCACGTCACGGAAGAATTCGCCCACGATATTAAAATCGCCGCGGACAAAGAATGCCAGGACCTCATTTACAGCATTCTTCTCGGCCATCATCCCAAAACCCGCTGCATCGGCGAAGAAGGCGACTCGGGCGACCTTGGCGATCCCCGGGCGGAAATCGAATGGATCGTCGATCCCATCGACGGCACAATGAATTTCGCCCACAACATTCCCCATTTCTGCGTCTCCATCGCCGTGCGCGAAACGGCCAGCCAGCGCCTTCTTCTTGGCGTCATTTACGACCCGTTGCGCCACGAGCTTTTCACCGCCGAACGGGGGGGCGGCGCCTGGCTTAACGGCGTGCGGCAGAAAGTCAGCTCCCGCGCCACGCTCGGCGAGGCCGTTCTCGCCGTCGGTTTCGCCAAAGGCCAGGACTCCATCGACCACTGCCTCGAACTCTACAAATTCTACGGCAATAAGGCCCGCAAGCTGCGCGCCATGGGCTCCGCCGCGCTCGACCTCGCCTATGTCGCCGCCGGACGGCTCGATGCCTACATCGAACAGGGCGTCAATCTCTGGGACATCGCCGCCGGAGTCGTCCTGGTTGAGGAAGCGGGCGGCGTCGCGGAAATTGAAATCAAGGCCAAAGGAAAATACCGCGTCTGCGCCCACAGCGGACAGATTAGTTATCCGATGAAGTAAAGAGTTTGAAACGCATGGATACCTTCTTGTCGCCTTTCTTTCTCTTGCTAAAACCTATCTTACATGCGTTCCCAATCCCTTGATTTTCTTGCCGCTCTGCTCGGCACGCCGACGCCCTCCGGCGATGAGGCGCGCGGCCAGAGAGTCTGGCTGAACTATCTTCAGCCGCTGGCCGACAAAGTCGAGACCGACACCTACGGCAATGCCATCGCCATTCTCAATCCGGAAGGCTCGCCCAAAATCATGGTCGAAGGCCACGCCGACGAGATCGCGTTTCAGGTCCAATACATCGATGACGACGGTTTCATCTGGTTCAGCGGCGTGGGCGGACATGATCCCGGCCTGGCCACCGGCCAACGCGTCCATATCCACAACCGCGGCGGCGATGTGCTGGGCGTCATCGGCACGCTGGCGATTCATATGCAGGACCGGGGCAAGAAGCAGGAGATTCCCGAACTGCATGACCTCTTCATCGACATCGGCGCGGCAAATCGCAAGGAGGCGGAAAAGCGCGTCGCGGTGGGCGATCTGATCACTTACACCGCCGGCTGGCAGCAATTGCATGGAGATATCTACGTTGCGCGCGCCTGCGATAACCGGATCGGGACTTTTGTCGCGGCGGAAACGCTGCGGCTATGCGCGAAGGCGGGCAAGAAACTGAAGGCGTGCGTCGTGGCGGCCTCGGCCATCGGCGAGGAAAACGGCCTTTACGGCGCGCACATGCTCGGATATTCGGTGCGGCCCGACGCGGCCCTGGTCATCGATGTCGGCCAGGCGACCGATATTCCGGTCACCAGCAAAAAGAAGTTCGGCGATGTCCGGCTGGGCAAGGGGCCGATCCTGAGCCGGGGCAGCGTGAATCATCCCGTCCTGGTCAAGCGCCTGGAAGATGTCGCCATTAAAAACAAGATCGCCTTTCAGCGCGGCATCGATCCGCGCCGCTCCGGCACCGATGCCGACGCGATTTTTCTTCAGCGGGGCGGCATCGCCACGGTGGCGCTGGGGGTGCCAAACCGTTACATGCACACGCCAGTTGAGGCGATTCACCTGAAAGATTTGGAGAACCTCGCGCTGCTGCTTACTCACTTTATCCTCGACCTCAATCCGCACGAGACGTTTAAGGTAAAGATCTGAGTTGCCCGTCATCCATCCGGCAAAACTGAGACTTTAACTCCGTTCAATCCGCCTTCTTTGCTTCCTTGCCGAGCTTCGCTTCAACCCGATGAGAGGTGGCCTGGCGGGCGAGGTTGCGGAAGGTGAGCTGGGCCTGGGCCGGTTCCTGGCCGGGCGGACAAAGGGCGCGCGTGTAGACCCCATCGGCGCCGAGGACGCGCGCTTTCACGCAGTCGCTGAGGTAGGCGGGCAAAATTTCGTCGATGATCCGTTTGCGCAGGCCGGCGTCGAGGACGGGGAAGACGACTTCGACACGGCGAAAGAGATTGCGGGGCATCCAGTCGGCGCTCCCGAGATAAACTTTGGGTTTGCCGCCGTTGCCGAAGTAAAAAATGCGGCTGTGCTCCAAAAAGCGTCCGACGATGCTGCTGACGCGAATGTTTTCGCTGACGCCCGGAATGCCGGGACGCAGGCAGCAGATCCCGCGCACAATGAGATCGATTTTCACACCGGCCTGAGATGCCTCGTAAAGCGCGACGATCATGCTTTCTTCCACCAAGGAATTGAGTTTGACGATGATCCGCCCCTCTTTTCCCTGGCGGGCAAGATCGCGCTCGCGGTTGATGAGTTTAACGAAGGAATCGTGCATCTGGAATGGCGCGACCAGCAATTGCTTCACGCCCTGGTATTCCGCCAATCCGGTCAGAGTATTGAAAAGGACGGCGACCTCCTCACCCAGTTGCGGATTGGAGGTGAGGATACTCAAATCGGTATAAAAGCGGGCGGTGCTGGGATGGTAATTGCCGGTGCCGAGATGGAGGTAATGGCGCAGCCGGTCTTCATCCCGGCGGACGATCATGAGCACTTTGCAGTGGGTCTTGAGCCCAACCATGCCATAGACCACATGAACGCCGGCTTCCTCAAGCTGGCGGGCCCAGTTGATATTATTGGCCTCGTCGAAACGCGCGCGCAGTTCGACGAGGACGGTGACTTGCTTGCCGGTACCCGCCGCCTGGATCAGGGAATGGACGATGGGCGAATCGCCGCTGGTGCGATAGAGGGTCATCTTAATGGCCAGCACGGCGGGATCGGACGCCGCGCGGTCGAGAAACTCGACCACGCTGGCGAAGCTTTCGTAGGGGTGATGCAGCATCACGTCCTGATGCCGCATAATCTCGAAGTAATCGCAGCCGGCGGGCAGAGCCGGGGAGACCAGCGGGATGTAAGGCTTGTCGCGCAGCGAGGCAAGAGCCTCAATGGAGGCCAGCGGCATAAGATGGAGAAAATTAAGCGGGCCGTTGACTACGTAGGCGTCGTCTTCGGAAAGCTTAAAGATTTCGAGCAGGGCCGCGCGCATGTCGGCCGGGCAACCGTGTTCGATTTCGAGGCGAACGGCATTGCCGCGGGCGCGTTTGCGCAATTCATCCTCGATGGTGCGGAGAAGGTTCTCGGCTTCTTCCTCATCGATGTAGAGATCGCTGTTGCGGGTGATGCGGAAGCCATAAACCTGCTCGACCTTGAGGCCGGGAAACAGATCATGAATATGGTTTTGAATCAGATTTTGAATGAGAATGTAATGCCATTGATGCTCATCGGGATGGGGAATGCGCACCAGCCGCGGCAAGACCCGTGGAATCTGGACGACCGCATGAAGAACCTCTCCGGGCCTCTCCGGACGCTGGAGCCGGAGAAAGAGGTTGTGACTTTTGTTTTGGAGCTGCGGAAAGGGATGGCTGGCGTCGACCGCCAGGGGCGTGAGGACGGGAAAAACTTCGTCCCGGAAGTAGCGCGTCGCCCACTCCTGATCCGGCTTGTTCATATTTTTGAAATCGTGGAGGAAAATGCCATGCCGGCCGAGGGCGGGAAGGAGTTCACGGCTCCAAAGCTCGTACTGGTCCTCGATCAGTTTGAGGACCTCTTTGCGGATGCCGTCAAAAGTCTGGCGCGGGCTCAGGCCGTCCGGACCGGCGTCGTCCGATTCATGTTCGATCTGCTGCTTGATGCCGGCGACGCGGACTTCAAAAAATTCGTCAAGGTTGGAGCTGACAATGGTAAGAAAGCGAACCCGCTCGAGCAGCGGCTGACTCGGATCTTGCGCTTCTTCGAGCACCCGGCGGTTGAAGGCCAGCCAGCTTAATTCGCGGTTGATGAAAAAGCGGGGATCGGTCAGCGTGGGCGTGGTCATACGGGCCGGTAAGAATAACCCGTTACGGGACGGCCGGGCAATGGAGTAATTGTGACGTCGGCGTGACACCTGGGAATATCGCCTCAAATTGATGAGCTGCGGTAGAGACCGGTCCGCCATCTGTTCCTTGGTTGAAATAGAACCGGCTTACAATTTGATTTCGGTTGAAATCTTGACCTTCTTTTCGCCGGTCATCGACCGTTTCAGCCGGTCGAAGAAACCGAGATTCACCGGCGTGTTATCGGCCGTGATGGCCCGGGGCCGTCCATGGGGCAGCGGTTCAATGGGCACGGTGTGATGCTGGCTGATGAGAAGATTTGTTTGCCGGATGCGCCGGCTTAGGCACTGGGCCATGCCCATGAGAAGGGCGCCACCGCCTCCGAGGTGCTCGGAAAGATAAGTCCGCATGTCCTCAAGGTTCATGCTCCAGAGCACGGCATCCTCCTTCACCTGGACGTTGGCCGAAGCGGGGCCCGGCTCGATCACGCTGACTTCGCCGATGCATTCGCCCGGTTCGGCGACGCTCAGCGGCACATGCTTGCCCGCAACGAAAGCCGAGATGGCCAGCTTGCCCGAAACCACGACATAAAAACGATCCTGCGGCTCGCCTTCGGTAATAAGCATCGTGCCGGCGGGCAGTTGCTGATACTTACCGTAGGGCGCCAGCGTCACCAAGGATTGGTCGCTCAGACCGGCGAGAATGCCGAGAGCGGGTAGCGCGGGGGGAATCTCATGCCAATCCGCTCCGGGTAAATCTTTAGAGAGAGAGCCTTCTTCCTGGTATTCGGGCTGGTCTTCCATGGATCTTTTCGTTTGAGTGAAATTAAATTGCTTCCGGCGCGGTACAAGTCCTACCTTAGAAACCGCTTAGAAGCGATAACTTTTCCATGGCCGACTTTATCCTGCCCCGCCTGGGTATTCTCTCTTTTCTCGATGACGAGTTCCGCGAACTATTGGCCGGGTATGGCGCTGTCATGTCGACCAAATCGAGGGATATCGTTATCCAAGAAGGCGCGCCACAGATACATCTCTACGTGGTCATCGACGGCATCTATGCTGTCACCACCAAGGCGGCGGGACGGGATGTTCAACTCGATTCGGTTGAGCCGGGCGATTGTTTCGGCGAGGTTTCCCTTTTCCAGCCGGGCCCCGCTTCGGCGACGGTTACCAGCGTGCAAGATGGCCAGCTTTGGTGCATGGAGTCAGATCATTTGCAACAATTTCTATTTGACGCGCCCCATGCGGGTTGCGCCCTCATCCTCGGAATTAACACCATCTTAAGCCGCCGTCTTAAACGCGCCAACGCGGTCATCCGCGCGAATGAAATTGTGCCCTCCTTTCTCAGTGTCCGTTCCCGCAAACGGGCCGATTCCACGCAGCAATTGTAGAGGCTATCCGAAAAGTAGGCATAGGTCACATGAGGAGTCGAATTTGGGCCGAGTCGAGGCGCGAACGACGAGCATACCCGCAGTGGTCTGTAAGGAGCGAGCAACGCAGAGTTCGGCCCACATTCGCCGTCACCCTTGTGGGCGAAGTCCTTTTCGGTGTGACCTGCGCCTACTTTTCGGATAGCCTTCAGACGAAACAGCCTTCAAGCCCTCTGCAGTAAATTCCAGAGACCGGTCTGAGCGAGAGTCTCCTTTCCGGAGAAACGGATAACTCTTGTGATCCTCATATTTTTCAGGCGTCTTTTAGCGTTAATTTTTCACCACCATAAGTTCATCTGACAACTTGCCCAAAAAACCTTTTGAAAAACTTCACAATTCCGGTTGCCCGCAGCAAAAGGCTTTGGTACGACAAAATGGGAGCGAGAAAATGAGCCGCCAAAATTTTTCACTTTTAGGCACAAAACATGATCGGGGACAGGGCGTTTAGCCTCATACGGAGTTCTCCTCATGGCCAATATTTTTCCCAAAGCCACCAACTTGATCGTGATCAAGGCGATGTTCGCCTCGTCGATCATCGGGGGGTTGGCCACGGTGGCCGTCTGGTATTATTTCACGCCCAAGTATTCCCGGGTTGGCTACCAGCCGGTCCAGCCGGTGGCCTTCGACCATAGCCTGCACGTCGGACAACTCGGCATCGACTGCCGCTTCTGCCACAGTTACGTCGAGGTCAGCGGCCAGTCGAATTACCCGGCAACGCAAGTGTGCATGAGCTGCCATACGCAAATTCAGGCCAACAATCCGAAGCTTCAACCGGTGCGCGACAGTTGGGCCACCGGCCAGCCGATTTCATGGGTGAAAATTCACAACGTGCCCGACTATGCCTACTTCAATCATTCGGCGCATGTGAACCGGGGCATCAGTTGTGTCAGTTGCCACGGGCAGATCAATGAAATGCAAGTGGTCTCCGAGCAAAAACCGCTCAGCATGGGCTGGTGTCTGAGCTGCCATCGCAATCCGGAAAATTATGTCCGGCCCATTGCCGCAGACACGCCCGGCGAGACTTCCCCGGTCTTTAATCTCGACTGGCAACCACCCGCCGGCACCACTCAGGCCGAACTGGGAAGAAAACTGGTCCATGATTGGAAAATCGATCCGCCCACCAATTGCGCAGGATGTCACCGATGAAACGCGTTTTTAATCACCCCCAAACCCTTCCCGCGCGCCGCCGGTACTGGCGCAGTCTCGAAGAATTCGCCGATACGCCGGAATTTCGCGCACGGATGGAGCGTGAATTTCCGCAAGGCGCTGCTGAGTTGCAGGGCGATGAGGTGACCCGGCGCGGTTTCATGCAATTTATGGGCGCGTCGATTGCGCTGGCCGGACTCGGCCTGACCGGTTGCCGCCGTCCCGAAATCCATGCGGTGCCCTACACCAAAGGAGTCGAATGGCAAATTCCCGGCAACGCGCTCCATTATGCCACCTCGATGCCGCGCCGCGGCGGCGCGATTCCGCTTATCGCGACGACCTACAATGGCCGGCCTACCAAGCTCGAAGGCAATCCGAACGTTCCCGGCTTTAATGGCGCGACCGATCTTTTCGGCCAGGCGGCCATCCTCGATCTCTACGATCCCGACCGCTCCAAAACCGTTCTCAAGGTCAAACTCGACAAAACCAATCCCGACACGCCCAAAGAGCTGCGCGGCGAGGACTATGACGAGGCTTCCTGGGAAGATTTCTGGGAAGAATTCGCCATCCTGCGGCGCGATTATATGCGAAATGGCGGCGACGGGCTCGCCATCCTGGCCGAACCGAGCACATCTCCCACCCGCGAAGCGATTCGCGCCAAACTCGTCAAACTCTATCCGAAGCATATCTGGGCCGAATTTGATCCGTGGCAGAGCCAGTCGCCCAGCGGCCACGCTGTATATCATATCGAAAAGGCCGATGTGATCCTCTCCCTGGATGCTGATTTCCTCGGCGCGTCCGAGGGCACCGTTCAGACCATCGCCGGATTTGCCGCCGGCCGCCGCCGCCTCGGCAAAACGCAGGAGACAATGTCGCGGCTCTACGCCGTCGAAGCCCGTTTTTCGCTCACCGGCGGAATGGCCGATCACCGGCTGCGGCTTCCTTCGAGCCAAATTCAAGCTTTCGCGACGCTCCTCGCCTCGAAACTCGGCGTCGCTGCGGGCAACAGCGCGAGCGCTTTCACCGATCCGAATATCGATGCGTGGGCGACCGAAGCAGCCAAGGATTTGAGCGCCGCCAAGGGCCGCTCGCTCATTATTTGCGGCAGCCAGCAGCCCGCCGCAGTCCATATGCTCGTTGGACGGCTCAATGATGCGCTTGGCAACAGTGATGCGCTTGGCAACAGCAACCCGACCGTCTCTTACCGGATTCCCTACACTCTTACTCCCAATTTGCCCAAGGTGGCCACGCTGAGCGATCTCGCCGAGCAAATCAGCCAGGGCGCGGTTAAGACTCTGTTTATCCTCGGCGGCAACCCGGCCTTCAATGCTCCCGTCGATCTCGGCTTCGACGGGATCATCGACCAAGTCGAACAGGTCATCCGCCATGGGCTGCACGTCGATGAAACGAGCGCCGCTTGCACCACGCATGTTCCGGCGGCCCATTTCCTCGAATCGTGGGGCGATTCGCGCGCCTACGATGGCACCTATCTTTCCCAGCAGCCGCTGATCCTGCCGCTTTACAACGGTATTTCCGAACTCGAACTCCTCGCGGAACTCGCGGGCATGCCCAAGCCGAAGGGAGCTGATCTGATCATCGACACGTTTTCACAGATTGCCGGGCTGGACAAGGATGGCAGCCAGGCGTTTGAAAATGCGTGGCGCCAATTCGTCCATGATGGCTTCCTTTCTCCCGATGCTGATAAAATTTACAATTCCCCGTTGTCTGTTTCGATTACGAATAGTGAATTGCCGCCGCCGCCGCAGCCCATCGCCGCCGGCAAATACGAATTGAATTTCATCCTCGGCAACATCGACGACGGACGTTACGCCAACAATGGCTGGCTTCAGGAATTGCCCGATCCGATGACCAAGCTCACGTGGGACAATGCTCTCCTGATCAGTCCCAAAACCGCCGACGCGCTCGGCGTCAACATCAAGCCGGTCAATGACAATCTGGCCGACATGCCCAATACCGATTTCAGCCCGCGCACCTCCAGTAATTATTTCGCCGTCGATCCGATGACCGCCTACCCGATGGTCAAAGTCACCACGCCGGACGGCCACAGTCTCGAGCTACCCATTGTTATTGCGCCGGGCCAAGCCGATCAATCGCTCACCATCGCGCTCGGCTGGGGCCGCACCGCGCCGCGCCTGACGGACGCCGACCGGGCTTCCGTCACGCCGCCGTTGCGCGTCGCCGAGGGCGCCGGGTTCAACGTCTATCAATTACGCACTTCGGCCACGCCCGGATTCGTCATCAATGTGACCGCCGAGAAAATCGATAAAACCTATCCCCTGGCCGTCACTCAGGAACACAACTCGATGGAAGGCCGCGGCATTGTTCGCGAAGCCCCGCTCGATTATTATCATCAGCATCCCGACTTCGTGCAGGAGATCGGCATCGACAAGGACACCCCGCAGGGCGAGCTGACCGGCTACCAAAACTACGAACCGGCCTATATTCCGCCAAAGCTCAACTCCAAGGATTACCAACCCGACCGTCCCGCCTGGGGCATGGTCATCGACCTTAATACCTGCGTTGGCTGCAATGCCTGCATGGTCGCCTGCCAGGCGGAAAACAATGTTCCCATCGTCGGCAAATTCCAGGTTCTACGCGGACGCGAAATGCATTGGATTCGGATCGATCGCTACTTTGCCAGCGACAATCCGCCCAATTCCAAGGATCCGGCTTATCTCGACGATCCCCAAATGCTTATTCAGCCGATGGCCTGCCAGCAATGCGAGAACGCGCCTTGCGAGCCGGTCTGTCCGGTCAACGCCACCGTTCATAACGAGGAGGGCCTCAACGTCATGGCCTACAATCGCTGCATCGGCACGCGCTATTGCGCGAACAACTGCCCCTACAAGGTGCGGCGCTTCAATTTCTTCAATTACAACGACCGCCCGATCCAGAACGTGAAATTGCCCGTCCTGGGTCTCACCAACGAGCTTTACCTCGGCCCGTTCGCGGGCAAGGATGGCCCGCTGACCTATAAAGGTTCGCCCGACAGCATCGCGCTGCAGAAGAATCCGAATGTCTCCGTCCGCATCCGTGGCGTGATGGAGAAATGCACCTACTGCGTCCAGCGCATCGAGGAGGCGAAGATCGGCCAACTCCGCAAATCGAACAACAACGGCGCGGGTTCGGGCAACATCACCCTCGCCACCGATTCCTTCCAGGCCGCCTGCCAGCAGGCCTGTCCGGCCCAGGCCATCGCTTTCGGCAATCTCAATGATCCGGCCAGCAAGGTCTCCATTCTGAAGCAGGATGAACGCAACTATGGCGTGCTGGCTTACCTCGGCACCCGCCCGCGCACAACCTATCTCGGGCGCGTGCGCAATCCCAATCCCGCCATGCCGGACGGGGCCAACGTCGGCCACACCAGCGAATTTGAAACCAGCAACGATAAAGACAACAATGGCGCGAACAAAACCACCTCCGATTCCGCGCCATCGGAACCGAACGTGCTTAACCAGGAGAGGCCGGCCGGCTAAAACGGACTCGAACCGCCATGTCTTATTTCACCCCAACCACCGTTCCCGCGGATCCGCTCAACCGGCATGAGTCGGCCGAGATCAATCAGGCGCGCAAAGAGCTTGTCCGCGAGCCTTATGTGGCGAACGAACGGAGCGCCACCTGGGTGGGCGATCAAATCGCCGCCGTGGTCGAGAACCCGGCGCCGCTCTGGTGGTGGATCGCCACCGGCATCGCCGCCACCGTCGCCTCCTTCGCCGGTCTTGGCATTCTTTACCTCATTTCCACCGGCGTCGGTGTCTGGGGCGAAAACAAAGCGGCCAATTGGGCTTGGGATATCACGAACTTCGTTTTCTGGATCGGCATCGGCCACGCCGGCACGATGATCGCCGCCATTCTCTATCTCACGCGCCAGAAATGGGCTTCCGGCATCAACCGGGCCGCCGAGGCGATGACCATTTTCGCCGTTTCCTGCGCCGGTGTCTATCCCGCCGTCCACGTCGGACGCGCCTGGTTCGCCTGGTATCTGGCGCCGATTCCCAACGGCAACGCCATCTGGCCCAATTTCCGCAGTCCGCTTCTCTGGGACGTTTTCGCCGTCTCCACCTATCTTTCCGTCTCGATTATGTTCTGGTATGTGGGGCTCATTCCCGATGCCGCCACCATGCGCGACCGGATCAAGAATAAGATCCTCCAATACTTCTACGCGGTAATCTGCCTGGGCTGGCGGGGCAGCGTCCGGCATTGGGCCAACTACGAGTTTTGCTACATGATGCTGGCGGGCATTGCCACGCTTCTCGTCATCACCACGTGCACGGTCGTCTCGAGCGACTTTTCCACCTCGGTCATTCCGGGCTGGCACGGCACCATCTTTATTCCCTACTTCGGTGTCGGCGCGATCTATGGCGGATTTTGCATGCTTGTCATCCTCCTCGTGCCGATCCGGCAACTCTATAAGCTTCAGGATGTCGTCACCCTGCGCCACATCGACATGTGCTGCCGCTTCACCCTGCTGATGGGCCTCTTTGTCACCTACATCTACGGGATGGAATTTTTCATCGCCTACTACAGCGGCAACCCGAACGAATCCTATCACTTCTTTCAAAACCGCATGTGGGGTCCCTACTGGCACACCTGGCAGCTCATGATGCTCTTCAACTGCGTCATCCCCCAGCTTTTCTGGAGCAGGAGAATTCGCCGGTCGCCCTGGATGGCCTTTACCGTGGTACTGTTTCCGAGCATCGGCATGTGGCTGGAGCGGTTTATCATCATCGTCAGCTCCGTTCATCGCGATTTTCTTCCGTCTTCGTGGGGCATGTTTTATCCAACCTGTGTCGATGTCTTCACCTTCATCGGCACCCTCGGCCTTTTCTTCCTGCTCTATCTCATTTTCATCCGCTTCCTGCCCGTCATTGCCATCGCCGAAGTGCGGTCCGTCATGCCGGAAGCGAATCCCCACGATCTACCGATTGTGGAAGACACCCGTCCGGGAGCGGCCCATGACTAGCGAAGACCTCATTTGCCCCGCCGGTTGCGGACGGATGCCGAAGAAACTTTACGCTATCGGAGCCGAATTCGCCGGCCCGAAGCAGCTCTATGCCGCCGCCGAAACGGTGCGCGACAGAGGCTTCCAATGGTGGGACTGCTACACTCCCTATTATATTCATGGCCTCGACAAGGCGATGGGGTTGCGCAAATCGTTCGTCGGCCTCTTCACCCTCGGCGGCGGACTCGCCGGGCTTATCGGCGGTTTTTTGCTCATCACCATCACCTCGGTTTACGTTTACCCGATCGACACACAGGGCAAGCCTTACTTCAGCCTGCCCGCTTTCGTGCCCATTCTCGACTTGCTCACCATCATCCTCTCGGCCGCCATGAGCATCGTGGGCATGGCCGCCCTCAACTTTTTCCCCCGGCTCCATCATCCGCTCTGGGAATGGGATCTCTTTAATCGCGCCACGCATGACAAGTTCTTCATTGTCATCGAGGCCAACGATCCCCGTTTTGCCTCGGAAAAGGCGGTCATCGATCTCCTCGCGGAAATCGGCGGCTCCAACATCACCCTCATCGGGGAGGAGGAGGACGAGGCATGAAACTCCGTTACTTTTTTCTCGCCGTGACGCTGGCGGTTATCGGGGTGATTTCCATCGCCGGATACCGCGGCCACCATTTCTCCAAGCCTCCCTTCGAAATTTTTCCGGACATGAATTACCAGGATAAGGTTAAAGACCAGGTCCCCAGCGCTTTCTTCCCCGACGGCAACAGCGCCCGTCCGCCCATTGAAGGAACGGTCGCCGTCGAAATGCCCGCGCGCAACGATTATTGGTCGACCGGCAAATGGGACGACACTCATTGGGGCGACGGCATTCCGGTCCACGACGCCGTCGATGGCGGACGCCCGCTGGCCATCGATGCCGCCAATATGGCCCGGGGCCGCGAGCGCTACACCATCACCTGTTCCGTTTGCCACGGCGCGGCCGGGGACGGCAAGGGAATTACCTCCAAATATGGAATGAACACCGTCGCCAATTATCAGACCGACCGCATCCGCAATATGAGCGACGGCGAGATTTTTAACACCATGACCAACGGCAAGGGCCAGATGCTCGGTTTTGGCTACAACATCGCCATCGACGACCGGTGGCGGATCATCATGTATCTCCGCGCCCTCCAGCACAGCCAGAATGCTTCTTTCAGCGATGCTTCACCCGCGGAACAAAAGCAGCTCCAACCCAAAGCAGGCGGCAGCCCGGGCGGATCCGCTTTGAATGGATCTTCCACACCCAAGACAAAGGTTGTTTATTTGACCCCAAAAATCATGAAGGGTTGGGTCGATAATATTATTATCCAATGAGCGCCCATTCCCAGACCATCCATATTCCGCCACCCGAGCGCCTCGTGCCGGGGAGATATGCTCTTACCCCGATTTTTCTCGCGCTTGCGATCATCGGAATCATCGTTTCCTGTTTCGACGCCGCGGCTAATCGCGTCCAATTCGCCTACTCGTGGTTCTTTGCCTTTTACTATTTCTTTACCATCGCCCTCGGTTCGTTCTTCTGGGTCGTGCTGCATTACGCCTGCGATTCGAATTGGACCGTCCTCGTCCGGCGCGTCTGGGAAAATATCATCGGCCTTTTTCTGCTTTTTGCCGTGCTGTTCCTGCCGCTTTTGTGGCCCGGCACGCCGGACATTCTCTGGAAGTACATGTCGCCGCAGGTGCAGATCAGCCTCAACCATGCCAAAGACTGGCTCAACTCGACCGCGTTCTATAGCCGCGCCTTCTTTTATTTCATCTACTTCATTCTCGCCGGCCATTACTACCGCCGCAGCTCGGTCGAGCAGGATATCGACGGCAATCCGGTGCTCTCCCGCCGGATGCACGACTGGAGTTATCCCGCGCTGGTTATTTTCGGTGTATTCGTCACCGGCATCGGCTGCGATTGGCTGATGGGCCTCGACTGGCGCTGGTATTCGAGTCTTTTCGGCGTCTATAACTTCGCGGTCTGCGCCCAGGCGGGCATGGCCGCCGGCATTGTCCTGGTCGCCATCTTCCGCTCGGCCGGATTCCTCAACGGCGTCAACCACGAACATTACTACCTCATGGGCAAACTCCTCTTTGCCTTCACGATTTTCTGGGCCTATATCGCCTTCGGTCAATTCCTGCTCATCTGGTACGGCAACATTCCCGAAGAAGCCATTTTCTATAACGACCACAATCGCGGCCACTGGGTTTTCCTCAGCTATCTCCTTATTGCCGGCAAATTCATGTTCCCGGCCATCTATCTCCTTGCCCAGGACACCAAGAAAAGCCTGCGCGCGCTCACCCGCATCGCGGTTTGGATACTCGTCATGCATGGAGTCGAACTTTACTGGTTCATCATGCCCTATGCTCATCCCAACATCGGCCCGAAGTGGCAGGATCTCGTCTCCTTTGTGACGGTCGGCTCCATTCTTGGCTACGCTTACATCCGCCTGACGGCCTCCGCTTCGCTTATTCCCACCCGCGATCCGCGCATCGTCGATTGCCTCACGATCACCAACTGATTTATGTCCGATATCATTTCCAACCCGATCAAGCCGAGCTGGTACGCCTGGACGGTGCTGGGCCTGTTCTTGTTTGTGATCATCGGTTTTTATTCGGTGCGGATGAGTAACAATTACACCAGTTTTGAGGAGAAGCGGACCGCCGCGCGTTATGAAACGCTGCGCAAGCTCCGCGCCGACGAGCAGGCGATTCTCACCACCGCCGCCTGGGTCGATCAAAGCAAACAAATTGTGCGCATCCCGATCGACGAAGCCATGGCCGAGGAGATCGACATCCTCAAGGCCAAGCCTGTCGCCATGGGATCCGAAATCCCCGTTATCAATCCCGCTCCCACCGCCGCGCCCGCTAACACTCCACCGGCAACGAACGCGGCGCCATCCACTCCCGCTCAACCGAACCAGTAAATCCATGGCCACTTCACCCACCATCGCGACTCAAGGCTACTCCTCGACCGATCCGGAACTGGCGGCCATCGATGCCTCGGTACGCTGGCCCGTTCTTGGATGCTTTCTCACCGCGATCCATTGGATGGTCGTGGGCACTTTTCTGCTCGTTTATGCCTCTTCTCTGGCCCATCCGCAGGATACTTTTCCGGTTCTCGGCCTTTTTGTCACCCTCTCCGATAACTTCAGCATGTTCACCTATGGCCGCCTCTGGCCCGCCGCCATCGATACGCTCGTCTATGGGTGGGCCACGACCGCCGGCATGGGGATCGCCATCTGGATTCTCGCCCGCACCAGCCGCACGGTTGTCCGTTCGCCGGCCGCGCTGATGACCGCCGTCGTTTTCTGGAATCTGGGGATCGCCGCGGGCCTCATCGGTATCTTCCTGGGCGATGGCAACAGCGTCGAATTGCTTGAATTTCCCGCCTACGCGGCGTGGACCCTCTGGCTCTCTTATGCTCTTTTTGCTTTCTGGGCGGTCATCACATGGCTCGGCCGCCGTGCCGGCCACGACCACATCGCCCAAGCCTGGCTGCTGGTCGCGATCTTCTCGTTCCCGTGGCTTTTTGGCGGCGGCAGCGTTCTCCTGGGGGGGCCACCGCCACCTGGTTCCGGGGTCGTTCAGGCGTTGATCGACGCATGGTATGTGCATGGTCTCTTCACCCTCTGGCTTGCGCCGCTTGGCTTCGCGCTTCTCTATTATCTCGTTCCCAAGATGTCGGGGATCCCGATCCGTTACGGTGACAAGGCCCAGGTGGCGTTCTGGACCTGGCTGATCTTCGCGCCCTGGACCGCCGTCCACGATCTGGTCGGGGGACCGTTCCCGGCCGAGACGGTCACCACCGGCTTGGTGCTGAGCGGATTCCTCTTCATTCCCGTCGCCATCATTGGCATCAGCCTGATCAGCACGACCTGGGAGGCGGAAGGGAAACATGGCAGCCATGGCGGGATCGTCTTTCCGTTTCTCACCCTTTCCGCCGTCTGTTTTGTTATCACTGGAGCGGCTGAGCAGATTCTTTCCATCCGCAGCGCCAATGACGTGCTCCGTTTTACCATGTTCCGCGAATGCGATCTTTTCCTTTGGCTCTACGGCTTTTTCACCTTCGGTCTTTTCGGCGCGATCTACTATATCGTACCGCGGCTGCTCGATTTTTCCTGGCGCTCGGCGGCGCTGATTCGCATCCATTACTACGCCAGCCTCTACGGCATTCTTCTCGTCATCGCCATGGCCGGTATCGGCGGGGTTACGCAGGGCTTTATGCTGGAGAATCCCGATCCGCAAATGACGATTCTCATTGTGGACAACACTGTGCGCAATTTCCATATCGCTTTCACCGCGTGCATCAGTCTCGTTTCCATCGGCAGCGGCATTTTCGCCCTTCATCTAGGCTGGATGCTGCTGAACTGCATTAACATCCGCGTTCGCGCGAACCGGCTTGCTTCGGAAATTCTTGGTGAAACTTACGAGCCCGAAGGCCCCGCCGGCACCATCCATATTCCGCCGCCAGCCGCGAAGAAAAAGGAGGTGGCGGCATGATCTTCCAACTCACCACCCGCCGCTTTTTCTTTCTTACCGGCGGGATTTTTCTCTTCACCTGGCTTGGGTTGGTGGTGCTGCCCTGGATCTATCTCGGCCATCTTGCGCCGATTCAGGACGAAAACAGCAATGCCCTCATACCTTGGGACGCGCCCGGCGCCGCGCACCAAGGCGAACGCATTTACGCTTCCGATGGCTGCGTTTACTGCCATACCCAACAGGTCCGTCCCGCCAGCTCGGGCGCGGACCTGATCCGTGGCTGGGGCACGGCCAAAGACGAAACGGATGAAAAGGCCCCGCCCATTGTTCGCCGCAGTTATCCCCGCGACTACATCTGGCAGGGACAGGTCTTCCTCGGCGTCAGCCGCGAAGGCGCCGATCTTTCCAATGTTGGCGAGCGTTTTTCCACCGCCGCCGCCCTCTATCGTTACCTCTATGATCCTTACATTTTGAACTCGCATAGCAGCATGCCGGCCTACCACTTCCTTTT
>DATJMI010000144.1:0-3758 GCA_035508775.1 Methylacidiphilales bacterium
GACGTGATGGATGTCGTTATTTTCGAAACAGCGGACGACCTGAATGATCGCGTCGACTTCGCGGATGTGGGTAAGGAACTGATTGCCGAGACCCTCGCCCGTGCTCGCGCCCTTGACCAAGCCGGCGATGTCGACGAATTCGAAGACGGCGGGGACAATTTTTTGGGACTTGGAGATGGCGGCAAGCTTGTCCAGGCGATCATCGGGCACCGTGACGATGCCGTTGTTCGGCTCGATGGTGCAGAATGGATAATTCGCCGCCTGGGCCTTGCGGGTCTTGGTGACCGCGTTGAAAAGAGTGCTTTTGCCGACATTGGGCAATCCGACGATTCCGGCGCGTAGCATAAGGGCCTACGCTAATCGCGCCTGGTAAAGATGGCAAGGGAAGGCTGGGTTCCCCAAAAACTACTGAAAATCGTCGAAGATATTGATGCGCGTGGAAATGTGAATCTGACGAAACTGACCGCCCTGAAAAAGTGGTTCGAGCATCCGGGACAACTTCCCGCTTTTGCGGTGTGGATCGCGCGAAGGGCGGTCGCTCGGAAAGGAAAAGCCAGCGGTGCGGCGGCGGAATTTTTCCGGAAAGCCCGAACGCTGCTGGCGGGGTTGGTGAAGTTCATCCTGAAATAGATCGGCGGGCGGCGTTCTGCTGCCGCCATTGTTTCATTGACCTTCCCCCTATGATTAGGCCAGAGCGGAGTTGAGTCCGGGACGGGAAGTAGTTAAGATTTTTGTCATAAACTTTTTCATTGCCGCTCAGTCTGCGTTGGTTGCCTCATGTATTGAATCATATTTTTTCGTGCCATGGCTTGCGCTTTGATTAGATTTTCTTTGGCAGCGATATAGTTGGGATTCAGTCTTAGGGCTTCCTGAAATTGGGAGATCGCCTCGTTCACCTGACCCTTTTTGAATAGAGCAGCTCCAAGGTTGCAGTGCGCATCCATATAATCGGGATTAATGTTCAGTGCCTCTTGGAACTGCGCTATCGTATGGTTACCTATTTGATCTTAAAAATGCGTTATTGGAAGTTATCAACGAGCAACCATCATCCCAAACGAACTGGGAACGATTTAATGACTTTGCACAAAAAGTCATATCCGTTCCGAAAAAGAGATAGATCGACGGCAGGCGGAATACCAGAAACGCAGAAAGGCGCTTCGCAAAGCTAAAACCTAAATTTGTGAAGTTTACAGACACCATAAAAGAACGCCTACAATCTGGCCTAATAGGAGGGCTGTTAACGCTTGCAGGAGTAGTAGGGGCGCTCCTTTTAAAGGAAGCCTATCCTCCTTTTGCGAGCGATGTATTGCCCGCAATAAGTAAAAACACGCTCCTGTTGCTAATCCTACTCCTGATGATGACAAATCTAGGAAGTGGCGCATGGCTATTGCCCTCCTCTGGCAAGGAGAGAAAAAAGATGGAGCCATCATGGAGAATTACGTCTTTCTCCCCGAGCGAGGTTTTTACAAAAACAAAAAAACGGGCTGCATATTCTGTAGCAATTGCCTCGTAAATGGCCTCGAATCGTCCATGGCAAAAAGCATGACTGGTCCTAGGCTGTATTGGCAATGCGCCAATAAGGAATGTGGAAGGACGATAGATCGTCGCGCCTCGGATGATGAAGGCGTGGTTAGCTAAGTATATTATTACTCTCCGGAGGGTTGCCCAGGACCGCTTCCCTTCCGAATCTTCGTATCCACCGGGTTCACGGAGATCGCTTGAATCTGCACGAGAAGATCGCGAGGCCCCGGTTTGGGCTTGTCGACAATCACATCAATCAAACTCTCGGGATTTTCGATGGGGAGATGCTGGCGGAAGCTGATGGCTTTCATGATTGAGCCCCCGAGTTGGTCAAGACGGTGAAGAATCGAACCACTTCGGCAAACGGCGCAGACGGGAGACCGTAGCGCTTCTGAAGAAATTCGGGCGACGTGAGGCCAACGTACACCTCGGATGGGCGTGCTTCCCAGACCAGAGCCTTCAGGGGCAGGTCAAGCGCCAGGTCGGGATGGGCCACCATCAGCGGCGTGCCTTTGCCGGGATCGCCAAAGATGAGCAGGCTGGTCGGTCGCAGGTTCAAACCAACCGCCGCAGCTTCCGCGGCTTGATCGATTTTGGCGAAAAGTTTGATTTTCTTGGCAGCAAGGGCCGCCTCGATTCGTTCGACCGTCTCACGGTAGGGCCAGGGACTCGTGAATTTGATCAGGCCACTGGAAGGATCTGTCGTCATGGGAGCTTCTTTTGTTGAGTTAACGGGGATTGTTTGATTCTGGAAGCCTCTAATCTTTGCTTTTGCGGGACGAACCGGCCACAAAGCCATGCGGTCCAGGAGCCGGTCGCGAATAATCACCGTGTGAAACAGCACCGCGCTGAGGTGGGCTAGAAAAGTCAGGAACAGCAGATAGGCCAACAGCGTATGTGTGATGCGTAACACCGCGTAGAGCGTCGGACTGGCTGGCAGAATGGGTGGTAGATGCACCGGCCCGAACATCACAATGGGATAGTTTCCGGCAGACAACATGCCCCAACCGACCAGCGGCAGGGCAAACATCAGGGTGTACAACAGCCGCTCAGAGGCCGAGGCAACTCGTCGTTCCAAGGGAGATATCGTGGGGGGAAAAGGCGGCAGCGTCGTGCACATTCGGTTCACCAGCCGAATCGCGGCCAGAATCAAGATCAGAATGCCGAGCGGTCGGTGAATTGCCACCAGCCGGTGATAATTTCCCAAGGAAGCGACCATGGCCACGCCGATAAATAACATTGTCAGCAGCATCGCTGCCATCAACCAGTGAAGGATGCGGGAGAGCAGGGCGAATTGCGCGGGGTTGCGGGCCATAATCACTTTTCGGTTTCAGCACTCGAGATGGCGCTTGGGTCTTTGCGTTCGCCCTCGCGCCGGGTGAAAGATTCCGAATAAGCCGCCGACCGCGCGCTCAGCAACGGATCGTCCGATCCTGCGATCCCGTTCGGCAAGACCAAGGGATCGAAGTTAATGTCGCGCACGGGACTCGTGTCCTCGCTCTCAATCTGGGTTATCGTCAGCGTTCCCACATCAACCTGCGGCCTGTCCGGCGGCCAGGGCAGCGTTGCGTCATTTGTCGGATCGCCCGGCTGGCCAATTATGATGGTCAGATGCCATTGGAGCGGATGGTTATGAATCTCCGCAATTAACGCATCGAATAAAAAATTCTTGTCAGACTGCGCGGGGCTTGCCGCATCAAACGGCGCAAACGGTTGAACCGGCACCATCGACCAGCGAACCAGTGCAAACCGACCCTCCGCATTGGTGAAGCGGAATGCATTCAGGCTGTTGTAGGTGCTATCCGCGAAACCGGATGAGACCGGCTGGCTGCGGATCAATTGCATCGCCTTGGCCGATTCCGGATGCTTCTCCAGAAACGCCGTCATCTTCGCCGGGTCAGGATTGCCCGTAGCTGGGTCCGGAGCCGAGGCCAGCAGGAGATCGTAGAATCCCTGGGCCGTATTGACGGCGAAAACGGGAATGTTGTTCATGCCCGTGCGCCATTCCTCGCCATCCGGCAGCTTGAACAAGAGGGCCATGCTGCGTACCGTATGCGCCGCATCCGCCTGGTACGGCTGTCCTCCGGCCAGTGCAAACCGCCCGACAATCGGCACGCGGCCCGGAACAAAAACTAGGGCCTTGGACAAGGCCACACCTTGACCATTGCTTTCAAAGTAGCCGCTGACGCAAACCCCCTTGGCATGATTGCGGCGAAACCCGGGATGTTTTCCGCTCG
>DATJMI010000145.1:0-22105 GCA_035508775.1 Methylacidiphilales bacterium
TTGGCGGTGTTCAGCGCGCCATCAACCGTGCTTGGGGCGATGGTCGTTGAGGTATTGTCGTTTTGGTTGCCGGTAATGGTGCCGGTGCCGGTGGTGATTACAGTCAGGGTGGGAACGATGGTGGAGACATTCAGCACGACCGGGTCAAGCAACAGATTGCCGGTTTGGCCATTCGGCGCGGTGAGATCGACCGATCCGGTAAATTGGAATTGGCTGCCGGAAATATCGACGTTGCCCCCAACGCCACCGAGTCCGCCCCGGGCAAAGATTTGGCCGGTATGGCTCACGCTGCCGTTGACGCTCTTGAGGGTGATGGCGCCCCCATCGGTTCCCGGCGTGGAGGCGGAAGCATCGAGGGCGCCGGAATTGGTCACAGTTCCTCCCGGAGCAGCGCCGCTTCCGCTTCCATCCACGTCAATGGTCCCGCCGCTGCCATCCGAATTTTGCGCGGTGATTTGGCCGCTGTTCGTGATGTTCCCGCCGTCGGAGGTGAGATAGACTTGGCCGTTGATTTTTTTGAAGCCGGTGGCGGCGACGTTGCCGCTGTTGTTGATCGCGAGCGCATAGGCATTGCCGCCCGCGGCGGTCAATTCTGCTCTGGCCGCCCGCACCGTGCCGGTATTGGTAACGCCGACGGCCCGCGTTGTCCCCACCGGGTTGGCTTGGACGAAAAGATGTTGATTGCCAACCGGCTGGTAAAGGACGTTCGACGCCGCCGCCAGTCCGGCCGTGCCTTGTGGCGCGGTGATCGTGCCGCTGTTGCTGACCTGCGCGGCGATGAGGTAAACATCCCCGCTGGAGGCGCTGATGACACCCTGATTATCGATGCTGGCGCTCGAGTTGCCCACGAAGTCGAGATTCCCGCCTTGGAGAAATTGTTGATTGGTGAGGTCGAGGGTCGAGCCGATAAATCCGGCGGTGTCGATGCGGCCATTGGGTCCAACCACGATGCCGCTGGGGTTAATCACGTAGACAATGCCGTTGGATTGAAGCGTGCCGTAGATGAGGGAGGGATTTCCGCCCAAAACGCGATTGAGCGTTGCTGACGAGCTGTTCGGGACCAAAAATTTGGTTAATTCTCCGCTATTAATGGAAAACTGTTGCCAGTTGATGATGGCGGAGGCGCTCGATTGATTAATTGTTTCCGTGCTGCCCGAACTGATGATCGTCGCGCTGCCCGCAGCGACCTGGCCGCCCACTGGATTAGCCAGAAGTGGCGCTGTTTGGCCAAAAAAAAGCAGGGCCGACATCGCCCCGGCTGCTGCTGCTTTCCATGGCTTCATCCGTGATTCCCTTTTAACGAAGGTGGGGGTAATCATGACATGATGGAGAGATATTTCGAATCGCGTTTTTAGCCCGGGTACACGATAGGTATTCCCATCTTATTAACAAGCCAATAATATCCCCCGGCTTAAATATCTTTCCCTTTTCCATTTTTAGTTCCCTATAAAGAGAGTTTGGCCATTTTTAGAAGGTGGAATATCCATGATAAAGTTGGCGGCATTTCTCAACCGCGATTGGATCAAAGCGCGTCTCTACCATCTTTTCGCGCCGCTGGTCGCATTGGTTCTGGTGGCGGTTTATCTGCCGACCGGCCCCAGCCAATTGCTGGAAGACGTCGCGGTTAATCTCCGGTTCCATGTCCGCACCCTGTTTGGCTTCGATCCTCCGGCCGATCCGCGAATTATTTTTATCGGAATCGACCAGCACTCGCTCGACCACTACGGGAAATATCCGTGGCCGCGGACCGTCATCGCCGATTTTTTGAACGCGATTGCCCTGGCCAACCAGAATCCGCATACGGTGGCGTTCGATATTATGTACACGGAGAAATCGGCCAATCCCGCCGACGACCAGGCTTTGGGCGATGCGGCGGGGCTTTTACCCAATGTGATAACGGGAGGGCTGGCCGATGATCCTTCCAGCGATCCGGAAGTGACCAGGAACGCGGAGGAAAAAACAGAAGCCGATTTGAAAAATCCCGGCCCAACGCTTCCTTTCACGCAAATCCACGGGGATATCCGTCAACTTCACGACTATAAAATCGCCACGCTTCCCGTCGATCCCGTCCGCAAACAAAGCCTCTTCGGTTTCGTCAATGACGACCCATCCCCGATCGACGGCATTCGCCATACCGTCCCGCTCTTGATTCGGATCGGCGACAGAATTTATCCCTCGCTTGCCCTCCAGACTCTCTGTCAGGCACTCGACGCCGATGCCGGTAAAGTTGAAGTTAATATCGGCGAGAATGTGATTCTTCGGAATGCATCCGGCAAAAGCTGGACAATTCCGATGACCGAAGAGGGCAAGTATGTCATCAATTATCGCAGCCGGAATTCGTTCAAGCATGATCTCTCCTTCGATTCGTTGGCGGATGCATTGGGTAAAAGTCTCGATAAATCCAATCCGAAGCCACTCCCGCCCTATTGTGTTTTGGACAAAAAAATTCTTTTTATCGGCGAGGACGCTACCGCCCTGACCGATATGGGTCCCACGCCGATTGAGAGCAAAAGTCCTCTTCCCTACGTTCATCTCAACGTCATCAATAATGTCCTCCAAAACGATTATATCCATTTGGCGCCCCAGAATTGGGTCGTGGTGGGCTGGCTGGCAGCGACGTGGGCGACTCTTTTCCGCCTCAAGGAAGCGCCTTTGATCGAAGCGGTCTTCACGCCCATCGTGGCGGTGGCGGTCTATATCATCGCGGCCTTCGCGGTTTTCTCGTTCTGGAGCCTCCAAATCGTCCTGGCGTGGCCGGTGCTCAGCTATGCCACGGTCAATTTTGGCGGACTGGTGCTGCGCTGGCGCGAGGAGCAGCATGGACGCCAGCAACTGAAGCAAATTTTCGGGCGGATGCTGCCCTCGGGGCTGGTCGGTCATCTGCTGGACCATCCGGATAACCTGAACCTCGGCGGTTCGTTGCGCCCGGTCACCATTCTTTTCTCGGACATTCGCGACTACACGAAATTCAGCGAGCACATCGACACCCAGGAGCTGGTGCGGCAGCTCAACGTCTATTTCGAGCGGATGGTGCCTTGCGTGGAAGAATGCCGCGGTACGCTGCATAAATTCATCGGCGACGCGATCATGGCCGCGTGGGGGGACATTCCCGCGCTGAGTCTCGGCATCGAGCGGGACGCCCGCAACGCGGTGCGCTCGGCGCTGCTGATGCGGAAGCGGCTGCGCGAGCTTAACGAAGAACGCCAGGCGGCGGGGCAGATTCCGCTGCGCATCGGGATCGGGCTGAATCACGGCGATGTGGCGGCAGGGCAGATCGGGGCGTCGATCCGCTCCGAATTTACCGTCATCGGCGATCCGGTCAACGTCGCCTCGCGGCTCGAGGGTGTGACGAAGGATTTCCACACCGATCTCGCCATTAGCGAAAACGTCCGGCAGTTGACCGGCGACGAATTTCTCGTCCGGCGGCTGGGACTGATTCTGCTCAAGGGCAAGACCAAGCCGACGGTGGTCTACGAAGTGCTGGCCGAAAAATCGAATCCGCGGGAATCGCGGCTGCCGGCCGATTTCGTGGCCAAGTACGAGGAGGCGTTCGACCATTTTCTCGCGCGCCGTTTCGTCGAGGCGATCGCCGCTTTCGAGACATGCGAGAAGCAAATTCCCGGCGACTATTGCGTGCGGAATTACCTCGAGGCGAGCCGCGAATTTGCCCGGAAAGCTCCGCCCTCCGATTGGGATGGGCGGATTGTCATGAAGACGAAGTAGAAGGGCGCGGCTAGCCGTCTATTCCACTTCAATTCGCCGCGCCGGCACGGTGGTTACGAAGGATCATTCGAAGGGATTTTCGGGTTGTTCCTTCAGGACGATCAGCCTACAACCTGATGATGCCTTCTTTCTATAGAGGGTGTTTCAAAGTTTCCCGCCCTGCCATTGTTCTGCTGGCCGTGCTGGCGGGGAGCGGACTTACCTTTTGCGGCAAAACTTCCAACGCAGACAAAAGAGGCGATTCGGAAAAAGCCCAGCCGCAATCCAACGGCGCGAACAGAGGCCAACCCGGCGCGGGCGAAGAGCGGCGATTTGGCCAAGGTCCAGGCTTTGCTGAAAGAAAATCCCGATCTGGTTTTCAGCAGGGATGAAATCGGGCGAACGCCTCTCCACCACGGGTTGGGGTCCGACATTTGATTAGCGCCCGACCGCGGTTTGGAAACCGTGAGAGAATTAACGCCGAAAAAAGGTGCGCGAGACCAAAATCCACGCAATGACACCGGCAATCGCGGTGTGAAGGCAAAGGACGATTTGGCTTAGGTTGAGGTCGGCGATGTAGGTATCGGTCGATTGGCGCACGATGTCGTAAATTTTGTTGGCCGAGAGGGTCTTGAGGTAACCACTCCAGCCCCAATAGGCGGCGATGAAGGGCCGGCACATGGTGCTGACGATTTCCGGCAGGGCGAGCACGGCGCCGGAAAGAGGCAATTGCAGGCCGACGAGGTAAATGGCGAGCAGGGAAGCCCGTTCAGGCGACTTGGACGCGGAGGAAATGGCGACGCAGGTCATGCTCATGGCGAGGGTGGTGAGAAAGAGGACTTCGAATTGGCTGAAGAGGCTGCCGGGGAAACCGCATACTTCCTTGACGAACCAGCTCATCCAAAATGCCTGGACGAGGCTGAGGATGATGACGAGCATGCCCTTGGTGGTGACATAGGCCCACGGCGAAAGTCCCGCCCTCAGCTCTTTCTCGAGGACATCGCGCTCCTTGGCGATCTCGCGGGCGCCGTTGTTGGCCCCCATGAGGGTGAGCAGGATCACCTGGAACATGGCGAGGCCGGAAACGAGCGCGGCGGCGGAGAATGATTCGCGCAGATAATCGAGATGTTCGGTGAGCATTTGCACCGGATTGGTTTCGATGCTGAGGCTCAGGTTGCGCACCTGGGGCAATCCTTTGGTGGCGAAAATCGCCACCAGCAGCGGGAAGGAGACGATAAGCGCGACATGGAGCCAGATTTGGGCGCGGTCCCGCAAAACCAGGATATATTGCCGCCGGATCAGCGTAAGAAGCTGGCTGATGCTGCCCGGTGGAGGCGCGGTATTGAGCGGCCCGGGTTCGGGCGGAGGCGGCAATTCACCGGAGCGGTCCCGATCGAAGCCGGAAAATTCCCCGGCGGCGGACGCATGCTGATAGCCGCCGAAGATTGCTTCGATGGATTCGGTTTCGTGCCGGGCCAGGAACTCGTCCTGGGGGCCCTGGTAGCAAAGCCGCCCGTCGTGCAGAAAAATAATCGAGTCGCACAGGCGCAGATTGCCGACGGCGTGGGTGACGAGCACGACGGTCTTGTGCAGGCCATGGGCCAGTTCCCGCAGCCAAACCATGAGTTCGTGTTCGGAATAGGGGTCGAGGCCGCTGGTCAATTCGTCGAGAAAAAGGAACGCGGGATCGCCGATCAGTTCCTCGGCCAGGGCAATGCGCCGCATTTGTCCGCCGGAGAGGGTGCGGTATTTTTGCCCCAGTAACTGGCCGATGCGGGCGAGATCGATGACGTGCTGAAGCCACTGCTCGCGGGTTGTTTTCGGCACCGTGGAAGGAAGACGCAAGGCCACCGTGAAATCGAGAATTTCCGCGACGGTCAAATCGCCGTGAAAGGCGCCGAACTGGGGCAGGTAACCGACGGCGAGAGGCAATTGCCGACGCAAAATTTCGACCGCGTGCCCCGCCAACAAGACGCGGCCGGCGGAGACAGGTTGAATTCCAGCCAAGGCGCGCAGCAGGGTGCTTTTGCCGCATCCGGACGCGCCGATGATGGAGACGAAGGAGCCTTCCGGCACAACGATGGAGATGTGCCGCACCAGGTCCTTCCGTCCGCGGCCATGACCGACGGTAACGGAGATGTTTTCGACAAAGATGGCGGCGTGCGTCTGGGCCGTCGTGTGCATGGGTTGCGGGCAGGTTGTCGCCAGTCCGCTAATTGGCTGCCGCGGCATCTCCGGCGGGATCGGCCGCCGCTGGAGGAGAAAGGATCTGCTTGCTGAGGCGGTCGATGCCTTCGTTGGCGATGGTGCTGGCCGGATAGATGCTCTGGGCGTTGATGTACCAGGTCAGACTGTAACCGAGTTCTTTTTTTGCTTCGGCGTCGCGGGCCTTGTTGACGGCGCTGACGAAATCGGAGCCGCGCTCTGATAAGGTGGCCAGCAGTTTGTTGAGCTTGGTGTCATCCGGCCAATCTTTGGTGGCGAGTTCAATGGTTTCCCAAGCGCCGTCGATATCGCCGTTCATCATCAGCATGTTGGCCTTTTCGGCGGCCATTTCGGCCTTTTGCACGGTGGTGAGGGCGTCCTTGAGCTGCTGTTCCCGCGTGGCATCGCCATGAACGGCGGTGGCATAGACGAGCTGTTTGTCGAAAATCGCGCGATAATTCTGCTCTTTGACCAGCCGGTCGAAGTCGGCCGTCGACTCATTTTGGGTATCTTCGGAATTGAAGAAGGCCGACGCGGAATTTTGCAAATCGGGATTGCCCGGCCATTCCTCGGCGGCGGTGGCGAATTCCTTCATCGAATCGTCCAGCGCGCCGCCTTCAGCCAGCAGCTTGGCCTTGCCGATCCGCAGCCGGCTTTCGAGTTTGACGGCATTGACGAGCGCCATCGGTTTGGTGGAATCGAAATCGCTGGCGATTTTCTTGATGTCGGCAATCTGGCCTTCCACCTGTTCGAAATCGCGCACCTCAAGCTGGTTTTTCAAAACGTTGATTTTGTCCAGAAACTCGCCCACTTTTTCTTTTTCATCCCGGTCGAGACCCTGCAGAGCCGGGTGATATTCATTGGCGAGGAAGGCTTCCTGCAACTGATCCGCCGCCGCGGCAATGTCGCCCTGGCCGGCCTTGTACTTGAAGACTTCGACGGCCTGATTAACCCGGTTGTTGATTTCCAGGGCGGCAGTGACTTCTTCAGAGATGCTCAACGGATGATCGTTCGGCGCTCCGAGCGGATCGGTGATGCCGAGGGCGTCGCTTGCCGCCGTGATGGCGCTCACCGGAGCGGCGCCGCTAATACCCATGGGTTTACTGTTGAACTGCATCGTGTTGGGATTGCCCCCTCCCCTGCGGGTGGGAGTTGCCGACGAAGAGGTGTTGGCATCGGCATTGACGGCATCGGGCATGTCCGAGTCGGCCACATTGAAGAGAACGCGGTAAAAATCGGCGGCAATGATTACGTGATAATAACGGTGCGTCTGGTAGAGCATTTTGATGTAATCAGCAAAATCCTGCCGGTCTTCATCGTTCATCTGATCGGCGCGAATCTCGTTGGTTTTGATCTTGGCCCGCGCTTCGAGCAGCTTGAGGTATTCATTGGTCAGTTCCATCTTGCGCTCGAGCGCGGCGCTCATCGTCGGCATAATTTCCGCTTCTGCGGCGTCGGGATCCGCGTTGGGATTGGGGCCTCCGTTCGCACCGACAAACGGCGAATTGGTTGCGCCCGGATTGTTGTTGTTATTGTTGTTATTGTTGTTGGTGGCGCCGCCCCTGCCACGGGTTGGTTGCGCATCTCTTTCCTGCAGGGCCTGCTGATGCAGGTCGTCGGCGATCATATCGGCGTTGTGATCGTAGGTGTCGATATTGTCCCTCAACTGATCGTTAGCCTGGGCCAGACCGTTTTGGGTGCGGTCGGAATTCCAGATGCCCTCGACCCGGTTCGCCAATTCCCGGCTGATGCCGGCGTCGAGGTCCCTATGATCACTGAGCGCGTAAAGCAGTTTCCACGCGCCGAACGCATCACCCTGTTTGAGGTGATCGGAGACCTGGCTCATCGTATTGAAATAGTCTTTGATGTCGCTGTCGGAAACTGCGGGGAGGCTGATATAGGTTTCGAAGCGGGCGCGGACTTCCGGATTATCCAAGCCGGGTGTTTTGAGGACGTCGAGGGCCTTGATTTTATCGGCGATGGCGCTGAGCACCTGGCTCTCGGCCTGAGCCGCCGTTTTATCGCCCGCTTGATGGTTGTAATTGTAATCGAGCATCGATTTGACGCTGTTGTCGATCTCGCCGCCGGTGTTCTGCTCGTTATTGGCGGGGGGAGGGTTTGCCGGCGCCGGGGCGTTTTGGGCCATGGTCACGGGCAACGGCAGGAGTAACGCCAGAAGCAAGGCGGCGCTATTCTTTTTCACATGAGTCTGCATAAACGAGTCCTCCTTCTCCCACTTCCAGGGAGGCCTGGTAATTTTGCCCCTGGGTGAAGTAAATTCCGCTCAACTTTGGCGGAATCAAAACGACGATGCGGCGGCTATCGTTTCCCACCGTAAAGACCATGAGCCGTCCGGTTCCATCCTTCCAGCCGAGATCGGCAGAGACTTTGAGGTCGGCTTTGAACTTGGCGCCGGAAAGCGACCGGTAATCGCTCATGTACTTGTCCACCGGAAAAGGTTCCAGCGTGCGGTAAGGATCGTATAAATACTGGTGGGCGAAGTAACCGCAAATACCAAGAATCACCAGCGCGAGCAAACTTGAAACGATCCAAAGAGGCCATGAAATTGTGCTCTTCGGCCCCGCCGTTTGCACGGTGGCCGTTGTTTGAGCGAAGGGAGAAATAATACGCTGCGCCTCCCTCTCATCTTCTGCATGGGGATTTATAGCTGACACTACGCTGCCAATTTACCTAATATTCAAAATAACTCAAGATTAAGTAAGGTTTATGGGGCAAAATCGAATCTTGAAGAGCTGGGTGTATTTCGCAATCTGACCTGTGCTTATTTTGATAGGCACGCCCTAAGCAACTGTGGTTGCAATGCGATTCTTTTGCCAAATAGGCTGGACTTTCACACCCGTGCCCGGATGATCCGAAAATGCGTTTCCTCTTCCTATTAACTTTTCTGACCCTCGCTTCGATTTCCTCCCGCGCCGTAGATTTAACCCAGGCCGACATCGGCAAGCCGCAGATGCCAGGTTCCGGCGCCTCAGACAAGGATGGCACGACGCTGGTGGCCGGGGGCAAGGATGTGTGGGGCACCTCGGACCAGTTCCGTTTCGCCTATTTGCAAAGGAAGGGTAATTTTGACGCGCAGGTCCACATTCTCAGTTTGCAGCCCGCGCAGCTCTATTCACGTGCCGGGCTTATGGTCCGCGAAGATCTGACCAACACCAGCCGCCATCTTTTCTTCGTGGTTTTCTCTGACAATCAGGCCCGCCACAACAATAATGGTGGCTACGAACTCCAGTTTCGCGACACAGCCGGCGGTAAAAGCGGCGGCGTCTATCCTGCCATTACGCCGGGCGCACCGCCGCAATTTCCGGTCAATTATCCCAATGTGTGGCTGCGTGTCGTGCGCCAGGGCAACACTCTCACCTGCTTTGCCAGCCCGGACGGCAAAAACTGGAGCAAATACGGCGAACATACCTCAGAGTTTCCCGCCCAGGTGTATCTCGGCGTCGCGTTGACCGCCCACAACCCGACCGCCACCGCCACGGCGAAGTTCTCCGGCTTTTCGGTCAAGCCATGAGGAGGCCGTGGCTCGAGCGTGTCCTGCCGATTACCACCACCTCTGCCGTCTTGACCTTCTCCTTCTCTTTTGTCCATTATCGATTCGAAGTGAAGTATCTATTCCAGCCTGACTTTTTCCGCACGCAGGCGTCATGAACGATTCCTCTTGGCTTGAAAATTATCTGGCCCGTTACCGGGAGATACTGTCCGCCACGAATGTTTTTACCGATCTGGTCCGGATCAAAAGTCTTCTTCAGGTCGCGAAGGCGGATGGCCGCAAGGTTATGCTGGCGGGCAACGGCGCCAGCGCTTCGATTGCAAGTCATTTGGCGGTGGATTTGACGAAGCAGGCCGGCGTTCAGTCCCTGAGTTTCAACGAGGCCAATTTGATCACCGCGTTCGCGAATGACTACGGTTATGAAAACTGGGTGGCGGAGGCCATCCGCCGTCATGGACAGCCGGAAGATGTGGTTATTTTGATCAGCTCAAGCGGGCGCTCGCCCAATATGGTCACGGCGGGAAAGTTTGCCGCCACGCATGGTTTCAATCTGGTTACGCTTAGCGGTTTTGCTCCGGACAATCCATTGCGGACGCTCGGCATGGTGAATCTTTGGGTCGATAGCCGCGCCTACAATATCGTCGAGTGCGTTCACATGATTTGGTTGACGGCCATCTGTGATCTGATCATCGGTTCCGCGGAATATCCGGCTGTTTGATGGCGGGCAAGCTCGCATGAGCGAGAGAAGCCGGGTAAAAATCATTCCATATGAAAACCCGCTGTGCCTGGTGTACTTCCGATCCGCTCTACCTTCGCTATCACGATGAAGAGTGGGGTGTGCCACTGCATGACGACAGCAAGCTGTTCGAGATGCTGATCCTGGAGGGGGCGCAAGCCAGACTGAGCTGGCTGACGATCCTGAAACGGCGGGAGGGCTACCGGGCCGCTTTCGCCGGATTTGACGCCGAAAAGATCGCCCGCTTCAGCCTGAAAAAGCAGGCCGCATTGATGAAGCATCCCGGGATTATTCGCAATCGGCTCAAGATTTCCGCTGCGGTGGACAACGCGCGTGCGTTCCTGGCTGTGCGAGAGGAGTACGGGAGCTTCGACCGCTACATCTGGTCATTTGCCGGCGGCAAACCCAGGAATAACCGTCGCAAATCGCATGACGAAATTCCCGCGCAAACGCCTGTGGCGGAGGCCATGAGCCGCGATCTTAAAAAGCGTGGTTTCCGCTTTGCCGGCCCCACCATTTGTTATGCTTTTATGCAGGCGGTTGGAATGGTCAATGATCACACCGTTGGTTGTTTTCGGTATGCTGAGTTAAAGTGATGCGGAAATTTCCGCGGGCTTTTGTAAGTTACGCCGCGCCGCCAAAAAGCACTTTAAGCGCGCCCAGCGAGATCAGATCGATCATCGCGTGAGCCAGAATCAGCGGCCAGACTTTTCCGCTCCACCGGTACCAAAAGCCAAAAACAACGCTCCAGATGCCGATTTGCAGAATATGTTCCGTGCCCTGGTAAGTATGCACCGCCAGGCGCAGAAGGATGGTCGCGGCCACCGCCATCCACGGTCCCCGTTTTGCGGCGCATTGGTTGAAAAAATAGCCCATGTAAACGAGCTCTTCATAAAATGCGTTTAAGACCGTGCCAATGATGATGACAGCCCAGCTGAGATGAACTTTGCCACGGATGAGCGGGATGGTATGTGGCAAAAGAGAATGAATCCAGGGATGAAGAGATGAGTGAAGCAGACTAAAATCGAGTAGCACCAGGGGCAACGTGAAACCGAGGAGACTCCCGTAGGTCAGTCCCAACAAGCCGATGCTTTCCATGGTGGCGGACCAGCCGATCCTGACCCGAAAATTGGCCGCGGTCCATTTGCGTTGATGAAGAACGAGAAAAAATAGGCCCAGAAGCGAACTTTCGAAAACGGCATTTCTTGCCAGGGCTTTGTCGTTTAACAGGGCAGTGAAGAAATCGCCGGAATGATGGGTCAGACCGTAAATCAAGCCAAAGATGACTCCGTGTCCCAGCATCAGAAAAACCGTGACGGCAATCCGGCGCCACGAGTCGATTAAATGAGAAGGCAGCCAGACCCGGTGCTCAACGTGGAGCGCGTTCTCAAACATGAAAAGCGGGGCGTTGGTACTCTTGATAAGAGTACCAATCTAGAGCTTGAGCTTCGCGACGCTTTCGGCGACATGGCTGGCGCTGGCCCGAAGTTGCTTGAGTTCGTTTTCGGTGAGATTCAATTCGATGATTTTTTCGACACCCTTGCGGCCAAGCTGCACGGGAACGCCGACAAACTGATCTTTGATGCCATATTGACCGGTGCACCATGCGGCGACCGGCAGCACGCGCTTTTCGTCGCGGACGATGCTTTGCACCATCTGGACGGCGGCGGAGGATGGAGCGTAGTAGGCGCTGCCCTTTTGGAGCAATTTGACGATTTCGGCGCCGCCGTTGCGGGTGCGCGTAATCATCGCGTCGATCTTCTCCTTGGGCAATAACGCTTCGATGCCGATTCCTGAAACGGTGGAATACCGGGCGAGCGGCACCATATCGTCGCCATGGCCGCCGAGGACCATGGCCTCGACGTCGCGGTGCGAAACGCCGAGTTCAAGCGCGATGAAGCAACGGAAACGCGCCGAATCGAGCACGCCGGCCATGCCCATCACACGCTCCTTGGGAAAGCCGGTTTTCGCTCCCACTAAATAAGTCATGACATCGAGCGGGTTGCTAATGACGATGACAATGGCGCCAGGCGCGTATTTTTTCACATTTTCGGCCACCCCGCCGACAATCTCGGCGTTTTTCAGGAGAAGATCATCGCGACTCATGCCGGCTTGCCGGGGGAGGCCGCTGGTAATGACGACCACGTCGGAGCCGGCGTAATCGGACGGATCGTTGGTGCCTTTGACGTCGCCGTCAAAGTCTTCCAGGCAGGCGGACTGAAGCATATCGAGCGCCTTGCCCTGGGGCATGCCTTCCACGATGTCATGCAGAACAACGTCACCCAGTTCCTTTTCCGCCAAACGCTGCGCCGCGGTGGCGCCGACAAAACCTGCTCCGACAACGGTGATTTTCATGGGGACGTATCTCCTGTAAGGCTATGATTTGCTGGATGCAACGTAAAAGGTTCTAGACATGCGTCGCGGGAACGTCAATTGCAGGCCCAAAAAAACTGAAGGTTGAGATTGTCTTTTACGTCCAAGTACGCCACAACATTCAATCTTCTTATGAAATTACATCTTCTTACCTCAGCCTTTGCCGCCGTGATGGGACTCGCCTTGGCAAGCCTGCCCTTGACCACTTATGCCGCATCTGATTCGAACTCAAGTTCGGGAACTGGATCGGGATCGAGTTCCGGTTCGACCAATGCGAGGGGAACAATTACCGCGGTCGACACGAGCGCCAACACCATCTCCATTGAAAATAAAACGGATGGTACCCGTACCTTTAGCATTTCGTCGACGGCAACATTCACCAAGGATAAAAAGCCCGCCACGCTCTCCGATTTTGCGGTGGGTGATAAAGTCTCTATAACGTACCAGACCGATTCGTCGGGAACCATGACTGCCACCAAAATAATCAGCGGGGGGGCTGGCGGCGGAAAGAAGAGCAAGAAGTCGTCTTCCGGAGGATCGTCTGATTCCTCATCTGGTTCTTCTAGTTAATAACGTAAAAAACATTGTAACACTTTACCTGAAAGAGGAAAAAACCGCCGGTAATGGAACCGGCGGTTTTTTTTGTATTTGGAACAGAAAATTCTCCCATTGACACCCCCAGCAATTGTGATACTCATACGCAAGATACCACCACAGGTAGATGCGTTGCCCTAAATGCCAAGCTCGTGATGATAAAGTGATCGATTCGCGGGCCATAAAAGATGAAACCGTGATTCGCCGTCGCCGCGAATGCCTTGTCTGCGAACACCGGTTTACCACGTATGAGGAGATTGAACGGGACGATTTGCGCGTCCTCAAGCGCGATGGTCGCTACGAGACTTTTGACCGCCGCAAGTTGACTGCCGGGATCGATAAGGCTTGTGAGAAACGACCGGTGAACCGGGAAGCAATCGACCGTACCGTCAATGAGATCATCGACGAACTGGTGAAGGTTTATGGCGACGAGATTCCGACCAAGGCAATCGGCGACAAAATTATGCACCATTTGCGCCGGATCGATGAAGTAGCCTACGTTCGCTTCGCTTCGGTGTACCGGAAATTCCGCGATATCAAGGAATTCGTCAATGAGGTGCAGAATCTGACCCTCGAATCCTAAACTCTGAAGTATTTGCCGTGATCGCCCTCCCTCAACGCCTTCCTCATGTTGTTTGGAAGAACAACCGGCTGGTGCCTCTTTCGGAAGGCTGGCTGGCCGAGTCGATCGAGCATGCCGCCGCCGCCGCCGGGTATCCGCGCTGGCATCTGGCGCCAGATATTGCGCGGGCCATCGCCTGCTATCTCGAGAATGATTGGGTTGCTCCCGCTTTGCGGGTCGATCATCTTGAAGAAATGGTGCGCCGTTCCCTGGAAGGCACCGGCTACGGCGATATCGCGCGCCAAAGCCAAATTGTTCCACCCCGGGTTTCGATCTCCCTGACGGAGATCGCCTTGCGCGCGCCTTACGAAATCGCGTTTTACCCGCTGCTCCGGCAGCGCCTGAACGATGCATTGGAGGTTCAGGTGGCGGGGGTACGGCTGGAAGGATTGCGCGATTGCACGAAAATCCTCGATGCCGCCGGACGCTGGCGGCAAACCTGTATGCGGATCAGCGACGACATCATTCATTATTGCCGCGCTTTCATGAGCCACGCCATGCCGGGGGCGGTCGATTTGGTCATTCAATAGCCTCCCCGGATAGTTGGCGTTTCCGTTTTTCCGAACAGTCTTGGGAGCGGGATCGCCTGTTGTCAAAAACGTCTTTCCGAAGCATCATTAAGGCATGGCCAAACACGTCACCCTCATCGGCATGATGGGCGCCGGAAAAAGCACCGTCGCGCCACGGCTTGCGGAACGGCTGGGCCGCCGCGTGATCGAGATCGATGAGCTCATCGAAAAGAAGGAGGGCACGAAAATAGGCGATATTTTCATCGACAAGGGCGAGGCCTATTTTCGCCGCGTTGAGCGCGAGTTCATCGCTCAAATTATCAAAGAACCTCCCGCCGTTCTTTCCCTCGGTGGCGGGGCGTTCCAATGGCCCGCGACGCGGGAACTGCTTTTGGCTGAAACTGTTGTCGTCTATCTTTCCGCCACGCTGGAAGTCATTTGTTCCAGGCTCCAAAAAGCCGCCGCCTCGCGCCCGCTCCTTAGCATTCCCGGGATTGATCTTCAGCAGACCGTGCGCGATCTCCTGGAACGGCGTGGCACCTACTATGGCCTGGCGCATTATCGCGTCGAAACCGATTCGCACACACCGGATGACGTGGCCAAGGCCATCGTAACGCTGCGCGGGGCTTATGAATGAATGCTTCCGTTTCCGTGCCTGACGCCGCCGCGGTCAAAAAACGCGCCGCCGCCTTAGGTCTTGATGTCTGCGGAATTACAAGTGCCGATCCGAGCCGTCATGCCGGTTTTTATCGTCAATGGGTTGCGGAAGGCAAAGCGGGAGAAATGGCGTGGCTGGCGCGTGATCCCATCCGTCGCGCGGACCCTCGCGCCGTGTTGCCCGGCGCCCGCAGCCTCATTGTCGCCGGTCTCAATTACTGGCAGCCGCAACCAGCGGGGAGGGGACGCATCGCCCGTTATGCCCTGGGAGATGATTACCACGCCATTTTGCAGGAAAAACTCGAAACCCTCGCCGCGGAACTTATCCGGGCCGGAGGCCAGGCCAAAATCTATGTAGACACGGGACCCATTCTCGAGAAACCCCTGGCTGGACGGGCCGGGATTGGCTGGCAGGGCAAAAGCACAATGCTGATCGATACCAAATTCGGTCCGTGGCTGCTGCTGGGGGAAATTATCACGACTCTTGATCTCACGCCCGATGCGCCGCAGCGCGATCACTGCGGTTCCTGTACCCGCTGTCTTGCCGCCTGTCCGACCGGGGCTATCCCCGCGCCCTACCAATTGGATGCCCGGCGCTGCATTGCCTATCTCACCATCGAGTTGAAGGGCGCCATTCCGGAAGAGTTGCGCCCGCTGATCGGAGACCGCATTTACGGTTGCGATGAATGTCTCGATGTTTGCCCGTGGAACCGTTTTGCCCGTGTTACGCGGGAAAGCCGGTTTCTGGCGCCGGAGGAAGATGCCACGCGCGACCGGCTCCACGCGCTTCTCAATATGACCGCGGGTGAATTCAAACGCCGGTTTGCACGCAGCCCCATTCTCCGGGTCAAGCGGCGCGGGTTGCTGCGCAATGTCTGCGTCGTGCTGGGCAATATAGGCGACGCCGGCGATCTGCCTGCTCTCGAAAAAGCCTCGCGTCACGAAGAGCCGCTGGTGCGGGAGCATGCTCTTTGGGCCATTCAGCGAATCAGAGAGAGAATCGGCGATTTTTGAAACCGGCAACTCTTCCGGCTTCAATGTCCCGCTTGTCCGGCCTGTTGCTGTTGCTGCGCCTTGGCTTCATCGGCGAGCTTCTGCTGCTCAATTTTTTGCGTCTCGTCTTTTTCCGCCTGGAGAGCGGCGGCATTTTGAGCATCCCGCTTGGCTCTCGCCTCGGCGGCAATTTTTGCTTTCTCGGGATCGTAATGAAATTTCTTTTGCAATTCGGATGGCAGCTTGACCAACGGTATCAGGGCGCCGCCGTCTTTATACAGGATGGTCACGGCATCATCTTCCACTTTGACCACCATAACTTCCTGGTAGACCTTTCCGTCCGTGGTGGTCCAGTCAGCCGCCTCTGCCCGGAGAATGGCCAGGACCGTCCAAAAACCAAAAAGGACCGCCAGGGCCTTAAAATTATAAACCGGCCCGGTTATCGAAATGATTGCCTCAACCGAAGTTGGCCTCATCCAGAGGGCTAATCTAACTTTAAAAAGACTTAATGGCAAATAGTCTTCCATCCAGGTTAACCAGAGGGTGATAAGTGGCGAGGCACAGCCACGGTAGCCCCGATTACTTTTCTTCGTAAACCGGCTTGATAATTGCGACGCTCGCGGGCATATTCCCCGCGATATATATGCCTGCCGCTGACGCCGACGTAAAAAACCCCAAAGCCAACGGATCATCCCGCCTTCCCGATCTTCAGCCTCAGCAAAAAGTTGCCCTTTATCGCCAAATGCTCCTGATCCGCCGGTTTGAGGAAAAAGCCCGGCAGGCCTACACCCAACTCAAAATCAAAGGGTTCTGCCATCTTTACAACGGCCAGGAAGCCGTTGCCGTCGGCACCATTTCCGTTCTCAACCCTGATGACGCCGTCATCACCGCTTACCGCGATCATGGCCACGCTCTCGTTCGTGGCGTCGATCCCAACGCCTGTATGGCCGAGCTTTTCGGTAAAATCACCGGCTGTTCCCGGGGCAAGGGGGGATCGATGCACTTTTTCGATGCCCAAAAGCATTTTTATGGCGGCCATGGCATCGTGGGGGGCCAGGTTCCTCTCGGTGCCGGCCTGGCTTTCGCCCAGAAATATCTCGGAACCAATCGCGTCACGCTGGCTTACATGGGTGACGGCGCCATTAACCAGGGCGGGGTGCATGAAGCGATGAATCTCGCCGCGCTCTGGAAGCTCCCGGTTATTTTTATCATCGAGAACAACGAATACTCCATGGGTACCTGCATCGCCCGTTCTTCCGCCGGAGATCCGCTAACCAAACGGGCCGGCGCGTTTGATATGGCCGCCATTCAGGCCAACGGCATGGATATCGACGACGTTCGCGCCAAGACTTTCGAGGCTGTTTCTCTCGCCCGCACGGAAAGCCAGCCGACCCTGATGGAGATCCGCACGTACCGTTATTTTGGCCATTCGATGTCGGATCCCGGCCACTACCGCACCAAGGAGGAAATCGAATCCCGCCGCAAGGCCGATCCGATCGAGATTTACAAAGCGCGCCTCCTCGAACAGAGGGCCGCCACTGAGGAAAGTCTTAACGCCATCGACGAGGAAACCACGGCCATCGCCCAAGCCGCCTACGATTTCGCCGAGGCGAGTCCCGAGCCCGAAGTGGAAACTGTTTTCGAGGACATTTTCACGCCCGAAGACCAAATCCCCGAGTTTCGTCCCAATCCGCGCGGTTAGACCGGACGAAACTGAGAAACATTTTCATCACCCGGAATATTTCCATGCCCACATTGACTTATCGCAAAGCCCTCAACCAGGCCCTTTCCGAAGAAATGGAACGCGACGAACGCGTCATGCTCATGGGCGAAGAGGTGGCCGAATACAATGGTGCCTACAAAGTCAGCGAGGGCCTGCTCAAAAAGTTCGGGCCCAAACGCGTCATCGACACTCCCATCAGCGAGTGTGGCTTTAGTGGTCTGGCCATCGGGGCCGCCATGTATGGCCTGCGTCCGGTGGTGGAGTTTATGACCTGGAGTTTTTCCCTGGTGGCCTACGATCAGATCGTCAACAACGCCGCCCAGATTCGCTACATGTCCGGCGGCCAATTCTCCATTCCCATTGTCTTTCGCGGTTCATCCGGCGGCGGCCTTCAGGTCGGGGCCACCCATTCCCATACGCCCGAGAACTGGTATGCCAACGTTCCCGCCCTGACCGTGATCACACCCGCCTTTCCCGATGATGCCAAGGGCCTGCTCAAAAGCGCGATTCGCAGCAATAATCCCGTTTGCTTTATTGAAAACGAAAAGCTCTACGGCTACGAAGACGAAGTTCCCGAAGGCGAATATCTCACCCCCATCGGCCAGGCCTGTATTCGCCGCGAGGGCGGCGACCTGACCGTGATCAGCAACAGCGGTTCCACTCATCGCGCGCTCAACGCCGTCAAGCAACTCGAGGCCGAAGGCATCTCCGGGGAAGTCATCGACCTGCGCACCATCAAGCCGCTCGACTTCGCCACCATCGCCAATTCCGTCGCCAAGACCAATCGAGTCCTTATCGTCGAAGAAAACAAACCGTTTGCCGGCTGGGGCGCGCAGGTTGCCTACCAGATTCAGCGCGAACTTTTCGATGACCTCGATGCTCCCGTCCATCGCGTAACGTCTCTCGATGTTCCACAGCCCTACAGTGGCAAGCTCGAGCAGGCTGTTTTGCCCAACGAGGACCGCATCATTGCCGCCATCAGGGAAGTCCTGGCTTAGCCGCCATGAGCAGTAAGCTTTTGCCCGATGGCATGAAGGCCCGGTGGCTGGGCCACGCCACTTTCGATCTCTTCGGTCCGAACGGCCAGAAGTTTCTGATCGATCCTTTCATCGCCAACAATCCAGCATTTCCCAAAGAACTCCAGGCGGAAGTCACCACTCCCGGCGCCTACCATGCCGTCCTTGTCACCCACCCTCACAGCGATCATTTCGACGACGCCTTGCCGTTGCTCAAGGCCGATCCGGCACTAAAAATTATCTCCCAGTTTGAGATAGGACTTTGGCTCAAAACACATGGTGTGACCGACAGTCAGGTCGTCGGAATGAATACCGGCGGCACCATCGCCGTTCAGGACGTTCGCATCACCATGGTTCCGGCCGCTCATACCAGTTCCATCCAGGAGGGCAACGGCCACCGCGCCCTAGGCTTTCCCATCGGCTACGTTTTGCGCTACGCCAACGGCTTCACCATTTATAATGCGGGCGATACGGCTGTTATCATGGACATGCAGATCATTCATGATCTCTATAAGCCCGATCTCGTCATCCTTCCCATTGGAGATTTCTACACCATGGGCCCCGAGCAGGCGGCTTATGCCCTGAATCTCCTCAAACCCGCCTTTGCCATTGGCTGCCACTGGGGTACTTGGAACGGCATGCCACCTGGAACGCCGGATGCGCTTGAAAAAGAACTGGTCCGGTACAAGATTCGAACGCAATTGATTCGGCTCAAGCCCGGCGAATCCCTTACCTGATCATCTTATGGCCAAAGACATTCTCATGCCCGCGCTCAGTCCCTCCATGACCGAGGGTACCTTGGTGAAATGGATCAAAAAGGAAGGCGACGCCATTAAACAGGGCGACGTTCTTGCCGAAGTCGAAACCGACAAGGCCACCATGGACCTGGAAGCTTTCGATGCGGGCATCCTCCGCAAAATTCTCATTCAGGGAGGCGAGAAGGTTCCGATCAACACCCGCATCGGCATCATCGGCGCCAAAGACGAAGCCATCGACCTTTCCGCACCGGCCAAGCTGGAGGCGGCCGCCGCCCCTCCTCCCAAAAAAGAAGAAACCAAAGCTCCCGCAACGGCCACTCCCGTGCCGGCCTCCCATGCTGCGCCCTCCGGCGGTTCCCGGATTAAAGCTTCTCCGCTGGCCAAAAAAATCGCCAAGGCTGAAGGGATCAATCTCGCCATTCTCACTGGCTCCGGTCCGGGCGGGCGCATCGTCAAAAAAGATGTCCTTAATGCGCCGGCCAATGGCCGTGTTGCCGGCGGTTCGTCAATCCATCCGCGCGGTCCAATCGCTAAGGAAGGCGTTCAGAAACTCAGCACGATGCGGTCGGTGATCGCCAAGCGGCTCCTCGAAAGCAAAACGCAGATTCCTCATTTTTACCTAGAAATCGAAATCGACGCCAAGCCGCTTCTCGACTTACGCGCGCAATTGAACGACGCTCTCGGCAAGCTCAATCCGCCTGTTAAACTCAGCCTGAACGACTTTGTGCTCAAGGCCGCCGCTGAAGCCGTCCGCCGCGTTCCCTCCGTCAACGCTTCTTTTGAAGGCGATTCGATCCGGCAATTCGCCGACGTCCAGCTTTCCTTTGCCGTTGCCATTCCCGAGGGGCTCATTACCCCCATCATCCGTGAGGCCCAGAACAAGTCGCTTCTCCAGATCAACGCTGAAGCCAAGGCGCTCGCCGCCAAGGCGCGCGAAGGCAAGCTCAAACCCGAGGAATTTCAGGGTGGCACTTTCACCGTCTCCAATCTCGGTATGCTTGGCATTGACCGCTTCAGCGCCATCATCAATCCGCCCCAGGCCGCTATTCTCGCTGTTGGCAATATCGTCAAGAAAGCCGTCGTCGGATCCAACGATGAAATTATCGCCGGGCATCGCCAGAGCATCACCCTATCGTGTGATCACCGCGTTGTGGATGGCGCGGTCGGCGCAACCTACCTGAAAGAATTGCGGGAACTCCTCGAAAAACCGGCGTTGCTTTTGCTTTAGAAGCATCGAACTCCCATCAACGCGGGGCACGAAGCGCAATTCCGGTTCGTTGTGACAAGAGAAAATTGCCCATTTGGTGGTTGGGAAAGCCTCTCAACACGGGCGGTGGATTTTTACGCGAATGATGATGACGCAGAATAAGAAGTGAAATTTTTTATATATAATCTCTTGTGGATCGACTCGATTTTGAAGCGAAATCGTTACATGAACATGAGAGATTGTAACCCATTATATCTTGATTCCCTTTTGGCGTGAGAGTATTCATTTGCCCCGCTGGCATTACTCTGCAAAAAAATCAAAGCCATGAAAAGGAATTTGCTGAAACTACTCGTGATCTTTGCCGCTTTATCAGTCGGGTTTTCATCAAAGGCAATAGGACAGGATTGCCAAACCGATCCCTTCTCGATCACCAACAATGGCGACGATAATTTGCGGTTTAATGATTTTCCCACCCTCACCGGGCTGGAAGGCGTGATGATTACGATGACTGTCACCAGCGTCGACGCTACGGGACAATTTCAAGGAGCAAGTTCGACGCCCATCATTCCTCAGGCCACTTTTGTCGATTTTATCAGCCTTAGCGATGTCAACTATCCTCCCGCCCAGCTTACGGAAACCGACAACTATACCGGTTCCGCTCCCCTGGCGCAAAATGCGACAGTTTCCTTTAACGCCGATAATTTCACACCGCTGCCCAACAGTTCCGCTTCGACAATTACGATGAATCTGCCCAACGCGGATTTGGCCAATATGGTTGGGAACGGGCAATTTAATCTCGATATTAATTCCCAGCTGCCGAATCCCAATCCCTCAGGCGTCAATATTCCAAACTACACGTATATGGTCATGGGGAATGTCATGGTATGTCCAGAGTTCGTGCCCGAACCTTCCCGTTTGGATAGCTTCATTGCGCTGGCCATGATGGCGTTCGTCGTATACCGGAGCAGGCGCTCCTAGTTTTTCGGGCTTTAATGCACTTCCAACGAAGCTAAATAACGATTCATATTTTTGGTTGTCTCAATATGCTCATGTTGTAACCCCATACTGAAATGAAAAAGCATCTCTATGGATGGCCCACGCCGCTGGCGTGAACTCTTTGATCTGGGTGATTTGGCTGCTGGCAGTCTATCCTTAGATCTTTCGTCCGCGCCAATAACGGGGCTGGCCGGAGGGTGTGCTGTTGGGGGAACCGGGAATCGGACCGGTTTTTGAGAGGGAAGGCGGAGGGAGGGAGGACGGATCGGGCATGGTGTCGTCCCGGCCGATAATTTCCACGAGGCCCGCCGCCCGCAAACGGGCGATGGTGTAACGCACGATGATTTCATCCAGATTTAATTCAAGCGCCAGACGGCGCACTGAATGAGTGCCGGCGGCGGCCTTCAAAGCAATGGCAAGATCGGCGGCGTTGACTTCCAGGCCGGCGGGCATGGCACCTCCCAGATAACGGGGGATTTCCGCTTCCGCGGGCATGAGTTCTT
>DATJMI010000146.1:0-4492 GCA_035508775.1 Methylacidiphilales bacterium
TGCCCGAAGCACCGATTCGCTGGAGCTTAAGCACCTGGGGCATACGCAAGTTTGCAGGAGCGGCAGCGCGGCGATGGCAGAGTGTGGTCCGCCCGTGGGTACGGTGGGTGCGCCGCAAAATTTAGGGCAACCCGGAGCGACCACGCAGCAGACGTATGTCGATACGCTAACCGCGACGTCGTTAAGCAGCAATCCAGAAGCCGAGATTTATTACGCGGTCTCGGTGCTGAATGGCAATGAACGCAGCGCGGGACTTTCGAATGTGGTTGCCGTGCCGGAAGTGACTGCGCCTGAGGCTCCGGGCGACTTTGACGTCAGTATCACGGCTGATGGCGTGGCTATGAAGTGGCGGGCGGTTGCCGAGAGCCCCGGCAAGCACTTTTACCGCATTTACCGGCGGGCGGAGGGTACGACAACTGACACAGTGGCAGGGGAAGCTCCCTGGGGAAGCGAGCGTTTGGTCGATCACAGTTTTGAGTGGGAAAAAACCTACTTGTACCGAGCGACGGTGGTGACGGAACTCGTGATTAACGGGAAAAATGTCGAGTTTGAAAGCGACGACTCGCCGGCGGTGAAAGTCTTCGCACACGATGTCTTTCCGCCGGCCGTGCCCTCAGGGCTCCAGGCCGCGTTTTCGGGGCCAGGACAAAAATCTTTCATAGATTTAATCTGGGCGCCGGATACGGATGCCGATTTGGCGGGATATAACGTATACCGAAACGAAGGCGGGAAAGAAGTCAAAATTAATGAGGGTCTCGTAAAGACGCCAGCCTTCAGGGACAATCAGGTGGCATCAGGGCATCGCTATATTTACTTGGTGACAGCGGTGGATATTCGCGGCAATGAGAGCGCGAAGTCAGAGGAAGCAAGCGAGAGCGTACCGTAGCTGGGAAGGGCTTTTAACGAGAGTTCGCGGAGGAAACGCCTCCGAGCGCGCAGAGAAGGCCTTTGACCCCAAGGAGCACGGAGAAACACAGAAAGATTTACTTCTTTATGCGGATTTGGACGGGGGTGCCATCGGGTAGTTCCCCATCCAGCAATTCAATTTTACCGTTTCGGACGATGCCATTGAATTCCTGATTTTGTGTAGCGGAAGTTGTACGCGCGGGGACGCGCGCGCCCATACCCTGATCCATGGCAGCGTTGGCGAGGGCATCGGCTTCCTGATTTTTCCCGCGCAGCACGTGGACAATCGAAAACCAGTCAAGTTGACGAATCATTTCGGTGGCGCGACCGTGCAAGTCTCTGAGGGTTTCATTTTTAACCTTGTAAATGCCATTGATCTGGCGCACGAGCAGCTCTGAATCGCTGACGACTTTCAATGCTTTGTGGCCGTGGCTCACGGCGTATTCGAGCGCCGCGATAAGACCTTGATATTCAGCAAAATTATTGGTCTGGTGGCCGAGATACTGGCTGAGCGCCGCGATCTTCTTTCCCGATTGGTCCTGAATGACGACGCCATAGCCGGATGGGCCAGGGTTTCCCCGCGCGCCGCCATCGGTGTACGCGACCAGGTAATTCGCGGGCTGACCACGTGCGGGTAAATTTTGGCTGGCTGGCATCGGATTCTTTCTGACAAATTTCCTATTTCGAGTTCTGTTTTCAGTTTTCGCCCTTCGGTTTCAAATAGTGATCGAACCACGCCACCAACCGTTCCATCACATCGCGCTGATGTTCGGCCTGGATAAAGACGTGGCCTTCTCCGGGATAAATTACAAGCTGCGTCGGCACGCCGAAAGTCTTCAACGCGTGCCAGAATTCACGTGACTGCGGCGCCGGACACTCGCCGTCATATTGACCGACGAGCACCAGAGTCGGAGTTTTCACGTTCTTGATGAACGTGATCGGCGCCGAGCGTGCATAAACCGCGGGATCGTCATACACCGATGCCCCAAAGTACGGAATCATCCATTCATCGATATCATTCTGGCCGTAATAGCTCTGCCAGTTGGCGAGGCCGGCGCCCGACACGGCGGCGCGGAAGCGTTGGGTCTGAGTGACCGCCCACATCGTCATGTATCCGCCGTAACTCCAGCCGGTAATACCGATGCGGTCGTCATCGACCGGTAGGGTTCTGACGATTTCGTCAACCCCGGCGAGGATGTCGCGAAAATCGCCATAGCCGAAGTCTTTGACGTTAGCTTCCGCGAATTTTTCCCCAAAACCAAGGCTGCCGCGCGGGTTCGGGTTGAATACAAAGTAGCCGCGCGCGGAAAGCTCCAGCATATTGAAGAACTCTTCAGGCCATCCGGTATAGACAGCGGTCGCAGGGCCACCGTGGGCGACAACGATCATGGGATAGCGGCGGCTGGGATCGTAGTTCACCGGATAAATCAGCCAACCTTGTATCTTCATGCCGTCGTTCGACCAGTGAAGGCTCTTCGGTTCACCCCAAGTGGGAACGACTCCAGAATTGCTGTGAGTGATTTGCTCCCACTTGCCGATAGGGCCGGCCCAGATTTCGGGCGGCTGTGTCCATGAGTGACGGATAACGGCAGACTGTAGTCCATCGGCAGAAAGGGATACATCAATGGCCGAGCGATAAACATCCGTCGCAATAACTCCGGGCCAAGTCCATAAGTTGGAGATCTTGCCGCTTCCGATCTGCACCATGGATATTCCCGCCTGGCCATCGACATTTTCGGCGAAAAGAATTTCATTGGATCCACGCCAGTACAGATTGGTGGGAGAGGACGGGACCCCGGCGGTGACGTCGCGTGCAGGCCCGCCAGCAGCGGGCACGACGAAAATCTCGCCACCCACGAATCCTTCATCGCTCATGATTCCTGAGATGACCGCGATGTTTCTGCCGTCCGGAGACCAGCGCGGTCCCGCAATTTGAAGGCGAGGCTTGAAAATGGGCTTGAGGACAGGAGAAGCAAGAGTCAGGGTATAGAGCTGCGCCACATACCAGTTGGCGTCTCCAGCGCCGGGAGCGGCCAACAGCGCGAGACCGGCACTATCAGGAGACCAATCAAATTCGTAGACGTACATGTTGGATGGTGAGAGTTGCGTGACCGTGCCGGAGGCAATATCGACAACCGAAAGCCGCTGTTCATAGACTTTATTCGCGATCACGCCGGTTTCGGGCGGTATAGGAAGCAATGGATCGGCGCGCGGTGCGTTTTCTGTAAACAAAAACCCTATGGATTTGCCATCAGGAGACCACGCCGGATCGGCGAGGGAACCGGTCAGGGTGGTGAGCTTGCGGGAAGCGCCGGTGGCAACTTGCGCAACATAAAGCTGCGGCTGGGAGTCGGTCCCGATATCCGAAAGGAACGCCAGTTGTTTGCTATCCGGCGACCATGCGATGTGGTTTTCGGTGGCCGCGGCATTGCCTGCGACAGCCGAGATACGCTGCGGTTTCGAACCCGGCGAGCGCAGATCAGTGATATAGATGGCCGAACCCCCGATGTCTTCGCCAGCCGCATTTTCAGCCGATGAGACCCAAGCCACGCGGGTGCCATCAGGCGAAATGGCAACCTGATCAAAGCTGCGAACGCGGGCCGAGGCATCAGACAGACTGGCGAGAAGAAGAATTACGGGCAACAAACGGCTCCGACTGAGGACCACCTTGAACATGGGTTTTCCTTTACAGGTCACATTTCACCGTCCCATTGCCAGACGGGTGGCAAGACGTGGCGGAAGATTCGCGGCGAGAATACGTTCCTGCGCCGACTGAAGGCTATACGGCACGCGGCAAAAAGTAAGCACGTTGGCGTCTGAGTCGAACAGGGCGAACGCGGCCCGCCAATCGCCATCGCGAGGCTGGCCAATGGAGCCGGGATTCACCATATAGCGTAATTCTTTCTTGAGGGGGAATTCGCTGATTTCGCTTTGCCCCACCGTCTTGTAGGCAGGTCGAAAAGCTTCCAGTTGAACGTCGTTGGTTTCAAAGAGGCCCTGCAGATGAGTGTGGCCAAAAAAGGTGATGCGGGCATGGGTGGTGAGCAGCGGTTCGACGGCGTCTCGTACGGTAACGACGTAATCGTCTTCGTCAATAGGCGAGCCATGCACGAGTTGAACGCGCGGAACTCCCCCCAGATCGACCGGACCCTGGGGCAATGCACGTAGCCACTCCATGCTCTCAGGCGTGAGCTGATCCCGTGTCCATTCAGCCGCGATGGCGGCGACGGGGTTGAAGTCTTTGAGGTCCATGAGTCCGGTAACGGCCTTATCGTGGTTGCCGCGGACGAAGATTTCTCCGAGGCCCTGCGAGCGCTGGATGACCTCATTCGGGCTGGCGCCGTAACCGACCAGGTCTCCGAGATTCACCACGATATCGTGCGGCGGAGCGGCAGCAAGACAGGCCTCGAGGGCTTCAAGGTTGGCGTGAATATCGCTGATGATCAGAACGCGCACGTGTAGGAGCGAATTGGCGATTATAGACCTCGCGAAGGCCCTTAACCACTGTGAGCACGGAGAAACCCTGAGAAAACAGCGATGACGACGCACGGATTCTTACGGGCCAATGCAATCCCGCGGTCGAATG
>DATJMI010000147.1:0-16963 GCA_035508775.1 Methylacidiphilales bacterium
GTCCACTCCCGTCGGTGGCCGCCAATGCCGAGTAGGCATACGAACCGGAGATGCCTCTCAGCCCGCGAACCGGCGCGCGCCCGATCTCAACGCCATCGCGATAGACGTAAACCCGGCCATCCGCCACGCTGACCATGACCGACACCGGCCCCGACGGCGCTCTCTCCGGTTTCCACACAACCGCGCCCGCGGGCGCCGTTTCGTTTTTCTTCCTGGAAAAAAGCAACCCGGGTTTGGTGGTCATATCCGGTCCCGATTTGTTGCCGGCGATGATGACGACCGTGCCGAGAGTCGTTACCGAATAGAGCTTTTCCGCGAAATCCTCCGGCAAACGCACGCACCCGTGCGAGGCCGGATAACCCGGCAGATTTCCCGCGTGCATGGCAATGCCGGTCCAGGTGAGGCGCTGCATGTGCGGCATCTGCGCGCCCTTGTAGATGCTCGATTCGTGCCTCACTTTCTTTTGCAGAATCGTGAACACGCCCGTCGGCGTGGCGTGCCCCTTGGCGCCGGTGCTCACCGTCGACCTCCCGATGCGCACCCCGTTGCGATACACATACATGATTTGATCCGGCAAGCTGACAAGAATCACCACCGGCCCCGCGGGCGATATCTCGGGCTTCCAGACATATTCGCCCGGCTTTAACCCCGAGGTGAACGGCGCAACTTCGCGGCCCTTGGTAAAACTCGAGGCCTGGACCGTCGGCAGGGCGAGGAACGAAATGAGAGCCATGGCGATGATAAACGGATAGCGGTGCATGATGACGGGATGGACGCGCGCAAGGCGCCCCTGGTTAATTTTGAGATAAGTTCTGGAAAAGTTAAAAGTTAAGATGGAGAGCGATGGGCCGGTCAATTCTCCGATCGATTATTTTCGTGCTGGCCCAGCGCCCAGACAATGGCGTCGAGCAGAGCCTGGTCATCGACCGGTTTGCGGAAATAAGCCGCCGCCCCGGCTTGTTGCGCCAGGTCACGCATGGAAGGCGTATCGAAAGCGGTGACTAAAATCACGGGCAGACGGTATCCAGCCTGGGCCAGCAGCGCCGGTAAAGTAAAACCACTGGCCCCGGGCATCCGCACGTCGGAAATGACGCAGGCATTGTGGCGGGAAATGTCCGCCTGCAACAATTCTTCCACCGACGAAAATGTCCTCGGTTGCATCTTTGCCGAACGCAACAGACGCGCGTAAGCGATGCAGACCGAAGGCTCGTCGTCCACGACATAAACTTGAATGGGAGATGGAGGCATGGATCAACGGCCTCATTTTCCACAAGACCCCCAATCCCACCATCAGACCAAGGTCCTATGCCGCATCCGGGCCCGCCAGGGCTGGCAATGAAAACGAGAAGATGGCGCCGCCGCCCGGATCGTTCCTGGCTTCAATGCGTCCCCCCTGCCCCTCGATAAGCCGGCGGCAAATGGCGAGCCCCATTCCGAGGCCGGAAGATTTCGTCGTGTAGAATGGGTTGAAAATCGACCCCAAACGCTCCGGCAGAATACCGCAACCGTGGTCCTGGATGCGCACCGTGACCATCGTGTCGTCGGAGCTGGTCTCAATCCCGATATGACGCAGTTTTGGCGGCGTCTCCTTCATCGCCTGGGCCGCATTGAGCAGGAGATTCACCAGGACCTGCTGCAATTCGACCCGTGCCGCCAGCACCGGCGGAAGCGCCGAAGCGAGGGCAAAACGCAGTTCGACTTCCCGTCCGATTAATTCCCCGCGCAGAAAGGCCGCCACCTCCTGCGTCAGCTCATTGAGGCAGCACGCTTCGCGCTCGGCCGGGGCGTGGCTCAGCATGCTCCTCAGGTTATGGATCACCTTGCCCGCGCGCTTGCTGTCGCGGATGATATCGTCAAATATGGGGTGAATTTCCGCCGGATCGATGACGCCGCCGCCCATAAACCGGCCCGCGGCCTGCGCGTTGCTGAGAATGGCCGCGAGAGGCTGATTCAAATCGTGGGCCAGCGCCGCGGTAAATTCGCCGAGCACGGCCGCGCGCGAGCTATGGGTTATTTCCAAACGCAATTGATCCGCCCGGTTTTCCGCCCGCTGCCGTCCGATCACATTCCCGATGATTTGCGCCACCAGCTTTAATTCGGTAATTTCATCGGCTCGCCATCTGCGCTCCTTGTCCAGCATGGTGAAGGCCAGCGCGCCGAAAACCTTCCGGTTGGCGGTAAACGGTGTGGCCATCGTCGATTTCGTGCCATACCGGCGGAATGTTTCCACATCCCGCGCCGCTTCCGGCGGCAACTCGTCCAGACTTGCGAAGTGAAAGGATTCCCCGCGCGTTAGTCTTTCAAAAGCCCAGGGAAGATCCTCGTGGACTTCCAATAGTTCGGGAAGCGGCGGCCAGCCCGCGCGCTGCCAGTATTGGGCCAGGATTAAACCTGGCCGGTCTTCCGCGACCACCCAAAGCGTGCTCCGGTCCAGCCCGAGCGTTTTGACGATCAGGCGCAGGGCTTCCGCGATGGCCTCGTCCACCTGCCCGGACGAAAGCGCGACAAAGCGCGCCGAAAGTTCGGCGAGGAGCTGTTGCAGGCGCAATTTCTCCGCCAGCTCGGCCTCAACGCGCTTTTGCTCGGTGATATCGGCGCGAATGGCCACGTACTGCCTTGGTTTGCCGCCCGGGCCCAAAAAGGGCACGATGGTGGTGGCCACCCAATAAAAGGAACCGTCCTTGGCGCGATTTTTGATCTCGCCATGCCAGGGATGCCCGCGCGAAATGGTGTTCCAGAGATCGCGAAAAAAAATCTTCGGATGGTGCCCCGAATTGATAATGCGATGATCCTGCCCGAGTAATTCCTCCCGTGAGTATTGGGAGATGGCGCAAAATTTATCGTTCACATAAATGATCCGGCCTTGCGGATCGGTGATCGCGACGATCGCATGTTCATCGAGCGCGGCTTTCAAAGCGTTGGCTTCATTCCTCCACCCCCGCCCCGCCGTTTCCATCTCATTCCGCAGGAAATCGGCTTCTGGTTTGTCTTTCGTTGCTTTCATGGCCGGTGTCCGCCGGGGCGTCTATGGATTTAATGACAGGAAATGAGGTTTCCGGACGAAGCGCGCGTAGCGGAAGGACTGACACCCACCGCCTGCGCCCGCCGCACCAAATCCGCCACGGAGGCAACGCCTATCTTTTCCATCACCCGGCCGCGATGAATTTTGACCGTCTTTTCTGCCATGCCGAGTTCCGCCCCGATCTGTTTGTTGAGCAGCCCGGCGACGATTCCCCGCATAACTTCGAATTCGCGGGGCGTTAGCTGATCGAACTGCGCCCTTAACAGGGTCTTCCGGGCTTTGGCCCGGCAAATCTCCGCCGACCGGTTCAGCGCGCGGGCAACCGCCACTAAAAGCGCCACGCCATCCACAGGTTTGGTCAAAAAATCGGACGCTCCAGCCTTCATGGCTTCCGCGCACATCGGCACATCGCCGTGGCCGGTCAGAAAAACAATCTGCGTCTCCCGTTCCGTAACCGTTTTTTGGAGTTCAAGGCCGCCGAACTTCGGCAACTGCACGTCAAGAACAAGACACGATGGCCCCGTGTGGACCGCCGCTTGTTCGAGATAAGCTTGCGCGGAGGTGAAACTCCGCGCCGGCAACTGAGTGGAATGAAAGAGACGCAAGAGGCTTCGGCAAATCGACTCATCATCATCCACGATGTAAGCAAGACTCTCTGCCGGCCAGGACGGCAAAGGTTTGGATGATCTGGAGATCATAATTTCCTCTTCCGTTTTTCTTTCGATCAATAAATGAACCGGGTCCCCGGCGCTAATCGCCTCTTGCCGCAAATAAACGCTACCTCGTCGATAAAGATTAAGACAAGTCTATTTAATTCAAATTAACGGTAAGATTAAAATAGCTGTACGACCAAGGTCCTATTTCGCCCGGTGATAGTCTGCGATTAGTTTGGTCGCATGCTGGCAAAAATTCACCTCCTCATCGGGTGGCTGGCCATGCTGGGCATGGTTGGCTCACAAACTCCCATTCCGGCGGCGGCACCGGAAGAAACTTCTGCGGAAGCGCCTGCGCCCGCCCGCATCCGTTCCGCGGAAGAGCTGGACACGCTTTTGGCCCCGATCGCGCTTTATCCAGATCCCTTGTTGGCACAAATTCTCCCGGCCGCCACTTCGCCCTCCGATATTGTCCTGGCCGCCCGTTACTTGGCCGCAAAAAAGGATCCGGAAAAAGTCGACCAACAGCCATGGGAAGAGAGCGTCAAGGCCCTCGCCCGCTACCCCGACGTGGTCAAAATGATGGATGAAAAATTGGATTGGACCACTGAGTTGGGCGACGCTTTCATTGCGCAGCCCCAGGATGTTTTCGACTCGGTGCAGCGCCTGCGCGCCAAGGCCGAATCTGTCGGCAGTCTCAAAGACACACCCCAGCAGGTTATCATCAGGGAGAAAGAAACCGAAACCATCCAGATCATGCCTGCCGAACCTAACGTGGTTTATGTCCCCCAATATCAGCCTGAAACAGTTTATGTCGAACAACCAACCGATGTGGTGGCCACCGGCCTGATCACCTTTGGCGCCGGCTTGGCGCTGGGGGCATGGATCCACAACGAGATCGATTGGCATGACGACGACATCTACTGCCACAATGAGGGATGGCATGATGGAGGTTATGGCGGGGGCAATAACATCAATATCGATAACAGCAACAATATTGGGAATGGTAATGGTAACGGTAACATCAACCGTCCGGGGAACGGCAATCGGCCGGGAAACGGCAACCGGCCAGGAAATGGCAACGGTTCAGTTTGGAGGCCCCAAAACAGGCCCAGGCCGACACCCTATGGCGAAAACGCGAGCAATAGACGTGACCCTTCAAGCAAACCCGGCAACCGTCTTGACAATCCATTGCGCGGCCTAGGACAAACTCCCGGCAACCGTCCCAGCCAGCGGCCATCCACTCGCCCCAGCCAACAACCCGCCAATCGTCCCAACGGCGGAGGTGGACAGCGGCCATCCACGCGTCCCAGCCAATCGCCCGCCAACCGGGCCAATTCCGGATTTTCGCGCGAAGGCACAAAGCGCGGGGGTTTCGGAAACCGCGCCTCTGGCGGCGGCTCTGCGCTAAGTAATCGCGGCGCCAGAAGAAGTGGCGGCGGCAGAGCCGGAGGCGCCAGAGGAGGCGGTGGAGGCAGAGCCGGAGGTGGTAGAGGGGGAGGAAGGAGATAAGCGGCAACCAAAACAATGCGTTTGGCTTCGCGAATGTGACGCGAAGCCGGACGGCCATCGCGCTAGCGGAGAACATCATCTATGCATTCGACTCGTTTTATTGGCTCTCTCTTTTTCCTGTTCGGCTTGCTAGCCATGCTCCCGGCCCCGATTCGGGCGGCTTCGGCCTACGAACTCGATCGCGACGGACGCATCGCCTTGCAGAAACTCTACGCCAAGAACCCCAAGGCGATCGAAGTTGCCTATCAATCGGCGGCCGTGCTGGTTTTTCCCACCGTGGTCAAAGGGGGATTCATTTTCGGCGCGCAGGGCGGCGACGGCGTCCTCATCAGCAACGGCAACACGCTTGGTTATTACAATACCTCGGCCGTCTCTTACGGCCTGCAAGCCGGTGTCCAGAAATATGGGTACGCCCTGTTCTTCATGAACCACCGGGCCATGGATTATCTCCGGCGAAGCAATGGCTGGGAAGTCGGTGTGGGGCCCAGTTTCGTCGTGGTTGACGCCGGCGTGGCGAGGACACTGACCACCACCACCATGAAAAAAGACATTTACGCTTTTATCTTTAATCAGAAGGGATTAATGGCGGGTCTCGGCCTGCAAGGGGCCAAAATCACTCCTTATACCCCAAGCGAATAATAGAGAGGCCCTTGGTGGGCTACCAACAACCCTAATCACCAACGTCAACGGACAAGACGGAAAAACTATTCAGTTATGAGCGAAAACTCACAATCGGAAGAGCATCCGGAATCGGAAGAAAAAGGAAAAATGAAGCGCAAAGAGTACGAAAAGGAATTGCATAAACTCCAGGTGGAGCTGTGCCATTTACAGGCATGGATCAAAGACAAAGGTCTGCGCGTCATCATCATTTTTGAGGGCCGCGACGCCGCCGGCAAAGGCGGCACGATCAAGGCCATGACCGAACGGGTTAGTCCGCGCGTGTTTCGATTAGTCGCGCTGCCCGCCCCCTCCGACCGCGAAAAATCGCAAATGTATATGCAGCGTTACATGCACCATTTCCCCGCAGCCGGAGAAGTCGTCATCTTTGACCGCAGTTGGTACAACCGCGCCGGCGTTGAATACGTGATGGGGTTTTGCTCGAAGGAACAGCACCGCCGTTTCCTGGATCTCTGTCCCGAGGTGGAGAAATACGTCGTGGAAGGCGGCATCCATCTCATTAAAATCTGGCTGGAGGTCGGCGATAAAGAACAGAAGCGCCGTTTCGAGGCCCGCATCGACGATCCGCTGCGCCAATGGAAACTCAGCACGATGGACCTCCCCTCGCGCAGCAAGTGGTTTGAATATTCGCGCGCGCGGGACCTGATGCTTCAGGCCACCGACACCAAATGGGCTCCCTGGTACATCCTGCATTCCGATAATAAGAGGCAAGCCCGGCTCAACTGCATCAGCCACATCCTGAGCCTGCTCCCCTACAAAAAGATACACCATAAGAAAGTAAAATTGCCGGAACGCTCCATGAAGGGCGAATATGACGACGGCGCCAGTTTGGAGGGCCGCAAGTTTGTTCCGGAGAAATTTTAAGTTTTGCCCACCACAGAGTATGGAACCAAATCATTCCGTCCCGGATGAAGCGCCTCCAGCGGACGCCGCCGGGAAATTATCAAAACTCAAGGAAAACATCCGCCGCGAAGCAAAAAATTTCGGCGGCATTTTTCTTTACACTTGGATATTCACGAGCCTTTTCGCCCTGCACAAAGCATTCCTTTTGGAGATCAGCCCTCTTTCCGGCCAGCTTCTCGCCATCATTAACGCCTTCGTTTTGGGCAAAGTCATTGTTGTTCTCGAATTTTTCCGGGTCGGGGACGTTCTTCATCATCGTCCACCCCTCTTTCGCGTCTTCATCAAATCGGTCATCTTCGGTCTGCTGCTGCTCGTGTTTCGCATGCTGGAAGAAGGAATCAGAGGCTTGTTCCAAGGCAAGACCTTCTCCCAAACGCTCGGAGGCGAGAGGCTCATGGAATTGGGCACGTATACCATCATCATGGTTGTTGCCCTCGTGCCCTATTTTGCTTTTCGCGAGGTCGTCCGCGTCATCGGCGCACAGAAAATGCTCGCGATTCTTTTGCGCCCCACAGCTATTGCATCGACATGAAAAAAACGTCTTCACGCCTCTTGTTTCTCGCCCTGGCCACGCTCTTCTTTCCCACGGCCTGCGGCCCAAAGGAAGCCGCCGCCCCGCCGCCGCCACCGGTCGTCCTCGTCGCCGAAGCCACCGAAGCGGATGTTCCTATTTTTAGCGAAGCCATCGCCACTCTCAATGGTTTCACGAACGCCCAGATCCACGCTCAGGTTTCCGGGTATCTCGTCAAACAAGTCTACACGGAAGGCTCCCACGTCAATCAGGGTGATCTTCTCTTTCAGATCGACCCCAAAACCTTCCAAGCCGATCTCGACAAAGCCAAGGCCGATCTGGCCAGCGCCCAGGCCCAGGAAATCAAGGCCAAGCAGGATCTCGACCGCTACGCGGCTCTGGTCAAGAGTGGCGCCGTCAGCCAGCAGGAGTACCAGAATCAGACCCAAAACCACGATTCCGCCGTCGCGCGGGTCCAGGCCGCTCAAGCCGTGGTCCAAACCGCCCAGATCAATCTCGGTTACACCCAGATCACCGCCCCCATCAGCGGCGTCGCCGGTTCGGCTCTCGCTCAGCTTGGCGATCTCGTTAGTCCCAGCACGGAACTCACCACCATCTCCACCGTTGATCCGATCCAGGCCGCCTTCACCATTACCGAACAGTTCTACCTCAACAATGCCGACCGCATCGCCGAGGTCTCCGCCCTTCCCATGGAGAAACGTCCGGAAAGCATCGAACTCCTCCTCGCCGACGGCACGCCCTATCCGAGGAAAGGGCGCTTCTATTACATCGACCGGCAGATCCAGGTCTCTACCGGCGCCATGACCGCTTACGCGCTCTTTCCCAATCCCGACCGTCTCCTCCGCCCCGGCCAGTATGCCAAGGTGCGCGGTGTCACCCAAAAGATCGAAGGCGCCGTGCTTGTCCCCCAGCGCGCCGTTAACGAGTTACAAAGTCTCTTTCAAATTGTGGTCATCAAGCCCGACAACACCGCGGAAATTCGCAATGTTACGGTTGGCAACCAAGCCGGCTCCTCCTGGATCATCACCAGTGGTTTGAAGGCCGGTGAAAAAGTGGTCGTGGAAGGCATCCAAAAATGCCAGAACGGCCAACCCGTCACACCGGAGCCTTACGTCCCGGGCGCGTCTTCTTCCACCAACACCCCTCCCGCACCAACCGGGAACAACTGAGACTTCTCCTCCTATTACATGGTCCCGTTTTTCATCAACCGGCCCATCGTGGCCATCGTCATCGCGATTGTCACCGTGATCATCGGTCTCGTCTCCATGGCCGGCTTGCCCATCGCCCAGTTCCCCAACATCGTTCCGCCGGAAGTCCAGGTGAAATCGACCTACGTCGGCGCCGATGCCCTCACCGTCGAGCAATCGGTCGCCACGCCCATCGAGCAACAGATGAGCGGCGTCGACAACATGAACTACATGTACTCGATCAACGCCAACAGCGGCCAATCGACGCTTACCGTCAATTTTGACGTCAAGACCGATCCCAATACCGACCAAATCCTGACGCAAATGCGCTCCTCCCAGGCTAATGCGCAGCTTCCCTCCGATGTGCGCAATTACGGCGTCACCGTGCAAAAATCGACCTCCGCGCCGATGATGGTCTTCGCACTCTATTCTCCCAACGGCAGCTACGACAACATCTTTCTGGCCAACTATGCCTACATCAATCTCAACGACGCCCTTACCCGCGTCCCCGGCATCGCCAGCATTACGGTCTTCGGCGCGGGCCAATACGCCATGCGTCTCTGGGTCAACCCCGACGTCCTCGCGCGCCGCAACATCACCGTCAACGAAATTGTTGATGCGGTCCAGAAACAAAATACCGTCAACCCAGCCGGCCAAATCGGCGCCGAGCCGGTCCCGCCCGGCCAGGAATTTACCTACACCGTCCGCGCGCAGGGGCGCCTCTCGACGGTGGACGATTTCAATAACATCATCGTCCGCGCCAATCCGGATGGCTCCGTCATCCGGGTCCGCGACGTTGCCCGCGTCGAACTCGGCGCCCAGAGCTACAATCTCATCGGCCGCTTCAAAGGCAAACCGGCCGCCATTCTCGCCCTTTATCAATTACCCGGCTCCAACGCCGTCCAGGCCGCCAAAGGCGCCCGGAAACTCATGGAGGAATTGAGCAAGCGCTTTCCGCCCGACATGAAATACGACGTCGCCCTCGACACCACTCTCGCCGTCACGGCCGGGATGGAAGAGATCGAGCATACCCTCTTTGAGGCCCTCATTCTTGTCGCTCTGGTCGTCTTTATCTTTCTTCAGGGCTGGCGGGCCACGCTCATTCCACTCATTGCGGTGCCCGTTTCCCTGATCGGCACTTTTGCCTTTTTCCCGATGTTCGGTTTTTCCATCAACACGCTCTCCCTTTTCGGCCTTGTCCTGGCCATCGGCCTGGTAGTCGACGACGCCATCGTGGTGGTTGAGGCCGTTGAGCATCACATCGAAAAAGGCCTCTCGCCCAAAGACGCCGCTCTCAAAGCCATGGAAGAGGTATCGGGCCCCGTCGTTGCCATCGCCCTCATCCTCTCCGCCGTCTTTATTCCCACCATCTTCATTCCCGGCATCACCGGACGCCTTTACCAGCAATTCGCCGTCACCATCGCCATTTCAATGCTCATTTCGGCCTTTAACGCCCTCTCCCTGAGTCCCGCCCTCTCCGCTCTCCTCCTGCGTCCCCGCAAGGAAAGCCGCGGACCTCTCGGCATTTTCTTTCGCGGCTTCAATCGCGTCTTTGGCGCCGCCACCGACGGCTATGTCCATCTCTGCTCCTTTCTGATCCGCAAAATGTTCCTCTCGTTTGTCGTGCTGCTCGTGGCCATTGCGGGCATTTGGTGGAGCAACGAGCACCTCGCCCCCGGCTTCATCAATCAGGAAGACCAAGGCTACGCCTATGCCGTCGTCGTCCTGCCCGCCGCCGCCTCCCTCCAGCGCACCGACGAAGTCTGCAAGGACGTGGAAAAGCTTATCCAGAAAGTCCCCGGAGTTGAAAGCGTCACCACCATCGTCGGCTTTAATCTTATCAGCAGTGTGCAGAACACCTACAGCGGCTTTTTCTTCATCACCCTCAAACCCTGGGATGAACGCTACGCGTGGTCCCATCTCAAGGAAGAAAACGCCAGGGCCATTTTCACAGGTCTCAACCGCCAGATTCGATCGCTTCCCGAATGTACCGGTTTCGCTTTTCCTCCTCCGCCCATTCCCGGTATCGGCACCGCCGGTGGCGTCACCTTCATCCTGGAGGACCGCGCCGGCAAGGATGTCCAGTTCCTCGAGGACAATCTCGAAACATTCATGGCCGCCGCCAAAAAGCGGCCCGAAATCGCATCCGTCCAAACCCCCTTCAACGCCGATGTCCCCCAGCGCTTTGTCAATGTGGATCGTGACCGCGTCCTCAAACAGGGAGTCGCGCTCTCCAACGTCTACCAAACCATCCAGGCCTTTATGGGCGGCGCTTTCATTAACTACTTCAACCGCTTTGGCCGCCAATGGCAGGTCTATATCCAGGCGGAAGGCGCCTTCCGCACCGAGGGCAAAAACCTGGGCCAGTTCTACGTTCGCAACGTTTCCACCGGACAGGCGGTGCCTCTCGGCACTCTGGCCAATGTCACCGACACTTCCGGTCCCGAATTCACCCAGCGCTACAATCTTTACCGCTCGGCCCAAATCAATGCTTTTGCCAACAGCGGCTACAGCGATTCCCAAGCCATGCGCGCGCTCGAAGAAGTCTTTCACCAAACGATGCCCAGGGAAATGGGCTTTGATTATCTCGGCATGTCGTTTCAGGAACAACAGGCTGCCAAAGGCGTGCCGCCCGCCGCCATTTTTGGCCTCTCGCTTCTCTTTGTCTTCCTCATCCTCGCCGCGCTCTACGAAAGTTGGTCTCTTCCCTTTAGCGTTCTGCTCAGCCTTCCCATCGCCGTTCTCGGCGCTTTCCTTGCCCTCTGGTGCCGCGGCCTCGAAAATAACGCCTATGCCCAGGTCGGTCTCATCATGCTCATCGGCCTTGCCGCCAAAAACGCCATTCTCATCGTCGAATTTTCCCGTCTTCAGTACATGAGCGGCAAATCGCTCCTGGATGCCTCCCTCGAAGGCGCCCGGGTGCGCCTGCGCCCCATTCTCATGACCTCCTTCGCCTTCATTTTCGGCTGCGTGCCGCTTCTCATCGCTCTTGGCGCCGGCGGCGTCTCCCGCCAGATTCTCGGCACCACCGTCGTTGGCGGCATGCTCCTGGCCTCTGGCGTCGCCATCTTTCTAATTCCCGCCGGTTTCTACTTTGTCGAAGCGCTTGGCGGCAAGCACACCGTCTCCGCCGCCCCTGCCGAACCTCCGCCGGAAAACCGGCCTGCTTCCTGATTTACCCCGCCCAAAAATGCGTGAATTTATGGAAAGGTGGAATGATACAAATGAAAATGAATAAAATACTAATACTAGCACTGTCGGTTTTGGTCTTCTTCATTGGCCGTTCCTATGGTCAGGATCAGGACTTCCCAAAAGTCGGAGCACTTTATCGCGTTGTTTTTGCCGATAAGACTTGGTCCGCCACACAGTATATGGATTCCACCTTGCTCTATGTGATCAGAATCGAGGCTATCAGCCGCACGAATCCCAACTGGGTTTTGATTGAATTTCCGCGCGAGGCCAATCGCTCGCATCCTACCCAGATTAGGGACCTGAGATGGATTAATCTCAATTACGTTGCCTTATTGAAGGAAATCCCTCCGGGCACGGGCAATTGACCTTTATCCTCGATGGCGAATGCCCTAAAGGTTCGACGAATCAGCCTCAACCGGCCCTTGCCCCTGATATTCAGGCCGGTAACCATGTGATGTTGCGCGAGATAATAGCGCTTGCGCCTGAGCCGATTGCCGGGTGATCCGGCGACCTTGCCTTACCGAAGGGGCTGCGCATACTGGGTGCTCGTTTTTCCGCCGTTATGAAATTTTCCCTTTCCTGGCTCATCCGCCATGTGGACATTTCCATTCCTGTGCCCCAATTGCTCGAACGCATCACGCTCACCGGCACGGAGGTGGAGCATGTCACGGTGACGGGAGTGGATAGCCCGCATATCGTGGTGGCGCAGATTCTCTCCTCCGTGCCACATCCCAATGCCGACCGGCTGCGCGTATGCCAGGTGAACGACGGCCAAGGCGTGCGGCAGATCGTTTGCGGCGCGAAGAATTACCGGGACGGGGACAAAGCACCCCTGGCTCTACCGGGGGCGAAGCTGCCCGGCGGCCTCGCGATTAAGGAATCAAAATTGCGGGGAGAATTGTCGCAGGGAATGCTTTGTTCGGCAAAAGAACTCGCGCTGGCCGAGGATGCCGAAGGATTGCTCATTTTGCCGCCGGACGCGCCCGTCGGGAAAACCTTCTCCGAGTACCAGCCAGGCGACACGGTATTCGACGTGGAGATTACGTCCAACCGCCCCGATCTGCTTTCGTATCGCGGCATGGCGCGCGAAATCGCCGCCATCGGCGCGGGCAAACTCAAGGAACTTCCGGCGCTAGTGATTCATTTTCCGGCTCGGGAGCCGGTCTGGACGGCGCAGCTGAGCGCGCCCGAACTAGGACCCTATTACACCGCAACCCACCTGACCAATGTGAAGGTGGGGCCGAGTCCCGCGTGGCTGCAGAAGGCGATTGTCTCCACCGGGCATCGCCCAATCAACAACGTCGTCGATATCACTAACTTTGTGCTTTTCGAAACGGGACAGCCGCTGCACGCGTTCGACACGACCAAACTGAAAGGGCGTGTCATCGAGGTGCGCCGGGCGCGCGCCGGCGAAAAACTCGAAGCGCTCGACGACAAGACTTATACATTGCTTGCGGACGACCTCGTCATCGCCGACGAACGGGAACCGGTCGCCATCGCGGGTGTGATGGGCGGCAAGCCAACCGGCGTGACCGAAGCAACCACGGAAATCGTGCTGGAGGCGGCGTGGTTTTTGCCCGCGACGGTGCGGCACACCAGCCACCGGCTGGGCCTCGTCTCCGATTCATCTTATCGTTACGAACGGCGGGTCGATCCGGGCGGCTTGCTGGCGGCTCGGGACCGGGCGCTCGGTTTGCTGATGGAGCTGACCGGAGCAATCATCTCATCGCCCTCCGCCACCGCCGGCAGCCCGCCCACCGGCCACGGCCCGATTACCTTGCGGGCCGACCGGATCAAAAAAGTGCTCGGCATTGAAATTCCCTCCGCAATAGTGGAGGAAAATTTGAGCCGGCTCGGTTGCGCGAAACTGGCCGATTCCCCCACCACAACCACCTGGCAGCCGCCAACCTTCCGGGATGATCTTTCCCGCGAGATCGACCTCATTGAGGAAATCGCGCGCTTGCACGGACTGGAAGGCGTGCCGGCCCGCGTCGTCACCGGCCTGCATCGCGAGACCGCCGCCGACCGCGCCCATGCCCGGATGCTCCGCCTGCGCCAAACCCTGGCGGCGCGAGGCTGGGATGAATGCGTCACCGACGCCTTGATCGAGCGTGGCTTCGCTACGGGCGAATCGGCGCTGGAGATGGCCAATCCGCTCAGCGAACTCCAGACCCATTTGCGGCCCGCGTTAAAGACGCCGCTGTTGCAAGTCGCGGCGAAAAACCTCGCCCGCGGCGTGGTGCAACTGCGGTTGTTTGAAGCCGGAAGGGTTTACGAAAAGAGGGACCAGGCCACCCACGAACCGGTGAGACTCGGTCTCCTCGTCGCCGGACTCGCCGCGGAAGCGGCGTGGTACCAAAGCGAACGCACGGCCGATTATTTCGATTTGAGCGGGACGGTGGAATTGTTGCTGAAGCAAGCCGGCATCCAAGCCAAAGACATCATCGAATCGGGGCGTGTGCCGATGGCCGATCTCAAGGCACACGGAATCAAAGTCCCCGTTTTTTATGCCGAAGCGGCCCTCGACCGGTGGCTGGCGGACACGCCCCAGCCGGAGCGGCACCAGCCGGTCACCGCTTTCCCGCCGGTGCGGCGAGACCTAGCCGTGGTGCTGCCCAAAACTGTTCCGCAGGCTAAGGTGGAGGAAATCATCCGGCACGCGAAAGCGCCGCATCTCGAGAGCGTGAAACTCTTTGACTTATTCCTCGATCCGAAAGGAGAAAAGATTCCCGCCGATCACAAATCGCTCGCCTACGCGCTGACTTACCGCGCTGCCGAGCGGACGCTGACCGAAAAAGAAGTGAACGAGGCGCACGAGTTGGTGCGAAAAAAACTAGTGGCCGAGCTGGCTTGTACGTTTAGAGAATAGAAAAGAGGATTTCTCCAGAACAAAAGCGATTCAGATCAATCCGTGGCAGAGGAGATCTCCGCCGATGGCGGTGTAGCTGACCTCGCGCAGTTGAATCGGCGCAGGCAGTTGACCGAGGGCGCGGGGCAGCGTGCCCATGAGCGCGGGCGCGATAAAGAAGGCGGCTTCGTTGACGAGACCGAGCCGGAACGCCTCGGTGAGAATTTTTCCACCGCCTTCGATGAGAAGATGGGAAACACCCCGCGCGCCCAGAGAGGAAATCACTTCAGTTAGGGGCAGATTGCGAAAGACCAGAGTGCGGTCCCGATGGCGTCCGGAGAAAAGATGGAGACGGCGGGAAATGATTCCCGAGCGGGTGACGATCACGCGCCAGGGCTGGACTTTGCCGCGACGGCCAGGAAGGCGGACGGTGAGATGCGGGTTGTCGCGGCGGGCGGTTTCCGCGCCGATGAGAATGGCGTCCGATTCCCAGCGCAATTCATGCGCAGCGCGGCGCGCGGCGGGCGAAGTGATCCAGCGGTTGTCGCCCGGCGGCGTGACGATGCGTCCGTCGAGCGAGAGCGCGATCTTGGCCACGACCCACGGGCGGCGATGGACGATGCTCCAGTTGAAGTCCCGGTTGAGTGCGGCGGCTTCGGCGGCAAGAAGTCCGCTGGAAACTTGGACACCGGCAGCGCAAAGAATTTTTGCGGCGGCGCCGGCGTGGGCGGGATTGGGATCGGTGGCGGCGTAAACGACGCGGGTGATCTTTTCGCGCAGGATAAGATCGGTGCAGGGAGGCGTGCGCCCGTGGGTGGAACAGGGTTCCAGGCTGACGTAGAGAGTAGCGCCGGCGATGGCGTGGCCCCGTTTTTTCGCCTCGGCCACGGCGTGAACTTCGGCGTGAGGTGTCCCGGCGCGGCGATGCCAGCCTTCGCCGATGACTTTTTTGCCGCGCGCCAGCACCGCGCCCACGCATGGATTGGGAAGGGTAAGGCCCCGGCCGAGTTGCGCGAGTTCAAGGGTGCGGCGGAGAAAGCGGAGATCAATTGCCGAAAAAGTTTTCAACGAAGTCCTTTGCCTCGAAACGCTTGATATCCTCGGGCTTCTCGCCCCGGCCAAGATAATAGGTGGGCAGGCCCAATTCGGCGCGAACGGCGGCGACCATCCCGCCCCGGGCGGAGCCATCGAGCTTGGTGACGATGAGGCCGGTGAGCTGGATGGCCTGGTGAAATTCGCGCGTTTGCGGCACGACGGCGCTACCCGTCGCGCCATCCGCCACAAGCCAGGTATGATGAGGGACCGCCTCATCCTTTTTTTGGAGACTGCGTTTGATTTTACCGAGTTCGAGCAGGAGATTGCGTTTATTGGCCTGGCGGCCGGCGGTATCGATGATGAGCAAATCCGCGTTCGACTCCCGCGCGGCGAAGAGCGAACGGACGGCGACGCTGGCGGGATCGGCGCCGGGCGCGGCGCTGGTCACGGGAATGCCAAGCCGCTCGCCCCAGGCCTCAAGCTGTTCGGCGGCGGCGGCGCGGAACGTGTCGGCGGCGCCGAGATGAACCGTTTTCTTCTCATTCCGGCCTTTGGCCGCCAACTTGGCGGCGGTGGTGGTTTTGCCGCTGCCATTGACGCCGACCAGAAGAATGACCTCGGGTTTTTGTCGGACGGGCAGAGGAGGCGGAACTCGAACCATCTGGGTCATCTTCTCCCGCAACCACGTTTCGGCCTTCTCCGGGGAGCGAGCGAGGCCCTGTTCACGGAGTTCTTCCACCCATTCGGTCGCGAGTTTAACGCCGAAGTCGGCTTCGATGAGAAGCGCTTCCCAGTCGACGTCTTCTCCAGACCCGGCGCGAAAGCGGTCGACCAACTTTGTCCAAAAGCTCATGGCGCAAATCGGGCTCAGACGGCCGACGCGGCGGGCGGAAGAACCACGCGCATCGGGAAACGGAGTTTCATTTCGCCGTCGAGCAAAATCTCAAAATGGTACGCCCCGGCCTGGGTGAATTGGATTCCGCCAAAAATATTGACGTTGGTGGTGTGGCTCTCCTCGTTACCGAGCCGGAATTGCGTGGTGGCAGAGGCGATGACGGTCTCTTCATCCGGAGCAACCAGGCGGGTGATTTGTTCAAATTCGCCAACGCCCGAGGACCAGCGGGTCCAAACGCAAAGCTTGATGACTTGAATGGGAAGCGAGGGCGCGCCGATAAAGTTGATGATGCCGACGACGGTGTGAGCTCCGCTGGCTTCAACGCGGACATCTTCGCAGACGAAGGAAGCCTGAAGGTCGGGGATCATCCGTTCAAAAGAGGACATGACAATTTATTTTTTCACACGCGGATCAAGGGCGTCACGCAATCCGTCGCCCAGGAAATTAAGCGCGAGCAGAGTGAGCGTCATAAAACTAGCCGGAAAGAAGAGAGTCCACCAGTAGGA
>DATJMI010000148.1:0-20578 GCA_035508775.1 Methylacidiphilales bacterium
CGGTCGGAAACATAAAGAAGGTCCGGACCGAAACGGGCATCGGTTGTTCGAGGTGAAAGGAGTAAACCGCTTTTTCGCACACGAGATTTCCGTTAGGAAGCGAGGGACCATTTCCCGAGCGGGGAAAGGGAAACTTAAAGAAGTTTCCGAGCGTCGCGCCAACATCACCACCGGCTCCGATGGAACCAAGGAAATCCAGAGAATATAATTGTTTGTGCCCGCCAGACCAATCATCGTCGCGGATTTCCCGCCAAGAAGAATAGGTATCATCCGAAGCCTGATAGAAGAAATCTCGCGAGCTATGATTTATCGCGCTACTGGAAACGCAGACCCGATTTGGATGATCCGGGTCCTGAAAAATGCTATCCAACCCAAATCCCGATTGAAGCGGCGGCGTGATATCTTTCCAACCATGGCCGTTATCCCGCGACACGAGTAAATGCACGGATGGGTAGTGTTTCACACCATCCTTATCGGTCGTCCAGGTCAAATATCCTCCGCGTGGTGGGGGAGGCGTGGTGACAATACCTTCCGTTGCCGCAAAAATGGAGCCGTCCGGGGTTATGAAGGCGTGCATCACGTTTTGGCTGAGAGAGGACGGAGTCCAGGTCTTTCCGGCATCTTCGGAAACAAAGAGGCAACCCTCCTTGCCGTTCGTTGGGAATCCAAAGCCCCCCCAACCCGTGTAATAGACCAGCTTGGGCGATACGGCGCTTTCCTGCACCAAACTTCCCCCATTTTGCATGGAGATCGGAGTGACCTGCTTTCGCCAAACTTTTTCGGTTTGGGACGCCTCATAAATTCCGTCGGAAGTGGAGGCGATGATCGTGTCGCCTTTTTGCAGTACCGACTGAATCTGGGGATCGGAAGATCCTTTTGGCTTTTCCGAGCAGTTCGCCAATCCGAGGCAAAGAAATCCAACGGCGAAAACGGGCGGGCTTCGCCGTATGAAAAAAAGGCATCTATTCATGCCGTGGCAACCCGTTTTACGTGGCTTCCCTCACAAGTCACTGTGAACGACCGACTCTGCGTCGCTTTTTAGCATGCCTACTTTTCTTTCACAAGGAAAACCTCATCAAGATTCTGTTAATCTTGGCAATCCCGTCGAAAAATTGTCCTATTCTTGCGACGGTCGTAGACCCGCCGGTACATTGTCAAAAAGCCTGTTCATCCGCCGAATCCCGACTAAGTTTCATTCTTCTCTTTCCATCCGGTTCCGTTCATGACGAGCAAGATTTTGATTCTCGATTTTGGTTCGCAATACACGCAGGTGATCGCGCGGCGCGTGCGGCAACTGAACGTCTATTCGGAAATCGTCCGGTACGACACGCCGGCCAGCGTGCTGAAGAGCCTGCGCCCGGCGGGGCTTATTCTCTCGGGCGGACCGGCCAGCGTTTACGCCAAGGGCGCGCCACAACCCGACCAGCGAATTTTCGAAGGGGGCATCCCGATCCTCGGCGTTTGCTACGGCATGCAGCTTTTGGGCAAATGGCTGGGCGGCGAGGTGGCGCCCGGCGCCCGGCGCGAATATGGGCGGGGCCGCCTCCATATTTCCAAGCCATCCCCCCTGTTCCATGAATTGCCCGAACAGATCGATATCTGGAACAGCCATGGCGATTGCCTTAAAAAACTACCCAAAGGTTTTCACGCCATCGCCACGTCGGATAATTCCCCTTACGCGGTGATCGAGGACCCGGAGCGCCGGATTTACGGACTACAATTTCACCCCGAAGTGGCGCACACCCCGCGGGGCATGGAGATACTTTCCAATTTCGTTTTCGGCATCTGCCAGGCTGCTCCGACCTGGACGATGAAAAGTTTCATCGAAAGCGCCTGCGAGACGGTGCGGAATCAGGTCGGCAAAGAGCGGGTCCTGCTCGGACTTAGCGGCGGCGTTGACTCATCCGTCGCCGCGGCGCTTTTGCACCAGGCCATCGGCGGCCAACTCCAGTGCATCTTTGTCGACAACGGACTGCTTCGCAAAGGCGAAAGGGAAAAAGTGCAGGACGTTTTCGGACGCCATCTCCGGCTCAAATTGCTTACCGTCAACGCCGGGCCCCGTTTCCTCAAGGCGCTCAAGGGAGTCGCCGATCCGGAAAGGAAGCGGAAAATCATCGGCCGGATTTTCATCGAGGAATTTCAGCGGGCGACGAAAAAAGTGGGCGCGGCGAAATTTCTCGCCCAGGGCACTCTTTATCCCGACGTGATCGAGAGCGTCGCCATCGGCGACAACCCGGCGGCGGTGATCAAAAGTCATCACAACGTCGGCGGTTTGCCCAAAAATATGAAATTTCAACTCGTCGAACCGCTGCGGCAACTCTTCAAGGACGAAGTGCGCGTGGTTGGCGAAACGCTCGGTCTCCCAAAAGAAATCGTCTGGCGACATCCATTCCCCGGCCCGGGCCTGGCGGTGCGGATACTCGGCCCCATCGATGCGAAGAAGCTTTCGATCCTGCGCGAGGCCGACGCCATCGTCATCGAGGAGATGAAGGCGGCGAAATGGTACGACAAGGTTTGGCAGGCGTTCGCCGTGCTGCTGCCGGTGCGGAGCGTCGGCGTGATGGGCGACGAGCGAACCTACGAATTTACAGCGGTGCTGCGAGTGGTCGAGAGCCACGACGGCATGACCGCCGACTGGGTGCGGCTCGATCATGAAGTGCTGGGCCGGATCGCGTCGCGCATCACCAACGAAGTGAAGGGCATCAACCGGGTTGTCTACGATATCTCCTCCAAACCCCCGGCTACCATCGAATGGGAGTAGTTTTGGAGGAATGAACGAAATTTAGAACCTCCCTTGCCTTTTCTCCAATCCCGTTAATCTTGTAAATCGTCTCCCTAGGATATCCAGCCTCTCATGAGCACGAAACCGTGGCGCGTTCTTCGTTATCAGGATCCCAAATTCGCGAAACAAATCGCGGCGCTGAACCGCCATGCCCAGCCGGACCCGGCCCGCGCCGAGGCCGTGGCCGAGATCATCGCCGCGGTGCGCGAGCACGGCGACGAGGCGTTGGTGAAATTCGCCCAGAAGTTCGACGGCGTCGAACTGGCCGTGGGCGCGCTTTTGCTGCCCTCCAAGCTGCCCGAGATGGACGAGCCGGTCATCGCGGCCATCGAATACGCGATCCGCAACATTCGCGATTTCTACAAATTCCGCAAGCCGCGCAACTGGTCGAGACTCAACCGCGAAGGCGCCATCGTTGGCGAAAAATACGACCCGCTCGACCGGGTCGGTGTCTACGTTCCAGGTGGCACAGCCCCGCTGGTCTCGACCGCGCTGATGACGGTGACCTTGGCCAAGGAGGCGCGGGTGCGCGAGATTGTCGTGGCCACGCCGCCCCCGGTGAACGGCGTGCTCCATTACGCGCTCCGGATGGCGGGCGCGACGGAGATTTTCCAGGTGGGCGGAGCGCAGGCGATCGCCGCGCTCGCTTACGGCACGGTGAGCATCGCCCGGGTGCAGAAAATTTTCGGTCCCGGCAACGCCTGGGTGGTCGAGGCGAAGCGGCAGGTCGTTGGCGCGACGGCCATCGATCAGTTGCCCGGCCCGAGCGAAATCGCGGTTGTCGCCGACGATACGGCGCGGGCCGATTTCGCCGCCGCCGATCTGCTGGCGCAGGCGGAACACGGCGCGGGCAGCCAGGTCCTTTTCCTCACGCCCTCGGCCAAGCTGCTGGCGGAAGTCGAACGCGAACTGAGCGGCCAGGCGTCCAAACTCTCGCGGGGCAAACATCTCACCAGCGTGCTGGAAAATGGCTGCACGCTGGTGTTGACGGAGGACGTCGGAGAAGCCATCGGAATCGTGGAGGATTTCGCGCCGGAACACCTGAGCCTCGCCATCCGGGACGCGCACCGATGGGCGGCCCATATCCGCAATGCGGGCGCGATTTTCATCGGAAATTTTTCGCCGGTGGCCGCGGGCGATTTCATCGCCGGACCGAGCCACGTCCTGCCGACGGGTGGCGCGGCCAAGGCGTTTTCGGGCCTGACCATCGACCAGTTTTTTCGCCGAACCAGCATCGTCGAGTACCCGCAGCGGGCGCTGCACCGGGTCAGGCCGCATATCGAGACGTTCTGCGGCGTGGAAAAGCTCGACGCGCACGCCCGTTCGGTCACCATCCGATTCGATAAATAGTCATGAGCAAGACACGGCACGCGCAAGTTCATCGCAAAACGGGGGAGACCGATATTTTGGTCAAGCTGGCCGTGGATGGTCATGGCGGTTCGCGCATCGTGACGGGAATTCCCTTTTTTGATCACATGCTGACGCTTTTCACGAAACACGCGCTTTTCGACCTGGAAGTGAGGGCTACGGGTGACGTGGAGGTCGATTTCCACCACACGGTGGAAGACACCGGCATTGTGCTCGGCCAGGCGCTGGCGAAGGCTCTCGGCGATAAAAAAGGGATGGCCCGCTACGGAAATTTTCATCTGCCGATGGACGAAACGCTCGTGCGCGTAGCGCTCGATTTCAGCGGGCGCCCCCTGCTCGTCTGGCGCGCGCCGAAGAACCTCAATTTGAACCGGCTCAAGGCGGGCGATTTCCCGGCGCAGTTGACGGTCGAATTTTTGCGCGCCTTCGCGCAAGAAGCGGGCCTGACGCTGCATGTGGAAGTGCTCTATTCGAACGAAACGCATCACCTCGTCGAAGCCGTTTTCAAGGGACTGGCCCGCGCGCTCGAACAAGCCGTCCGTCACGATCCGCGGGTGAAGGGCGTGCCAAGCACCAAGGGATTATTGTAGGTTGCCAATGATGTGGAGAGGCCGGCCCGGTTCAGCCGCTGGAACTGATTTTTCGACAAGTTCCGGATGAGAGATACAATAAAACCATGATTGGCATCGTCGATTACGATATCGGAAACCTGCGCAGCGTGCAGAAAGCGTTTCAGCACGCCGGCGGCGAGGCGGCATTCGTCCGGACACCGGAGGAGATCGCCCGCATGGACGCGCTGGTGTTGCCGGGCGTCGGCGCATTCGGCGATTGTGTCCGCTCCCTGGCCAAGTCGGGCATGTGGGACGGCGTCCTGGCCTGGGCGAAATCGGAACGGCCCTTTTTTGGCATCTGTGTCGGCTTTCAAATGCTGTTTGAATCGAGCGAAGAGGCGCCCGGGCAGCCGGGACTCGGCGTGTTCTCGGGCGAAGTGAAACGCTTTTCGCCCAGGCACGGACTGAAGATTCCGCAGATCGGCTGGAATACGGTGACGGTGTGGCAGCCGGGCATGCCGCTGCTGGCGGGAATTAAAACGGGCGACTTCGTCTATTTCGTTCACAGTTACTATGTCGCGCCGAGAGATCCGGCGCTGATGGCATTGGAAAGCGAATATGGCGACACCTTTGCCGCGGCGATTGCGCGGGGGAATCTGGTGGCGACTCAATTCCATCCCGAAAAAAGCCAGCGGGCGGGATTGCAAATGGTGAAAAATTTCGTGGCGCTGGCGAAAAAAACGGCATCCGCGCCGGTTTAGCGCGGTGGGCGGAAAACTTCAGCGCAAGAGAAGACATTTACGATTCCATGAATATATTTCCAGCCATTGATCTGCGCGGAGGCAAGGTGGTGCGGCTTGAACAGGGCCAAGCCGAGGCGCAGACGGTTTACGGCGACGACCCCGCCGGCGTGGCCGCCTCTTTTCACGCGGCGGGCGCGCGGTATCTCCACATGGTGGATCTGGATGGCGCGTTCACCGGTGAATTGGGGAATTGGCATCGCATTCGCGCGGTGGCGAAGTCGAGTCCCTGTTTTGTGCAGTTGGGCGGTGGGCTGCGGACGGAAGAAGCCATTGCCGAGGCGTTTGAAACGGGAATTGACCGGGTGGTGATCGGCACGCGCGCGTGCGAGTCGCTCCCCTTTGTGAAAACCGTGGTGGATAAATTCGGCGCGACACGGATCGCCGTCGGCATCGACGCCAAGAACGGCATCGTTTCCACGCGGGGCTGGACGGCGCCGAGCAAATGGACCGCGCCCGATCTTGCCCGCGCCGTGGCGGAGCAGGGGGTGCAGACGGTCATTTATACCGACATCGCCACGGATGGAATGTTCACCGGGCCGAATCTGACGGCTTTGGGCGAGCTTATGGCGGCGGTGCCCAAGATGCGGATCATCGCCTCGGGCGGAGTCGCCACGCGCGAACACGTCGCGAAACTGTGCGCCTTGGGTGCGCAGATCGATGGCATCATTATCGGCAAGGCCCTTTATGATGGAAAATTGGAATTGGCGGACGTCATCAAAATGGTCAATCCGCCTTGAAACACTAAATAGTATGAGCATAGACTCTAATACGCTTATATTTCTAGCGGCTGAGTCTATTCTCATTATATGCAGTATTATAAAACGGCAGCAATTTTCTTCATGGATTTTTTTGACAGGTATAGTTGCGTTGTTGTCTCTTGTATTTTCTTTCTATTTTGGATTTTTCTACCCATATGCAAACTTGGAATAAACATTTATTCTATGATCATTTTTCAGTTATCTTCACTTTTACAGGTGATTTTGGATTGTTAGTGATGCTAGTGAGAAGAATATGGCGAATTTATATCAGATAACCTCCAACGCTTTTCTCGCGGCAAAATAGCCGCAGAGGCCATGGACGCCTCCACCCGGCGGCGTTGATGATGAGCAAATATAAAGCCCGGGATCGGACGTCGTGTAATGGGAAAACGTGGGCCGAAAAAAGATTTGCGAAAGCATATTGGCGCCTCCCGAAATATCCCCGCCGGCCAGATTCGCATTGCCTTGCTCCAGGCGTCGGGAATTCATTTCGCTGCGGGCCAGAACTAAATCGCGAAAGCCCGGCGCGTAACGCTCGATCTGATTTTCGATCAGATCGGCGCAATCGGCCTCCGAGCCGTTGGGCACGTGGCAATAAGCCCAGGCCGTATGCCGGCCTTCCGGGGCGCGCGTTGAATCAAAAAGCGAAGGCTGCGCCAACAGGACGAATGGCTTTTCCACCACGGTATTTTTCCAGCACGCTCTTTCGGAGTGGGCGATTTCGGGCAAGCTGTCCCCCAAATGAACTGTTGCTGCGGAGGCGCAAGCGGAGTCTTTCCACGGAATGGGGCCCTTCAAGGCCCAATCGAGTTTAAACACGCCGGGACCGTGACGGAAGGCCGACAACTGCTCCCGATAGCCGGACGTCAGCCGCAAGCCCGCGATGGCGAGAATCTGGCGCGGCGTCAGATCGAACAAAACGGCTTGCGAGGGAGGCAACTGAGCCAGCGTTTTCACCGAAGCCGACGCGACGATCTCTCCGCCTAAAGATTTCAAATGAGCCGCCAAAGCATCGGAAATCGCGCGCGCCCCCCCGCGTGGAATCGGCCAGCCATGCGCATGGGCCGCCAGGGTGAGAACCAGTCCAATCGCACTGGTTGCCATCCATTCCAGAGGCACGGCGGAATGGGCGCAAATGCCTGCGAAAAGAGCCCGAGCCCGCGCCGTCCGAAAAACCATGTCCGCCTGCCGAGCCGCCGGCCACAAGGCCCGCATTCCAAAGCGGGCCAGCGTGACGGGGTGCTTGGGCCAGCGCGGAGGGCCGAGCGCGTCATGCTGAATCTCCTCCCATTTTTCGACCAATGGTTGAAAAAGACGAAGATAGGCGTCCCGGTCCGAGCCGAGACCGCCGGCGGTTGTCTCCAGCGAGGAATGAAGAATCACCGCCGGCTCTTCATCCATCGGGTGGGCCAGCGCTGCGGGTGAATGAATCCATTCCAATCCATACCGCCGCAGCGGCAGTGTCCGGAAAAAAGGCGAATCGATCGCCAGCGGATGCACTGCCGAACACGTGTCGTGCAGAAATCCCGGCAGCGTCAGCTCGGTCGATCTCGCGCCACCGCCAATCGTTGCCTGCGCCTCGTAAACCACCACCGATCGCCCGGCCTGGGCCAGCGTGATCGCGGCGGCAAGGCCATTTGGACCCGATCCGACAACCACGGCATCATAGCGCGATTTCATCGACATGCCGCGTTCGTGGTCAGCCCGATTTTCCGGCGAGCCTGGTCTTCAAGAAATCCAACGCGCGCGACCAGGCCAACGCCGCCGCTTCCGGTGCGTAACTTTCCCGCTCGTCGCAACTGAATCCGTGGCCCGCGTCGTAAAGATAAATCTCGCATTCGGGATGGGTGGCCCGGATTTTTTCCACATTGGACGGCGGAATGCTTGTGTCGTTTTTTCCAAAGTGCATCTGCACCGGACAAATCGGTTTTTCCTGCGCCAAATCGGCGATCATCGAGCCATAATAGCAAATCGCAGCATCCGGTCTCAGGCGCGTGGCGCTCAGCCAGGCATAGCTGCCGCCGAAACAAAATCCCGCCACGGCGACTTTTTTCCCGGCCACCGTCGCGCGCGCGTAGTCGATGGCGGCGGAAATATCCTGCAGAACCTGGTCGCGGTTAAGATTGTAGGCGATTTTTTTTCCCTCCTCGACTCCCGCATTGTCGTAATTCAATTCGACCTGGGGACGTACCCGATTGAAAAGAGCCGGCGCGATAGCCCAGAATCCTTCCCGGGCGAAGCGATCCGCCACTGACCGGATATGATGATTAATCCCGAAGATTTCCTGAAGAACGACGACAGAGCCATGAGGATCGGACGCCTCGGCCAGATAAGCGTCGAATCGATGACCGTCGTTTGCCGTGAGCTGAAGAATATTTTTCATATAGGGATTTTTGTTGAGGATTGAACGGATAACTTACGCCGGCCTTGTCCCCTTTCAATGGATACGCCCACCGCGTTTGACTTCATTCCTAAGTTGTGTTTGGGAACGTCCCTTGCTTTCGTGAAATTCCATTTCGCGTTAGATTCGCATCAAACGAAATCTTGATTTGATTCTTCAACCGACCCGGGTGATTGTGTCCTTCCGGTTTGCGGAATATTTTATGGAACTGCACGGCAAAAGCATCCTGGGCGGCAAAACCATGGGCGGCGCCTGGGCGAAAACATTTTCCGCCGTCAACGCGGTCAGCGGTGAAAAACTGGCGCCTTTGTTTTACGAAGCGACCTCAGCCGAGGCGGACGAGACGCTGGCGCTGGCCGCTTCGGCCTTTGAACAATACCGCGCCTTGCCGCCTGAGCGCATCGCCGAATTTCTAGACCAGGCCGCCGCAGCCATCACGGAACTTGGGGATGAACTGCTCCAACGCGCCAACCTCGAAACCGCGTTGCCCGAAGCGAGACTGATCGGCGAACGCGCGCGGACGGTGAATCAGTTCAAGATGTTCGCCGAAATTATTCGCGAAGGTTCCTGGATCGAAGCGGCGATAGATCGCGCCATTCCGGACCGCAAACCGCTCCCAAAATCCGATCTGCGGCGCATGCTGATTCCGCTTGGTCCCGTCGTCGTTTTCGGTGCGAGTAATTTTCCGCTCGCCTATTCCGTGGGTGGCGGCGATACCGCATCGGCGCTGGCGGCGGGTTGTTCCGTGGTCGTCAAAGCCCATCCGGCCCATCCGGGCACTTCCGAGCTCGTGGCGCGGGCGATTCAGTCCGCCGCGGATGTCACGAAAATGCCGCCGGGCGTTTTTTCCATGATTCAGGGCGCGGGTTTTGAAATCGGAATCCATCTCGTCAAGCATCCCGCCACCAAAGCGGTCGGCTTCACCGGGTCGTTGTCGGGAGGTCGCGCCCTTTTCGGCGCGGCGGCGGCGCGGCCCGAGCCGATTCCGGTTTACGCCGAAATGGGCAGCACCAATCCGGTTTTCTTTCTGCCCGGCGCGTTGAAAGCCAACGGCGACGCGATTGCGGAAAATTTCATCCAATCGGTCACGCTCGGCGCGGGCCAGTTTTGCACCAATCCCGGTTTGGCTTTCGGATGCGAGGGGGAAGAATGGCGGGCGTTTACCGGGCGCGCGGGCAGCCTGGCTGGCGCCGTCGCGCCCGGCGTGATGCTTCACCGGGGCATTCTGGAAAAATTTGAAAAAGGCGCGGCACGATTTCAGGAAGTTCCGGGTGTAAGCGTCGCGGGAAAATCCTCCACCGAAGTCCAAGAACGGGCGGCGGCCCATGTCTTTCTTACCGATGCGAAAACTTTTCGCGAAGAAAGCCTCTTAAGCGAAGAACTCTTCGGGCCTTCCACCTTGCTCGTCGGTTGCCAATCGGCTGAAGAACTGGAACAAATCGCCCGCGATTTGCACGGGCAACTCACTGCCACCATCCACGGTACCGAGGAAGATTTGGCGTGGCACCAAAATCTGGTCGCCATTTTGCGGCAGAAAGCCGGACGCCTGATCTTCAATCAGTTTCCGACAGGTGTGGAAGTTTGCGCTTCCATGCAACACGGCGGACCTTATCCGGCCACCACCGATTCGCGCACCACCTCCGTCGGCGCATTTGCCATCAAGCGATTCGCGCGCCCGGTCTGCTTTCAGAATTTTCCGGATGCCGCCTTGCCGGTCGAATTGCAAAATAAAAACTCGCGGAACATCTGGCGGCTCATCGATAATCAATTCACGAAATCGGACATCTAGGGCGTGTCCCAACCTCGTTCCCGAGTTGCTGAACCTGCCTTGCCCTATTTGGGGCACATCCTAAGCTCGGGAGATGAAAAGCCACGTCCGCTATTTCATTGTCTTCATGCTTTTTTTCGCGAGCACCATCAACTATGCGGACCGCGCGACGCTTTCGATTGCCAAGACGGGCTTGTCGAAAAGTTTTGGGCTCGATTCGGTGGCGATGGGCTATCTGCTTTCCGCCTGGGCGTGGTCTTACGTCATCGCGCAAATTCCGGCGGGCTGGTTGCTGGACCGGTTCGGGTCGAAACGAGTTTATGGCATCAGTATTTTTCTCTGGTCCCTCTTCGTTTTTCTGATGGGGTTCACCCGGTTCCTCAATCCAATCGGGGCCTTTATCGTTCTCTTCGCGTTGCTTTTTTTGGCGGGATTTGCCCTCGCGCCGGCGTTTCCCGGCAATGGCCGGTTTGTCGCGGCCTGGTTTCCCACCAAGGAGCGCGGGATCGCCTCGGCCATTTTCAATTCGTCGCAATATTTTTCCCTCGTGCTTTTCGCGCCGTTGATGGGCTGGATTGTCCAGAAATTCGAATGGCCCTATCTGTTCTGGGCCATGGGCCTTATCGGCATCATGGCGACGCCGTTGTGGTTTAAATTCGCCCATAGTCCCAAAGATCATCCGAACGTCGACGAAGACGAATTGAAGTACATCGAGCAGGGCGGCGGATTGGTGAACATGGATTTGGGCGGTCACGCGGGCGCGTGCTTTAATGTGAAATGGTCGCACGTCCGGCAATTGCTTGGCAGCCGGATGTTGATCGGCGTCTATCTCGGCCAGTTTTGCATTACAACCATCACTTATTTTTTCATCCAGTGGTTTCCGGGCTATCTGGAAAGCTGCGGCATGTCGATTCTTAAAGTCGGTTTCGTTGCGGCCTTGCCGGCGCTTTGCGGCTGTGTAGGAGGGATTTTTGGCGGATGGTTTTCCGATTCGCTGCTTCGGCGGGGCCTTTCGCTCTCCTTCGCGCGAAAGTTGCCCATTGTTCTCGGCATGCTGCTTTCCGGCGTGATGATTGGTTGCAATTATGTCAAGGCCGACTGGGCCGTCATCGTCATCATGTGCGTGGCTTTTTTCGGAAAGGGATTTGGCGCCCTGGGCTGGACTGTTGTTTCGGACACCTCGCCTAGGGAAATCATGGGTCTGAGCGGCGGTCTCTTTAACACCTTCGGCAATACATCGGCGATCACCACCGCGATTGTGATCGGCTATTTGGTCCGGGGAACGGGCGGATTCAGCGCGGCCCTGATTTTTGTCGGCGCGACCGCCTTGGGCGCTATCTTTTGTTACGTTTTTCTCGTCGGAGAAATCAAACGCTTCGAATTGAAACCGCTGGAATAAAAAACATGCAAAGTCCGGTCGTAACCGACATGCGCGTCATTCCCGTCGCCGGGCATGACAGCATGTTGCTCAATTTAAGCGGCGCGCACGGTCCTTTTTTCACGCGCAACATCGTCATTCTCGAAGATAACGCCGGTCGCGCCGGTCTCGGGGAAGTTCCGGGCGGTGAAAAAATTCGCCGGACGCTCGAAGACGCGCGGCCCCTTGTTCTCGGCCAGCCCATTGGTAACTATAACGCCGTTCTCAAGTCTGTCCGTGAACGCTTTGAGGACCGGGATGCCGGCGGGCGCGGCATCCAGACCTACGATCTGCGCACCACCATCCATGCCCTCACCGCGATTGAGTGCGCGCTGCTCGATTTGCTCGGCCAATTTCTCAGTATCCCGGTGGCCGCGTTGCTGGGCGAGGGGCAGCAACGCCAATCGGTGGAAGTGCTGGGTTATCTCTTTTACATCGCCGACCGGAAGAAAACGAACCTGCCCTACGAAAACGAAACCAATGTGAAAGATGATTGGATGCGTTTGCGTCACGAAGCGGCGTTGACCACGGAAAGCATCGTCCAGCTCGCGGAGGCGGCCCACGCCCGCTACGGATTCAACGATTTCAAGCTCAAAGGAGGCGTTCTGCCTGGAGCGCGGGAAATGGAAGCCGCTGCCGCACTGGCCGGACGTTTCCCGAAAGCTCGTATCACGCTCGATCCGAACGGCGCCTGGTCCCTCCAGGAAGCAATCGCACTTTGCCATGGCCAGTCTCGCGTTTTGGCCTATGCCGAAGATCCCTGCGGCGCAGAAAATGGTATGTCCGGTCAGGAGATTCTGGCCGAGTTTCGCCGGGCCACGGGCCTGCCGGTGGCGACGAACATGGTCGCGACCGATTGGCCGCAACTGGCCGGTGCTCTCCGGCTCGAAGCCATCGACATTCCTCTGGCCGATCCCCATTTTTGGACCATGCAGGGATCCGTACGCGTGGCTCAACTCTGCCGTGATTGGGGGATGTTGACGTGGGGGTCGCACTCGAACAACCATTTCGATATTTCGCTGGCGATGTTCACCCACGTTGCGGCGGCGGCGCCGGGGAAAATCACCGCTATTGACACGCATTGGATTTGGCAGGATGGCCAGCGCCTGACGCAGGAACCGCTTAAAATCGCCGGAGGCGCAATCGCTGTTCCCGATGCGCCCGGCCTCGGCATCCGGGCCGACATGGCGCAAATCGAAAAAGCGCACGAACTTTACCAGAAACAAGGCCTTGGCGCGCGCGACGATGCCGCCGCCATGCAGTTCCTTATTCCGGATTGGAAGTTCGATCCCAAGCGCCCATGTCTCGTCCGCTGAAACGGATTGATGAGCCTCCGTCTCTCCGCTATCCAATGGGATGATGCAACCCGCCGAACTCCGTGAAAAACTCCAAGGGATCATCGCGTTTCCCGTCACACCATTCCACGATGATTTATCGCTCAATCTCGAGGGCCTGCGCAAAAATTTGCGCTCGCTGTTCAAGCATCCAGTCTGCGCCATCGTGGCGCCGGCAGGCACGGGTGAAATTCATTCGCTTTCTCCGGCGGAACATCTCGCCGTGCTAAAAACAACCATCGAAGAAGTGAATGGCCGTGTGCCCGTGCTGACGGGAACCGGGTTCAATCCGCCGATTGCCGCGGAACTGGCAAGAGAGGCCGCCGCGGCCGGGGTCAACGGAATTCTCGCCTTTCCGCCTTACTATCCGAATCCCGATGAAGAAGGCATCGTCGCTTATTACAAAGGCATCGCGGAAGCCACCCCGCTGGGCATGATCATTTACAGCCGCGACTGGTTTGCCCCCGCGCCGCCGCTGGTCGAAAAACTCGCGCGGGCGATTCCTAACCTCATCGCCTGGAAAGACGGGCAGGGCGATATCCGCCGTTGCCAAATGATCCGCCAGTGTCTGGGCAACCGCCTGCATTGGATCGGTGGCGCGGGCGATGACATGGTACCCGGTTACTATTCTCTCGGCATTCGCACTTACACCTCGAGCATCGCCAACGTCGCGCCCAAACTGTCGCTGCGCCTTCACGAACTGGCTTCCGCGGGACACTCTGCCGAGCTGACCAACTTAATGAATGAACTGATCATTCCGCTCTATGTTCTGCGCGCCAAACGGAAGGGCTACGAAGTCTCCGCGATGAAAGCGATGATGGACATCATTGGTCTCGCCGGCGGCCCGGTTCGCGCGCCCCTGGTCGATCTGCGCGCCGACGAAATTAAGTCACTGCAAGCCGTCATGGAACGGTGGCGTCCCTGGCTGTGAACGCCTCGATTCTAGGCAGGTCCCTTGTTTCAGGCAGCAGACAGGATAAATTGGCTAGCATGTCCACTGAGCGGATTCCTCTGGCCACTTTAAGTCCGGTCTATCACCGGCGGGACAACCGCGATGCCCGGCGGCAAATAGGTCTTGCCCACCGGCGGTTGATTCTCTGGTCGAGCGGAATGGCCATCATAGCCATCCTCTATTTCGGCGTGCCGGGATTTTTTGCCTGGAAACACGTCGTTGCTTCGAGCGGAGGACGCTATTTTGTAAATCGCGTGGAGATTCCGGTGCCCTCTTTCGAACAGAACGACCCGCAGTGGACTTTCGAATTACTAGGACCGACGTTTAACACCTTGGGGCAGCAAGGTTGCGCGGTCACTTCGGCGGCAATGGTGCTGGCCGCCTACGGAGTCGATACCGATCCGGGGCGGCTCAACGAATATCTGACCACTCACGCCGGCTATACTTCCAACGGCTGGATCTACTGGGAAAAGGCGGCGGAAGTCGCCCCAGGGGGCCAAGTGGAAAAAGCCTATGAGGACCTCCCTTCCTACGCGCTGATTGATGAAAATCTGGCCCATGGCAACCCGGTCATCGTGAGGCTGACCTTGCGCAACGGCACGACCCATTTTGTCGTGGTGGTGGGCAAGCAAGGTTGGGACTACCTGATCCGGGATCCGGCAAGAAGTCCAGCCTCAGCCGTCTATCCGCTGAAAAATATTACGGATCACATTGAGGCTCTGCGTTTTTACCGGATCGTGCCACCTCATGTGGTCAGCAATCTGGCCACTTCCGCCACCACCCCGGCTTTGCCGCATCCTTAAGCTTCTCATGACCGCTATGGTTGCCACCCCTTAAACAAAGAAGTACTATGTCAGAGTCTATGACCGTGATGCCCAATGGAGCGAGTTTGACTGCGGATAATAATGGTGTTTCCCGGGTCGCTGCCGCATCGGCGGAAAACAGCGGGGAACTCGAGGCCCTTTATATCCGATGGAAACGTGACCCGTCCAGTGTCGATGCCCAATGGCAGGCCTTTTTTGCTGGATTTGAACTCGGTTGCCAACAGCCACCACGGCGAACTTCAGAAGGGGTGAAGAATGAAGCGGCGGCCGCGGCGGTTTCAGCCGGCGACAAACTCAAGCAGGCGCGGGTAGACGCTCTGGTCAGCGCCTACCGCCGGCTGGGGCACCAACAGGCCACGCTCGATCCGCTGAACCTGCTCAAGCGAACCACGCCGGAATTGAGTCTCGATTACGTGAAGCTGGACGAGAACGATCTCGCCGGCGAATTCGAGATCTACTGGGCGGGACGCCTTTCCAGGATGCCGCTCCGGACCATCCTTTCCCTCCTGCAGGAGACCTACTGCGGCCACACGGGCATCGAGTACATGCATATTGAGAATTACACGATGCGCCGCTGGCTGCGCGACCGGATCGAGGAGGGCCGCCTGCACAAAGATGTGCTGCCCAACGCGGAAAAGAAGCGGGTGCTCAACCATCTGCTCGAGGGCGAGCTTTTCGAGAAGTTTTTGCACACACGCTATGTCGGTCAGAAGCGGTTTTCTCTCGAGGGCGGCGAGACGCTGATCCCGATGCTCGACAAAATTGTCGAAGAATGCCCGCGGCACGGCGTCGAGCAGATCGTGATGGGCATGGCGCACCGCGGGCGGCTCAACGTGCTGGCCAATATTCTCGGCAAGGATTACGAATTTGTTTTCAACGAATTTGCCGAAAATTATGTTCCGGGTCTGGAGCAGGGCGACGGCGATGTGAAATACCACCTCGGCTACGACGCCATCGTGACGGCCAGTACGGGCGCCAAGGTGGGTATTAGCCTGGCGCCTAATCCGAGCCATCTCGAAGCCGTTGATCCGGTGGTCGAAGGCAAGGCGCGGGCATGGCAACGGCGGCTCAATGACACGGCCGAACGGCGCAAGGTGCTGCCGGTGCTCATCCATGGCGACGCCTCCTTCAGTGGCCAGGGCATCGTGGCCGAGACACTGAACCTGTCCCAACTCGAAGGCTACCGCACGGGCGGAACTATCCACATCATCATCAACAACCAGATCGGCTTCACTACCTCGCCGGCGGATGGCTCGTCGAGCCAGTACTGCACCTCGGTGGCGAAAATGCTTGGTTCGCCGATTTTTCACGTCAACGGGGATGATCCGGTGGCGGCGGTAACAACGATCCAGCTTGCCTTTGAATTCCGGCAGCAATTCCAGCGCGACGTCGTCGTGGATATGTACTGTTATCGCCGCCATGGACATAACGAGGGCGACGAACCGCGGTTCACGCAACCGCTGATGTACTCGGCCATCGAGGACCACCCGCCGATCAGCGACATTTTCTTCGGGCACTTGGTGAAGTTCGGTGACATCACACCGGATGAAGTCCGCGCCTTTCGCGCGAAATTCGAAGAGCGGCTTAACGCCGCGCTGCAAAAATCTAAAGTGACAACCAAAGCCATCGTGCCGTCCCTGCGCAAATCACTGGCCTGTCCGGAACTGCTCGATCCATTCGAAACGGCGGTTCCCTTGGAGAAATTGTGCGAGATCGGCGCGGCGATCACCCGGGAGCCGGAAAACATCGAGCTTAACCCGAAAATCAAACGCTGGCTCCAGAGCCGGCGCGAGATGACTGAGGGCAGGGCGCCGCTCGATTGGAGCACGGCGGAGGCGCTCGCTTTGGGCAGTTTGCTGGAGGGAGGCTGCCCGGTGCGGCTTTCGGGCCAGGACAGCCGGCGCGGTACGTTTACGCAGCGTCACTCGGTGCTCTATGACGCGAAAACGCGCGAGCGCTACACGCCGCTCAACAATATCAAGCCGGGTCAGGCGAAGTTCTGCGTCTACAACAGTCCGCTTTCGGAATATGCCGTACTCGGGTTCGACTTTGGCTACTCGCTCGATTTTCCCGACATGCTCGTGCTGTGGGAGGCCCAGTTTGGCGATTTCGCCAATGGGGCACAGATCGTGATCGATCAGTACGTCGCCTGTTCGGAAACGAAATGGGGCGAGGTCTCCAATATCACGCTGCTGCTTCCGCACGGCTACCACGGCCAGGGACCGGAGCACTCCAGTGCGCGGCTGGAGCGTTATCTCCAGGCGTGCGCGGAAGACAACATCCAGGTGGTCAATCCCTCCACGCCGGCGAGCTATTTTCACGCGTTGCGCCGCCAGGCGTTGCGCAAGATCAAAAAGCCGCTCATCGTCATGACGCCCAAAGGCATGCTGCGCGATCCGCGTTGCACGTCGCCTATCGCCGATTTAACCGTGGGCGGATTCGAAGAGATTCTGCCCGACCCGGGCACGCCAAAAGAGGCCCGTAGGTTGATCCTCTGCTCGGGGAAAGTCTACTACGACCTCGCCGAACATCGCAAGACGGGCAAGATCGAGGATGCCGCGATCATCCGCCTCGAACAACTCTATCCCCTCCACGAAAAAAAGCTGCAAAATGTGGCAGGTTCCTATGGCAAGGCGGAGAAGATCGTCTGGTGCCAGGAAGAATCGGCCAATATGGGCGCCTGGAGCTTCATCGAGCCGCGGCTGCGCAAACTCTTTGGGCGCGACATCCTCTACGCGGGGCGCGACGCCTCCGCCAGCACTGCGACCGGCGCGACGGCCATCCACGACCTTGAGCAGCGCGAACTCATCAACCAGGCGTTTTCACTTTGAGACCGGATGTGAAATCTCAAAGCTGGAAGGAAAACCATGGCCATTGAAATCAAAGTCCCCTCCGTGGGCGAATCGATCACTTCCGGCATTCTCGGTGTCTGGAACAAGCCCGACGGCGCTTATGTGAAAGCGGGTGAGCCGATTTTTGAAATTGAGACCGACAAGGTGACTTCCGAAGTCGTCGCCGAGAGCGCAGGCCAGCTCAAACATCTCGTGAAGGCGGGTGACACGGTGCAGATTGGCCAGATCGTCGCCTCCATCGACGAAAATGCCCCGGCACCGGCCGAAGCCGAACCGAAAAAGGAAGCGGCCAACGGCGCTGCCGCTCAGGCGCGCACGGAAGTGGCCGCCCCGGCGGCCGCCACGTCCCGCGGCAAACATGCCGGTGATCTTTCTCCCGCAGTGCGCTATCTCACCGAGGAAAAGGGCGTCGCCCCCGCTTCGATTCAGGGCACGGGCAAGGAGGGCCGCATTCTCAAGGGCGACGTGCTGGCGCAGGCCGAAAGCGCGCGGAATGCCGCTCCGCCGGCGGAACATCCGGCTGACGTTCCGCCACCTGCCGTCAAGCCGGGGGGCGAAAGAATATCACGCCGCAAGATGAGCCCGCTGCGCCAGAAAATCGCGGCGCGCCTGCTCAGCGCGCAGCAAGAGACGGCGCATCTGACCACGTTCAACGAGGTCGATCTTTTCAACGTCATGGCGTTACGGACAAAATTTCAGGACCGTTTCGTGAAAAAGTACGAGGTCAAGCTCGGTTTCATGTCGTTCTTCGTCAAAGCGGTCGTCCACGCCTTGCAGGTGGTGTCCGCCATCAACGCGCGCCTCGATGGCGAGGAGATCGTGCAAAACCATTTCTACGACATCGGCGTGGCCATTTCGACCGACAAGGGCCTCCTTGTGCCGGTGCTGCGCGACGCGGACCGTCTCTCCTTCGCCGGGGTGGAAAAGGCGATCGCGGCCTACGCGAAAAAGGCGCGCGATGGCAAAATCCAGCTTGCCGATCTCGAGGGAGGTGTTTTCACCATTACCAATGGCGGCGTCTTCGGTTCGCTCCTTTCGACGCCGATCCTCAATCCGCCCCAGTGCGGCATTCTCGGCATGCACACCATCCAGGAACGGCCGGTGGCCATCAATGGGCGCGTCGAGATTCGTCCCATGATGTACCTCGCCTTGACTTATGACCATCGCCTCGTCGATGGCAAAGAAGCCGTGACGTTCCTGGCCACGGTGAAAGAAGTCGTGGAAAATCCGGCGGCGGTGTTGCTGGAGGTTTGATTTGGGCGTTTCCGGGTCAAAAAAATGCGGACACAATCAGAGGTTGTCCGAAAAATAGGCCTGTGGTCTGCGTTGTTGGTCTCCGGCACGGTTTCGGCGCGGGCGGCGGAATCATCCTGGTCACCTTGGCCCGAAGCGGCCAGCGGTGTCCACGCGCGGATGCTCGGCCCCATGCCTGTCCATATCGCCGCCAAGGCGATCACCCAAGATGGCCATCACGTCGCTTTGATGGGACAACTCCCTTTGGGAAAATGGGCCATATTCGTTGATGGCCGGGAAGGACCGGCGTATGACGACATCGATACCCCTATGTTCAGTCCCGGCGGCCAGCGGGTCGCTTATGTCGCGCAGAAAGATCAGAACTGGGTCGTGGTGGTCGATGGCCGGGAGGGGGCGGAATATGACGGTATCATGCTGGGCACGTTTGGCACGCCGGTTTTCAGTCCTGACGGACAGCACGTGGCTTATGGCGCGCAGCGGGGCAAAAAGTGGTTCGCGGTGATCGATGGCCACGCGGGACTCGAGTACGATAGCATCGGCGATTTTGTTTTCAGCCCCGACAGCAGACGGGTGGCGTATACCGCGGGCGAAGGACGCGACTGGTTTGTAGTGCTGAATGGCCGGGAAGGCCCAGCCTACGACAGTATCATCGAGGGCACACTCGTGTTCAGTCCCGATGGATCGCGGGTGGCCTATGCGGCGCAAAAAGACTCCTACCAGGTTGTGGTGGTGGACGGTCATGAGGGAGGCGAATACGACCTGATCGATTCAGGCTCGCTTGTCTTCAGCGCCGGCGGCCAGCACATCGCCTATAAGGCGAAGTATGGGGACGCTTGGGTCATGGTGCTGGATGGCAAAGACGGCCCAGACTGCGACGATGTCTTGGCCAACACCTTCCTCTTCAGCTCCGATGGCAGCCGCACGGCGTATGCCGCGCAAAAGGGCCGGAAACAATTCGTCGTCGTGGATGGCCAGGTGGGGCCGAAATACGACAGCATCGGCGAAGGTTCCCCCATTTTCAGCGCCAATGGCAAACGTCTGGCCTACGTCGCGCAAAAAGACGGGAAATATGTCGCTGTCGTCGATGGCCAGGTGGGGCCGGACTACGACGGCATCGATTCCCTTTCGCTCAAATTCAGTTCCGGCGGCGAACATGTGGCGTATGTCGCGCAGAAGGGCCAGAAGCATCTCATGGTGCTGGATGGGCAGGAAGGACCGGAGTATGACGATATCGGCGAAGGCGCGCCTATTTTCAGCGCCGATGGCCAACGCATGGCTTATGCCGGAAAAAGAGACCAGAATTGGCACATCGTGGTGGATGGCCGAGAGCAATCGGCGGAATATGATGGCATCATGCCAGGTTCGTTAATTTTCAGTCCCGATGGCGACCGGGTGGTATGTACTACCGAAAAGGATCAGAATTGGTCCGAGGTGGTGAATGGCCATGCCGGACCGGAGTACGACGACATTTTACCGGGTGCCGTGTTCAGCCCCGGTGGCCATCGTCTGGCCTA
>DATJMI010000149.1:0-25127 GCA_035508775.1 Methylacidiphilales bacterium
GGGCTGGCTGGAAAAATTATAGATGAGAACGGCCATGCTGGCGGTCGGTTCCGTCAGGCTTCTGATCCAAAAATTGGAGATCAGCGCGGTAAAAATAATCGGGGCGGTTTCACCCGCGGCGCGAGCGATGGCCAGCATCACGCCGGTGATAATCATCGACGCTCCCGCCGGCAACGTGACAAATAGAACCGTCTGGGTACGGTTGGCGCCGAGAGCCAGCGAGGCCTCGCGGTAAATGCGGGGCACGCGCAAAAGCGCCTCTTCTGTCGAAAGAATGACAATCGGCAGCATGAGAATGCTCAGGGCGAGACCGCCTGCGATGACCGAAAAAGCGTGCGTGGTCGTCACCAGGACGGCGAAAATGAAAACTCCGGCCAGGATCGAGGGAAGTCCGCTGAGAATTTTCGCGCTGAAACGAATGATCCGCGCGCTCCTCGATCCCTGGGAATATTCGGTCAGAAAAATGGCCGTGAGAATCCCGGCCGGGACGCTCACCAGTGTGCCGATGCCCACCAGAAGAAGAGTGCCGACCAGCGCATTGCCGAATCCGCCGCCGTCCATCCCCGCCGCCGGAGGAAGCTGCCATAGCATCGACCAGCGGAAGTGCCCGGCGCCGCGGCTGATTACCATATAGAGAACCGAGCCGAGCGGAACGAGAGCGGCCAGGGTCAGAAGCCCAACCAGCCCGTCCATTCCCCGGCTGAACAGGCTGCGCCAGCGTCGGCGGTGTCGCAAATCCATTGCCTTGGACTGATGATACTGGTTGGTAGTGTTCATGGCCTAAAGATGCCGCTTGGCCGCGCCGGTACGTTCCAGAATCATTTCGGCCACCGCGTTAATGATCAGGGTTAAAGCCATTAAAATAAAAGAGAGATACATCAGCGCCGCCACCTGAAGACCGATGGCTTCCTGAAAACTGTTGGCCAGGAGCGAAGCAATCGTGTTGGCCGGAGCGAAGAGCGAGGCGCTAATTTCGTTGTTATTCCCGATCAGCATGGCCAGCGCCATTGTTTCCCCCATGGCGCGGCCCAGGGCCAGGACGCCCGCGCCCATGATGCCGCTGGCCGCCATGGGCAGGGAAATTTGCAGAATTACGTCCCAGCGTGTCGCCCCGAGCGCATAGGCGCCTTCCTTGATGGCTGCCGGGGTTGTCTTGAGCGCTCCGCCCGAAAGAGCCGCGATGGTGGGCAGAATCATGATGGCCAGGACGAACGCGGCGGGAAAGAAGCCGGGCCCGGAGGAGGGAGTCGAGAAAAGCGGAAACCAGCCCATATGTTCATTCAGCCAATTGCCCAGCACCGTGGTTTTGGGAATGACCACATAAATGCCCCAAAGGCCGTAGATCACGCTTGGAATAGCGGCCAGCAATTCGACCAGAAACTTGAAAAAGTCCCGCACTTTAAGCGGCAAATAATCCTCCGTCAGAAAAATGGCGATGGCTACACCGAGCGGTAGCGCCAACAAGAGAGCCAGAGCGGAACTAACCACCGTGCCGTAGATGAGTGGCAGGGCGCCGTAATTATCGTTGACCGGATCCCAATCGGTGGTGACGAAAAATTTGAGCCCGTATTGTTTGACCGCCGGCAAGGATTGATAGCCTACTTCGAGCGCGATGAACAAAAGCAGCGCCACCGTTCCCCAACCGGCCATAAATGTGGTTGCCGAGAAGGCCTTGTCGAAGCTCTTGGCCCTCTGGTCCCTCGGTGTGGAACTCCAGCCCGCACTGCTCGAAACAGAAGGCGCCGGAGCGGGGGAGGTTGCAGTCGCCATTATTTGATCGTGGCGGCGGCGGCCTGGACCTTTTCCACCACGTTGGATGGCAAAGGCAGGTAACCAAGTTCGGGAGCGAATTTCTGGCCGTCGGTCAGACACCAAGCGGCCAAAGCTTTGATCGTCGTCGCTACCCCGGGTTTGGAATATTGGGCATGCACCAGCCACCAGGTATAAGTTACGATAGGATAAGAACCATCCCCTGGAGGATCGGTGATAAAGGCGCGCAGATTATCCGGCAGGGTCACCTGGCCGAGCGCGGCCGCGCCGGAATCGGCAGTGGGAACGATGAATTTGCCCGCCTGGTTTTCCAGTGTCGCCATCGGAAGCTTGATCTGCTGGGCGTAACCGAATTCAACATAACCGATGGTCCCCGGAGTCTGCTTGATGAGAGCCGAGACGCCATCATTACCCTTGCCGCCCACACCCACCGGCCATTTGACAAGTTTTCCCTGGCCGACTTTGGCCTTGAAATCGGCGCTAATCGCGGCCAGGTGACCGGTGAAATTGAAAGTCGTGCCGCTGCCGTCCGCGCGATAGGCTACCGTGATGGGCAAATCGGGAAGAGCCACTCCCGGATTGGCGGCGGCGATTTTCGGATCGTTCCACTTGGTAATTTGACCAAGGAAAATCGCCGGATAAACCGACCGGGGCAATTTGATCGAATCGGTAACGCCGGGCAAATTATAGGAAAGAACGATGCTGCCGGCCGTCATCGGCAGGAGCAAAACGCCCCCGTCTTTGACGGCGGCTATTTCCGTGTCAGTCATGGCCGCGTCGCTGGCGCCGAAATCGGTTAACCCGCCGGTAAACGCCTTGATGCCCGCGCCGCTCCCAGTGCCTTGGTAATTAACCTGCACGTCGGGATGAATCTTATTGTACTCCGCGAACCAGCGCTGATAGAGAGGAGCTGGAAAAGTCGCGCCTGAGGCATTCAAAGTAACGGTATCCGCCTGTGCCATCTCCTGCGGTAAAAGGAGAGTTGCAAATGTTAAACACGAAACAAAGATACCGGCGAAACGGCAGGATGCGAGTAGGTTCATGAAACCGGGATTATGGGCGTCGCACTTGCCCGGGCAAGTCTATCAGCTGCTGTCACACAATCGTAATTTAATATTCAATAAATATGAATTTACTTAGATACATGTTATCGAGAGACTTGGTAGACAAGCCCTTTTTCTGATCGGGACCACAGGAAGTTTGTCAGACAAGTAACTTCTGTTAGGTTAACGGGGTCTCTTTTTAGGAGACATTGACGAATCCCTGGATAAAAATTAGGCTCATTATGCTTCCCTCTGTTCGTTTACCTGAGAGGGAGATCGACTGTTTCCCTTTCGGCTGTCGGCTCAAGGGCGGCAATTGTCATTTTTGTCCAACTAACCCTTAATCCTGAAGAAAATATGCCCCAAGCCATCATGGACCCCGAGGAGGTACGGCGTTTTGCAGCCGAATTGAAACGCTTCAACGAAGACACGCAAATGAAGGCCTCATCGCTGCAAGCCCGGTTCGCGGCGTTGGGAACAACCTGGCAGGACCAGGACTTTGAAAAATTTGCCGAAGAGTTCATTTCCACCATGAAAGTTTTGCGCAAGTTCATGGAGACGTCGGAAAAACACACCCCCTTTCTGCTTCGCAAGGCGCAGCGCATTGAACAATATCTGGATCAACGTTAGCCCATGGCCATTCAAGCCAGAGTCACTTCCACGGACGCGCTCGAAATGTTTCGGGCCAAACTCGTCATCTTTATGGGCAAGGCGCGGGTCACCCTGGACGATGTCACCGATGAGGTCCGCCGGACGCGGGTCTGGCTGCAGCACGACCAACCCATGCGCTGGGAAGGGGAAATCCGCCGGCGCACCAAGATACTGGATCAGGCTATGCATGAATTGCGGAACGCCCAATTTGCCGGCCAGGAGGCGGCGATCCAGACCCGGCAGGCTGCGGTCAACCGGGCCAAACAGGGTCTGGCCGAGGCCGAGGACAAGCTTCGCCGGATCAAGAAATGGAACCAGAATTACGACAATATCTCCGACCCCATTGTCCGGCGGCTCGATGGGTTCCGCGGGTTTGTCACCGACGAATTGCCCAAAGGCGCCGCTCACCTCCGCAACATCCAGAAGGCGCTTGAAGCCTACGCCGAAGCGAATGCCGCCCTCCAGGGCGGAGGCGCCGCGGCCCCCGCTTCCGGTGAAAACGAAAAGGTTGAATCGGGCCAAGCCGCGCCAGCCACCGAGCCACCTGCAACATGAGCGCCGCCGGTAACGCATCCAATCTGGCCCAGCTCGCGCGTGAGTTGATGAACGAATGGCAGCAGACCAAGTCCCAATGGCGTGATGTCAAAAGCCAGGATTTTGAAAGCAACTACCTGGAACCTCTGCCCGGTCATGTGGAACGCGTGGTCATGATCATGGCGGAAATAGATCAATTTTTAAAGAAAGTCAGGAGTGAGTGTGAGTAGTGGAACCGATCTGCGCGTCAGCCGGAGTCTCGAGCTGCTCGGAAATCTCCGGCAGACCGCGGCGGCCTTTGCCCAGCGGGAGGAACAGATCAACCGTGAGCTCAAAGGCCGCCGGCTTACGACGGACCGCGGCAGCCAGCAGGCCATTTCCGATGCCGAGAGTCGTCACGCCACGCAAGCCGCCGAAATCGAGGGACGATATCAGAAACAGAAAAAGCGAATTCAGTCAATCTATGAGGGCCGTCGCAATCGTGTGCAAAAATACCAGGCGATTACCCTAAAAAATCTTCCCCGGCGCGCCGAGGAGGTCAAACAAAGTTGGATCGGCACCCTGCAGATGAGAAGTTACCAAGAGCAGCGCAAGCTGACGGCGAACATGGCGGCGGCTGATGCGGTCTACACCGGATTCATCGCCCAGATGGAGGAACTCCGCCTTCTCTACAAACACGCCCGCAAGTCATTTGGAGGATACTGGTCGCTGCGGCGCCGGCTGCGCGCCCGGCCCAAGACCGCGCCGCCAACCGATCTCCCGCTGGAAGAACAGTTGTCCATCCTCCGCAGCTATATCAAGACCGCCCAGGAGAACCTCGACCAATTCGATCAATTCACCTTTCCCCGCATTTTCCGGTTTGTTCGCCTTTCTTTGGTCTTTTTACTCTGCGCCGCCGGAGGAGCGGGGGCGGCTTGGTATTTCGGATTCGATAATGGTCACACCAATCTCATCGCCGGCGGTTCCGCCGCCGGTGTCTTCATCGTCTTTTGGATCATTCATGCCATGACGCTGCAGAAACCCCGCCCGTTCGCGGTCCGGCTGGCCGGAGCCATCGTCGCTTCGCGGCAGATTATCGATGCCAACGGAGTGGCCAGTCCCGATTTTGTCGCCCAGCGCGATGCCAATCGCAAGGTGGTTCAGGATGAATATGAACGCAGTTACGCCGAGGTATTGCAACAATGGGGCCGGGCCGACGACGTCAAAGCCGAGTATGAAGAGCGCACCCGCCATAAAATCGAGGCCCAAAGCGCCCGGATTTATGAAAAAATCGACCGTCTTCTCGGGCCGAGAATACAGCAAATCGAGGCGAGACACGCCGCCGAAGTGGCGCAACTGAATCAGGAAGCCGCGACCGGCCACGAAAAACTTGTTCAGGCCCGGGCTAGCCAGACTTCTTCCCTCGGCGATGAGGAAAAGATCCGCTGGAATGAAATGGAGACCGACTGGCACCGGCAGATCACCCCCATCTACCGGGCCATTGAGGAGATGAACGCCGCCGGCGACGCCATCTCACCCGCCTGGAATTCTTCCTTCGTCGAGAACTGGATCCCGCCGGGCGACTTTGCCGCCGCCGCGAAATTTGGCCGCCTGAGCCTCGATCTCACCCGGCCGCCCGGCGGCATTCCCCAGAGTCCGCGCCTCGCTCTTCCGGGTCCGGCGCAGGTTTCGGTTCCCGCCGCCCTCGCTTTTCCCTACCAGGGGTCGATTCTTTTCGAGACGGGCGATTCGGGGCACGCCACCGTGGCCGGCGCGCTCAACAATATCATCCTGCGCCTTCTCTCGACCAATCCGCCGGGCAAGGTCAGCTTCACCATCATCGATCCCGTGCGGCTTGGGCAGAATTTCGCCGGCCTCATGTATCTCGCGGACTATCAGGAGAGCATCATCAACCGGCGCATCTGGACGCAGCGAGACCAGATCGAAGAACGGCTGGCCGAAATGAGCGAGCACATCGAAAAAGTCATCCAGATGTACCTGCGCAACGAGTATGCCACCATCACCGAGTACAACCGGCAGGCCGGAAGCGTGGCCGAAAAATATCATTTTTTGGTCATCGCCGATTTTCCGGCCAATTTCAGCGAAACCTCGGCCAAGCGGCTGCAAAGCATCGGCGCCAGCGGTCCCCGCTGCGGCATCTTCACCCTCATGCATTGGGACCAGCGCCAACCGGCGCCGGATGGTTTTGTGCCCGAGGAATTCCGCAAAAACAGCATCTGTATCCGCCGCACGGGAAATGAATTCGCCATCGGCAAGGAACAAGCCGCCATCGGCGCGACCCTCGATTTCGATGAGGCGCCCAATCCCGATCTCGCCCTCAGCCTCGTTCATCATATCGGCAAATACAGTGTCGATTCCAACCGGGTTGAGGTTCCCTTCCTGCAGATCGCGCCGAAGCCGGAGGAGATGTGGACCGGCGATACCACCAGTGAACTTCGCGTCGCCATCGGGCGCACGGGCGCGACCAAGCTCCAGTATCTCGCCATCGGCAAGGGCACCAAGCAGCACGCTCTCTTCGCGGGCAAAACCGGTTCCGGAAAATCGACCCTCTTCCACGTGATCATCACCAATCTCGCATTGGAATGCAGCCCCGAGCAGGTCGAGTTCTACCTCATCGACTTCAAAAAAGGCGTCGAGTTCAAATGCTACGCCACCAAACATCTTCCCCACGCCAAAGTGGTGGCGATCGAAAGCGACCGCGAGTTCGCCCTCAGCGTTTTGCAGCGCGTCGATGCCGAACTGCGGCGGCGCGGAGATTTGTTCCGCAAGCTCGGCGTGCAGGATATTCCCGGCTACCGGAAATCGGGCGGGACTGAGCCGATGCCGCGGTCTCTTCTCATCATCGACGAGTTCCAGGAGTTTTTCGTCGAGGACGATACCATCGCGCAAAGCGCTTCGCTTCTTTTCGACCGCATCGTCCGCCAGGGCCGCGCCTTCGGCATCCATGTTCTTCTCGGATCGCAGACGCTCGGCGGCGCTTATTCGCTGGCCCGCGCCACGATTGGCCAGATGGTGATTCGCGTGGCTCTCCAGTGCAACGAGGCCGATTCCTATCTCATCATGGATGAGAACAATTCCGCGCCACGTCTCCTGTCGCGTCCCGGCGAGGGCATCTATAACGACGCCGCCGGGGCGCTGGAAGGCAACAGCCCCTTTCAGGTCGTCTGGCTGCCCGATGACGAGCGGGATTTGTGGCTCGACAAAGTGCAGGAACTGGCCGCGCAACATGCCCAGCACGAATATCCGAGCCCGATTGTCTTCGAAGGCAACGCGCCCGCCAACATCCGCGAGAACGAGCTCTTCCGCTCCGTGCTCGAAACCGCTCCCGTTACCGCGCCGGTGGCCGGGCGCATTTGGCTCGGCTCGCCGAATTCAATCAAAGGACCGACCGAAGCCGCTTTCCATCGCCAAAGCGGCAACCATCTCCTCATTGTCGGGCAGCGGGAGGAAGCCGCTCTCACCATGCTCGGCAATTCTCTCCTCGCCCTGGCGGCGCAGTATCCAAAGGGCACGGCCAAATTCGTCCTCTTTCAAAGCGCGCCGCCTGGCACTCCCGAAGCCAGCTTCCTCGATTACATCGTTCACGCCATGCCGCACCCCATCGTCGCCGTTCATGCCAACGGCATTCCGGCCGCCATGAACGACCTCGCTGCCGAGTTGCAGGCCCGCAGTTCCAGCGAGGCGAACATCCATGAAGCGCCCGCTATTTTCCTCTTGATCCACGGCCTGCACAAATTCAAGAAGTTGCGGAACGAAGACGACTTCAGCTTCTCTTCCGGTGGCGGCGACGCCGGTCTCAATGCCGGAGCGCAGCTCGGCAAACTCATCTCCGAGGGGAGCGGCTGCGGGATGCACATCATCACCACCATCGACACCCTCAACAGCGTCAACCATTTCATGAGTCGCAAGGCGCTGAGCGAATTTGAAATGCGCGTCATCTTCCAGATGAGCGCGAACGATTCGGCCAGCCTCATCGATTCGCCCAAGGCCAGCACGCTGGGGCTCCATCGCGCCTTTTTCTATAACGAGCACGAAGGTTATCTCGAAACCTTCCGTCCCTACGCCTATCCCGACGCCGAATGGCTAGGTCGCGTCGCCGAGATACTTTCTTACCGCTAGAGCATTTTCGATTTAGATAGACGCATACTGGGCGTGACGAAAGAAGCCTCGGCAATGTTCGGGTCGAAACGACTGAAGGGCTTGGGCGACGGCAGACTGAAGCTCCTCAAGGGTGCGGGCAGCGGCTTGGCGCAGATGGGCCTTGAGTTTGGCAAAGGCCTCTTCGATGGGATTGAGATCTGGACTGTAGGCCGGCAGGTAGTGGACCTGCGCGCCCCAACCCGCGATCAGCTCACCCACGCGCGCCATTTTGTGAGTGGAGAGGTTGTCGAGGATGACGAGATCGCCCTGGCGCAGTTCGGGACCGAGCGCCTCCTGGAGGTAAGCGGTGAAGACTTCGCCATCGAGGGCTCCTTCGATGAGAAAAGGTGCCGTGATGGCGTCGAGCCGCAGCGCCGCCAAAAAGGTGGAGCTTTGCCAGTGGCCGTGCGGAACCGTGGCTAGGCAACGCTGGCCCACCGGTGCGCGGCCGTAAAGCCGGGCCATCTTGGTATTGAGCCCGGTCTCGTCGATGAAGACCAAGCGACGCGGATCCCACTGCGGTTGCTTCTCTCGCCAGGCGATGCGGGCGGCCTTAACGTCGGGACGATCTTGCTCGGCGGCGCGCGTCGTTTTTTTTATAGCTCAAACCCAGCGCGTCGATCCGGTGCCACAGGGCATTGAGGCCAATCTGCACCCCAAGTTGCTTTTGGCAGCGGTGCTGCACCTCACGCAACGTGATATCGACCTGCTCGGTCAGCCAGCGGCGCAAAAGCCGGTCATGGCCTTCCAGACGACTGCGCCGATAACCCCCGATCTTTTGGGGCCGGGTATGGCCGTTTTGTTGCTGCTGCTTCCACATCCGCTCCACGCTGCTTCGACAGACGCCGAACCGTTTGGATACCTCGCCAACTCCTTCGCCCTTTTCCCGCGCTGCGACGATGCGTCCACGCAAATCCTCACTCAAAGGTCTCATGGCCCTTGAGTTTAGCTTCTTCTCATTAATACTTCTATCTAAATCGAAAATGATCTAGGATTGTTTTCCCACAGAGTGGGAAAAGTTGCCTGCAAAAATGATTCTTTATTCAAAAACAAGAAAGCTTTTTCAATGGAGAAGGGCCATGGTGTATAATAGAAGGCCGATAGTATATAGTAGAGATATAGGGCTAAAGCTTAAGGGGATGCTGAGTGTAGGTGCAAGTTGGTTTTTTGTCTTTGCTTTTGGCGGGATGATAATGGTTTTAAACGAAGTAATACACGCCGCTGACCTTAAAGAAGGAATCTTAAATTCTTATAGCCTGGTTGAAATGGCGGGTGTTCTTTGTCTGGTTGGCGTAATTTTTTTAATTCTTTCCTTTTTACTACGTCAAATCGAACGGATATGGGAAAAACGGCGACAACCCCCATTTTCGTAATCTTGCAATGCCGCCGATCCATGCATGAGTTTCGATAACTCACGACACATCAGCGACCCTGCTTGGTTAGCGGCCGGCTCGCTTCCATGCATTCCATGACCCGCCGGCAATAAGCGGGGATGTCGTTGCTGCGCAGGAGCGCCGAAACGATCACCACGCGCAAAGCGCCCGCCGCGAGCACCTGCGGCAAGGTCTCCTCGTTGATTCCGCCGATGCAGAATTGGGGAATGCGCACCGCCGCGAGCACCTCCCCGATCAGCGCGAGGCCGACCGGCGGATAATCAGGCTTGGTTGGTGTCGCAAAGACCGGCCCAACTCCAATGTAGTCAGCGCCTTCCTTTTCCGCTGCGATGGCTTGGGCCAGGCTGTGAGTCGATTTTCCCACCAGCATTCCTGCGCCGGCCCGCGCCCGCGCTTCGGCTACCGAAAGATCATCCTGCCCGGCGTGGATTCCATCCGCGCCGGTTCCGGACACAAGTTGCGGATGATCGTTGAGAATGAAAAGCGGTCCGGAGGCGGGAATCACCGCGCGAAGTTTTTTGCCAAGCTCTTCAATCTCCGGCAGCGCGAGTTTTTTCGCCCGGAGTTGGATCAAATCGACCCCGCCGGCCACAAGTTTTTCCGTGGTTACAACGGCGCGCGCGGGCTCGACATAACCGAGATCGAGAATCGCGTAGAACCGCGCCCGGCCAAGGAGCCGTTTCCGTTCGTCAAAATTATTCATGGCACGGGAAAAAATTCACGCCATGGCCACTTTTGATAAAAGTGCTAGGGCATGAGCGACTGGCGCTGTTTGAGGAATCCCTCCACAAAATGGGTGCTGTAGCGACCCCGGCGGAAATCGGGATCTTTAAGGATGAGCTGCCCGAACGGCACGGTGGTCTTGATGCCGCGGATGATGAATTCATCCAAAGCGCGGGACATCCGGTCGATCGCGGTGGTCCGGTCATGGCCAAATGCAATGAGCTTGCCGATCATCGAATCGTAATAGGGAGGCACGGTGTAGCCGCCGTAAACATGGGAATCCCATCGGATGCCGTGGCCGCCCGGCGCATAGAAGAGTTCGATTTTGCCGGGGCTGGGGCGGAAATCTTGGAACGGATCTTCCGCGTTGATGCGCATTTCGATGGCATGTCTCTGCGGCTGCAGGTCGTCGAATTCCTTGCTGAGCTTATCGCCCAAAGCGATCCGGATTTGTTCCTTCACCAGATCGATGCCGTAGACTTCTTCAGTGACCGGATGCTCGACCTGAATGCGGGTGTTCATCTCCATGAAGTAGAAATTCATTTTTTCGTCGACCAGAAATTCCATCGTGCCGGCATTCTCGTAGTCCACCGCGTGGGCCAGCTTGATCGCGGCGCGGCCCATCGCCTTGCGCAAGGCGGGCGTGACCATCGGGGAGGGGGATTCTTCCAGCAGCTTTTGGTTGCGCCGCTGGATGGAGCAGTCGCGTTCGCCGATGTGAACGATTTTGCCGTATTTGTCGGCGAGGATTTGAAATTCGATATGATGCGGATTCTCGATCAGTTTTTCGATGTAGATGGCGTCATTGTTGAAAGCTTTCTCGGCTTCCATTTTGGCGGCGTAAAAGCCTTGTTGCAGGCTGATATCGTTATGAGCCTGCCGCATGCCCCGGCCGCCGCCGCCCGCCACGGCTTTAATCATGACCGGATAACCGATCTGCTTGGCGATCTTGAGCGCTTCCTTCTCATCCTCGACAATGCCGTTGCTGCCGGGCATGACCGGGACACCCGCTTTGCGCGCCGTTTCCCGCGCGACCGCCTTGTCCCCCATTTTTTTGATCGCTTCTTTCTTTGGGCCGATGAATTTGATATTATGGTCTTCGCACATCTCCGCGAAGCGGGCATTTTCCGCTAGAAATCCATATCCGGGATGAATGGCATCGACGTCGCCGATTTCCGCTGCGCTAATGATCCGGTCCGTCATCAAATAGCTCTCGTTGCTGGGGGCTTTACCGATACAGATGGCTTCATCGGCCAGCTGCACATGCAAAGAATCGACATCGGCCTGGGAGTAAACAGCGAGTGTCTTGATCCCCAGTTCCTTGCATGCCCGGATGATGCGAAGAGCAATCTCGCCGCGATTGGCGATGAGAATTTTGTCGAACATGCGGTCCTAGAGCGGGCGAACCGCAAAAAGAGGTTTGTCGAAATCAACCGACTTGCCGTTTTGAGCAAGAACTTCGACGATAACCCCCTTCGTTTCGGCCTTGATTTCATTCATCACCTTCATTGCCTCGATAATACAAACCACTGTCTCCTCATTCACTTCCTGGCCTACTTCAATATAAGGGGGTGAATCGGGAGAAGGCGCGCGATAAAAAGTGCCGATCATAGGAGAAACAATTTGGAATAAGCCAGTTTGTGGCGGAGAAGTCAGCGTGGGAGAGGGAACAGACGCGGCAATCGGAGCCGCACTAGGTGCCAAGGGGGCTGGCGTATGGGCTGCGGGTGCGGCCACGGCGGGAGTCGCCGTCGAAAGCCATTCGCCGGATGGCCCCCGCCTGACGCGCAGTTTAAAGTCTCCTTTTTCCAGTTCGAATTCCGAGAGTCCATTACGTGTCATCAAATCGATGACGGCTTTGATTTCTTTAAGATCCATGTCTTAGCGGGAAGTAAAATTAGCTGAAGAAATCAAGTTCTAGGCTCAAGGGATAAGCCGGTCAAAGAATTTCTGCTTTAATGATAAAGTTCAAATTCCAGTTAAATTTTAAACTATATCTTGACAGAAAAGCTTAAAGCCGCTGCATAGGATGGTCTTGGGTTGCCCTATTTGGACCTGTTTGGATTTTATTTGTAATCAAAATTCGCTTGGATTTTTGTCACAAAAACGTTGCGGTAAAAGAGGAGGAGACCCAAGGTATCGCCCATCAATTTTATGGCACCCATCATTTCTTCTCCTCAGAGCCCGGCACGGGCCTTTCACTTTCTTGGCATTTGCGGGACAGCCATGGGCGCGGTCGCGGCCATGCTCCATGACGAAGGCTACACCGTCACCGGTTCGGATGAGAGCGTCTATCCGCCGATGTCATCTTTCCTTGCCGGCAAGGGGATTTCTATCCAAGCGGGGTACAAGGCGGAAAATCTTCCAGCCGGAGATTCCATCCTGGTCGTTGGCAACGCCATCAGAAGGGGCAATCCCGAGCTTGAGGCGGCGCTTGAAGCCAAGAATTTCTATCTTTCATTGCCGGAAACGCTGAAGAACTATTTTCTGCGCAAAACCCATAACCTGGTTGTGACCGGCACTCATGGGAAGACGACTACGACCTCGCTTCTGGCCTGGATTTTCGAACATGCGGGCCGGAAGCCGTCCTACCTCATCGGCGGTTTGCCGAAAAATCTGCCCCAAGGCTGCGTGAGGCAATCCGGCCCTTATTGGATCATCGAGGGCGATGAATATGACACCGCCTTCTTCGACAAACGCAGCAAATTCCTCCATTACCTGCCCGAATTGCTCATCATCAATAATCTCGAGTTCGATCACGCCGATATCTTCGATGACCTCGCCGCCATCCAGAAATCATTCTCGCATCTGGTCCGTATCGTTCCCCGCAATGGCATGGTGCTGGTCAATGCCGATGATTCCAACGCTCTGGCTGTGGTCAAGGAGAGCCCGGCGCCGATCCTCGAGGTCGGTTTCTCCGAAAACGCCGCTGTGCGCATTCACGGCGTGCAGGCGGATGGCGAGTTGCAACGCTTTCGGATCTTCGAAACCGAATTTACGCTGCCCATGTCCGGTGTTTTCAATGTTCACAACGCCGCCATGGCCATTGCCGCCGCCCATTTCTACCAGATCCCGCTGCCCGAAATCGCGCGGGCTGTGGCCACATTTCACGGCGTGCGGCGACGGCAGGAAATTTGCGGCGAAATTCGCGGGGTGACGATTGTTGATGACTTCGGCCATCATCCGACCGCCATGCGCGAGACCCTTCGGGGCTTGCGTCACCGTTTCCTTCACCGGCGCATCTGGGCGTTGTTCGAACCGCGGAGCAATACCACGCGCCGGGCTGTTTTCCAGAACGAATTACCTGCCGCGCTTGCTTTGGCTGATGGCGTTTTTGTCGCCCAGGTTGCGGCTCTGGAGCAGATTCCGCCCTCGGAACGGCTCAACCCTGAAAAGGTCGTTGCCGACATCAAGACCACGGGCATTCCGGCCTACTATGAGCCCAATGCCGACGCTATTGTGGGGCGCCTAAGCCCGCTCTTAAAACCGGGAGATGTGGTGGTTGTTTTTAGCAATGGCGGCTTTGGTGGCATTCACCATAAGTTGCTCGCGCTCAAGTAGTCAGTGGTGGTTTTAAACATTACAATTTTGAAATTTTGAAAATAGAGGAATCCTTGTCAGTCTCGGCGGGGTCTATACGGTTATGAGCTCAAAACGTCTTAAGCAGGGCCTCTGGCTCCTTGGCATTCTCGCCATAGCCAACGTTATTTATTACTACTATTCAGAATGGGGGCTTATTACCGTCAAAGAGCAGGCGGGCGCTCCGTTGGGCAAGATTATCAAGAGCATCGAGTGGCAGGGCTGGGTTAGGATTTATACCAATATCGATCCCACTACTACTGTGCATATGTACGTTGATCACGTACCGCTGGCCGAAGCGATGGAGACGCTGGCCGCCAATATTGAGCTTCCGCGACGGGGCGACGGTGGCAACAATGGTCCTGGCGGTGGAAGCCGGCCTGACCGGGGCAACTTTGGAGCCGGGCTTGGAGGAGGCGCTCCACCCAATGGCGGCGGTGGAAATTTTGCCGGGCAAGGTCAAGGCGGCGGGGGTGGTGGTGGAGGGCGAGGCTTGGGACGCGGTGGCTTTGGTGGCGGCGGAGGTTTTGGCGGAGGTGGAGCGCAATGGAATCTCGCCTTTTTCGCCGCGCCGACTTCCGATCAGGTCAAGGCCGAGATTGATGCTTTTGTGAAAGATCAGCAGGACGACGACAACAAGATTTATAGTTATCCCACTCCACTCATGATGCTCTCCACGGATGGCGATATGCCCGCGTCCGATCCGCGCCTGCAAGCCTGGCCCGGTGTGAAGGCCAAGCCGCCGCAGCCCGCTGCCGCGCCTAACGGCTCGGCCAATTCCACGGCGTCCAACGACTCGACAAATTCTGCGGGATCCACCGGGTCGGATAGTTCTGTTTCCTCGAACAATGCGCCGTCCGCCGATCCTCCGACGCCTAACGCCCAGGATTATTTCAGGGATTTCGCCGAAGGGGCCAACATCTGGATCATGGTCCCCAGCTCATGGAGCCCGGATGTCACCACACCTCCTCCCGCCAACTCCTCGATTGTCAGCGCGGTCAAGGGTTTCGTCGGTCGCATTCACGGTTCCGTGACCCAGGCCATTATCCTTCGGGCGCGCTGGAATGGTAATGATGGGCGCGGTTTTGCCGGTGGGGGATTCGATAACATGGAGGATCGTTTGCGCAATGATATCATCGGTCTTCCTCCCGATGCCCAAGCCGCCGCCATCGACCAACTCAACCAGGAAGTCGCGTTTCGCAAGGATGTCGAGGCGGCTCCGCCCGACCAAAGGCGCGAGCGGTTCATGGATCACATGCTCGAGAGAATGGCCGACGATGGTTTTAACGATTCGCGGCGGTCGCCTGAAAGGCGAGCTCAGCGCTTTGCGCGCATGGTACAAGCTCGCATCGCCGCCACAGGCAAATAATGATGATTCTTGCTCGCCGTAAAGCCGCCAAGCGGCACATTGCCTTTACTCTGGTCGAGATGCTGGTGGTATTAGGTATCATCGCCCTGATGGCCGGACTATTTATGCCCGCTTTTTCGCTCATGCTGAAAAAGGCCCAGGGCGCGAAATGCGCCGCCAATCTTCGCGCGATCGGCACGGCCGTATCACTGGCGGCTACGGACAACAATGGCCAGTATCCCGAGATCAACCAAGCCGGCGGCCAGGTCTATCCACCCGGGAGCGGGGCGACCAATCTCATCGGTGCCCTCGGCAGTTATGGGATATCCACCAACAGCATCCAATGCCCGGTTGACATGCAGAACAGCCCCTCATCATTCAGCATGTACGGATCGAGTTACGAATGGAATCCTGTTTTCGACGATGAAAGCACCGTTACGCCGATTCTTTACCTCAACGCCTCCGTCAAGATCCCGGTCAATAGCAGCAGGGTACGCCTTTGCACCGACTTCCTGCCTATTCACAACGGCAAGAAAAACGCCCTTTTCGGCGATGGTCACGTCATCGAACGCTGATCAAGAACGCTAATCAGCGTTGCGCCCCTCCATTTTTGAAACGACGCGCGGCCCCGGGGTCGGTACGATAACTGGCATGGCTGAAAATTCCGCACCCATGCCGTTGCATGTTCTCATTACCGGCGGCAAAGGAGACTTGGCCCGCGCCTTGGAGGCCGAATTTATCCGGGAAGGTCATCACGTTAACGCGCCTGGACGCCAAACCCTGGATGTGACCGACGAGAAGCAAATCGACGCCTATTTCTCCAGTCTCGTCCGGATCGACGTTCTTATTGCCAACGCCGGTCTGACCCGGGACAGCCTGCTGGCCAACATGAGTCCTGGTGAATTCGATCAGGTGATAAATACCAATCTGCGCGGCGCCTTTCTCTGCGCCCGTGCCGCCGTCAAACTCATGGTCAAACAGTGCAGCGGCCATCTTCTTTTCATGGGTTCACGCTCGGCCAAACATGGTCCTCGTGGCCATAGCAATTATGGCGCTGCCAAAGCCGGCTTGATTGGTCTCGCGCAAAGTCTTGCCCAGGAATACGGATCGCGCAATATCCGCTGCAATATCGTGCTTCCCGGTTTTCTGGAAACCCGCATGACTGCCTCGGTCCGTCCGGAACGGCGCGAGGAAATCCGCACCGAACACGTTCTTGGACGCTTTAACACCGTCGAAAATGCCGCCCGTGCCGTCGCCTTTCTCGCTCAGCTTGATCATGTCTCCGGACAGGTCTTTACCCTCGATTCCCGCCTGGACCGCTGGACGTGAAAATTTCGGCTACTGCGATTGATTCAGGTTGTAAAAAACTCTGCTGGTTTTACCCCAATAAGAGGTTTATATATAAAGAGGTATCAATGGAAACAGCTTCTACCTCCGGCTTGGATCCCAAAACTTGGATTAACCTCCTGACCGCGCATACAGCCAAGGGGGATGTGTTTAGTGCCAAAACGCTGATGGCTATTTTGGAGGGGGTCGAAAAAATCGAGGAACGGACAAAGTCCGCCAATCCGGTTTTTCTTCCCGGTTTCCACACGGCTCTTTTTGACCGCCTGGTTCGGTCGTTCAATAATCCAACCTTGCTTAAGGAAGTGGGCCTCGTTTACCTCGGTGAACTCGGAATGCCCGGCATTGCGCTCAAGCATTTCGATCTTGCTCACCAGTTTGCGCCCAAAGACCGTGATATTTCTGAGCTGCAAAAGGTGGCTACGATCGCCATGGCGCGGCAAGCCACCGATCAATCGGCACACAGCGGCATCGGTGAGGTCACTCATCCCAAACCTGAGCTTGGCAGGCTGATCCGCAAAACCACGCGGATCGATGTTGTCGAGACGCGCAGGCATCTTGACGAGACCGCCGGAGAGCTTGAGCGCAAACAGCAGGACTTGCGCAAAACCGTCCCGGAAGAAAAACCAAAGGCGCGAACGGCGCCTATGATTGCCGTTTATGATCGCCATCTTAAGCAGGCTCAACGAATGATTAAGCAAACCGACTTTGCCGGCGCCTTCTCCGCTCTGGCCGAGGCTCAACAGGCCGGAGCGATGGTCGAGGAACTTCTAGCCTGCTATGCGCAGCTCGGCCTTTCCGCTTTCGACCACGGACGCATGGATGAAGCGCTCCAGGCTTTTCTCTATACCCGCGACTTGGTTCCGGGATCGGTTGAAGGCTGGTTTAATTGCGGTCTGGTTTATCAAAAGACCGGTCAGATCAGCGACGCGCTTGCCGCCTATCTCGAGGCCAGCCGCCTTGGTCCCGACAACCCCAAACCTTGGTGCAATCTCAGTTCCATTTATTTTGAGCTGGGCAACTATGCCGACGCCGAACGGGCGGCGCGGCAGGCTCTCAGCCTAAAACCCGATTATGCCCGGGCGTGGGACAATCTTGCCGCCGCGCTCAGCGCCGTGAACCGGCTTGCCGAGGCGGCCGAGGCTTGCCAGGAGGCCATCCGTTTTCAGCCCGCCTTCCATGCGGCTTGGTTCAAACTCGGCGTCATCAATTTTCAAATGGATAATCTTGTGGCCGCGGAGGAAGCCTTCACACTCACGGGTGACAATCCCGATTTCTTCTCCTATGTCCTCTATTATCTCAGCATGGTCGATGCGCGCCGCGGCGAAACCGATCTCGCTTTGCAAAAGCTGAGCCAGGCTCGCGCGATCGATCCCACCAATGAGCTTGAGTCCTCCGCGCTTAAAGAAATCGCCGCTGCCTGCACCAAGGCCGGACGCCATGTCACCGCCGCCGATTTTTACAAGCAGATTATCGCCAAGCGCCCGGACGATTTCTCCGCCTGGCTCGCCCTGGGCACGTCTTACCACCGGGCCGAACAATTGGACGAAGCTCGCGGCGCTTACCGCCGCGTCACGGAATTGCAGCCTGATAATCCCATTGCCTGGCACAACCTTGGCCTCCTTGCTTCCGAACAGGAAAAGCACGAGGAGTCGTGCGAATGCTTTCAGCGCGAGGTCGAACTTTGTCCAGACGATGCGAAGGCTTGGTACGATCTTGCCGTCAGCCTCCAAAGTCTTAACCGGGAGGAAGAAAGTCTTGCGGCTTACGAACGTGCCGAGAGTCTCATTAAATCGGCAGCCCGCCGCAGCAACGATTTATCGGCCGCGCTCAGCATCGTCCGGCGCATCAATCTTGGTGACCGGGTTCTCAAAACAGAATAACTGCGGCCGGTTTGTGGAAGCACCTCCACATAAATTTTTCAACACAGTATCTTGACAGAGGTTAGGTTAATTATGCTATTAATTGTGTGAAAAATTGAGCCGACATGTGAAGAGTAGCAATTTTGCCAAGACCCTGCCTTGTCAGGAACGTAAATGAAATCTTATAACACCAATAGATGGCTCTTCGTGCTAGGCGTTTTACCAGTCGCCTTTGGTTTTTATAGCGCAAGGGTTCTGGCCGCGCCGGCGGATGATTTATCTCCCACCATTGCTATGGAGATGAAGACCAATACATTTATCCGTTCCGATACCACGGAGTTGCCGCGTGAGCCGCGTTATTGGATTACCCCGGAATATGTTCATTACTGGCAGAATACCACAACAAGACTACCTCAATTGCTCAGCATCGCCAATGGCGCCGACACGGCTCCCCTGGCGAATTTTTACGGAAATCAGGGAATCACTTGGGACGACGGCAACGGCGTAAAGCTAACGGCGGGCACCTGGATTGACAACGAGGAGCGTTACGGGATCGAGCTTTGCGGGTTATACATCCCCGATCAGCATCAAAGCGTTGCCTTTAATCCTCTGCCAGGAGATGTCGATGCGTTCTTTACCGATAACCACTTGGGACATGCTCCCTTCATTAGTGAAAATGGCTTTCCCGGCGATCCGGCCAGCAATACCAGTTTCCAATATAGCACCGAGCAATATGGGGGTGAGTTAAATGGTCTCGCCCATTTTGTTGACTGGCGGCCGGAGGCTGGTCTTAGGATTGAGGAGAGCGCGTTGCTTGGTTTCCGGTACTTTGGATTAAAGGATAACTTTTCCAGCGCCTATAACGAACCTACTTTTGGATTTTTTTATAACGACTATTTTAAAACGATTAACAACTTTTATGGAGCCAATTTAGGCGGGCATGTTCGGGTGGAATACCAGCGCTTTTTTACGGAGATCACGCCTAAGATTGCCCTAGGTGTGACGGACGAGGAGGTGGACATCAGCGGCTCCAATACCGTTGCTTTTGTCCCCGGTCCAAATGGCTTTTATGCCTCCGGCAATAAGGTGGGAAATCACTCGCTGTCCAACTTCGCTTGTTTGCCGGAAATTACCGTCAAGGCGGGTTATGATTTTAATGACACGGTGGAAGCTTTTGTCGGTTATGATGCGCTTTATTTAAGCGCCGTGGCCCGGGTGGAGAACCAAATTTCGACTCAACTTGACGGGCAACAAATGGCTGGTTTCAGTTATGTTCCCGGCGGCCCGGCTGACGGATCTCCTCCCTTTAAGGTCATGACTTCCTCTCTTTTTGAGCAGGGCGTGACGACGGGAATTACTTTGAAATTTTAAAGGCAAAGGGCGGGGCCAGGTACGGCTCGCAACTTTTTTAATCAAATTCCGGTATCGCCCCCCGTCCCGTGATGGCGATGATGCTTCGCACAAGCGCTTTCGCGCATGTTCTCTGGCGAGAAAAGTTCGTTTTATGTGCTCTTGATCCGTTTTAAGATGGCTCCGATTTCATGGCGAAACTGAAAATAAGAATGAGGGGACAGCCCGACTTGGCCCATATCCGGAGAGGCTTGGTCGTGAAACCGCCATCGGATCCGTGGCTGGGATTGCAAACGGCGGTGATCGTCGCCGCGGTGATGACGATTTATTGGCCCGCCCTGCATGGAGGCTGGTTGTGGGATGACAATGTCGACATCACAGAGAATCTGACCACAAAAAGCGCGAGGGGACTTTGGAATATCTGGTTCAAGCCGGGCACGCAGCCCGATTACTACCCTGTCAAAGCCAGCGTTCAGTGGGCGCAATGGCATCTCTGGGGTACCGATACCTTTGGTTATCACGCCACGAATGTGATGCTTCATATCGCCAGCGCACTGCTGGTTTGGCGGCTATTTGACAAGCTGAATCTGAAGCTGGCGTGGCTCGGCGGGCTGATTTTTGCCGTGCATCCGGCCCAAGTGGAGTCTGTGGCGTGGATTGCGGAGTTAAAGAACGCGCTGTCGATGCCCTTCTTCCTGCTGTCGGCCATTTTTTACCTTGAATACGATGTTAACCGGCGAAGAAGCAATGTCGTGGTTTCATTGGGATTCTTCCTGCTGGCGATGCTGACGAAGCCAACGATGGCGATGTTTCCCGCCGTGATCCTTGGCTATGCCCGGTGGAAACGGGGACGGGTTGCGTGGGATGATCTCATGGCCAGCGCCCCGTTTTTTGCCGTGTCGCTTTTACTGGGTGTGATGACGCTTACGATGGAGTATTGGTACAAGCATCTTCATCACCAGGAGATGCAGTCGATTCCGGTTGGCGGTTTTTTCTCCCGGGTGGAGCTGATGGGGCTGACGCTGGCGTTTTATGCCGGGAAGGTTGTGTGGCCGGCGGGGTTTTTGCCCATGTATCCGCAATGGCCGGTGAATCCGCCTTCGCTTCCGCAATTTCTGCCGTGGTTGGTGCTCGGAGGATTGCTTTTCTGGTTCTGGACAGAACGGCAAAGCTGGGGGCGCGACGTTCTTTTTGGATTCGGTTTTTTTGTGATCATGGTGCTTCCCTTTTTGGGCGCGCTGCCGGCCAGCTTTATGACTTTCACCTGGGTGATGGACCATTTTCTCTACATTCCAATTCTCGGTTTGATCGGTTTGGCCATTGCGGGTTTGGAACAATTAATGCGAATAGCATCGAAGCCCGTTCCTTTCGCCGTCAACGGTTTGTTGGCCGCGATTCTGGGGGCGATGATTGTGGCCAGCCGGGGCTGCGCGGAAAAATTTGCGAGCAGCGAAGCGCTTTGGAGTTATACGCTGACTCGCTATCCAAACTGCTGGCAAGCGCACAACAATCTGGGGACCGCTCTCGCGCGGCGGGGAGAAATGGACGGAGCGGTGGATCAATTTGAAAAGGCTTTGGCGATCAATCCCAACTATGCCCAGGCCCGCTACAATCTCGGCTTGATTCTGGCGCAAAAGGGACGGATCGACGATGCAATGATCCAATATCAAAAGGCTCTGGCGACCGACCCTGGCATTGCCCAGGCTCATAACAGTCTCGGTGATGCTTTCTTACGGAAAGGGAAGATGGATGAGGCGATGGCCGAGTACCAGGAAGCTTTGGCTATCGATCCCAGCCTCATTCAGGCCCACCGGAGTCTTGGCCTTGTTTTATCCCGCAAAGGAGAATGGGATGAGGCGATTGCTCAGTTTCAAGACGTCCTGCGATTGCGACCCGATTCTCTCGCGGCGCAAGAAGATCTGGCCAGGGTCGAAGCCTTGGCCCGGCAGCAGACTGGTCAGAAATAGGCAGCTTTTCGGGGCGGAGGAACCAGAGCTGCCGGCAGATCGAATACGCCAGCGTGTTGCTTGAGGAATAATATAATGACAGGTCTGGATTTTACCATTGCTCCCAAGCGGCGGATGGCTAGCCTGAACGACTACTTATAGTCAACATGGATGCCTATCTGCCTAAGAGATTTGCGTTAACCGGCGCCAGCGGCGCGCTTGGTTTTGCTTTTTTACGGCGCAATTTTGGACGTGACTCCAAACTGCAGGCTACTCTTTTGGTGCGGCGTTCATCTTCATCATTTCAAGCGGAGGAATTCCAAAAATGGCTCAGGCAAAATCGGGAACGGGTGACATTGATCGATGGCGATGTGCGCCGGCTCGGAACAGAGGAGACCGAGGCGTTGCTGGCCTGTGACGGAGGCTTATGGCATTTTGCCGCGGTGACCTCGCTGGCCGAAGGCGAAGAAATCATGCGTGAAATTCGCGCCGTGAACGTTGAGGCGACGGAGCGGCTGGCGGAGGCGTGCCGCCAAAGCCGCTCCAATGTTCCATTTTATCATGTCAGCACCGCTTATGTCGCCGGCACGAGGCATGGAACCGTTCTGGAAATGGAAGACACGCCGCCGCCCTCCTTCCGCAATCCCTACGAAGCTGCAAAACTCGAGGCGGAAACGGGGGTGCGCCGCGCGTTCGCCGCGGGCGTGAAGGGGGCAATTTTCCGGCCCAGCGTGGTGGTGGATGATTTTGGGGGCACGGGTGGAATTAAAATGGTCGATGCCTGTGCCTATGCCGTCGGCTTGGCGGTGACACGAAACGAACCGTTTGTTTTTCGCCTGAAACCCTCGGCCAGCTTGAATCTGGTTCACAGCGACTGGGTGATTGCGGCGATGATTGATTTGGCGCGGTTGCCTTCCGGACCCGGCAGGGTTTACCATCTCACGGCGCCGAAGGCGACTTGCCTCAGCGAAATCGCCTCGATTCTCCACAGCCTTGTGCCTGGACTCAGAATCAGCTTCGAACCGGAATTGAAACGGGCGGAACTGCCAACCGCTTCGAAAATCTTCGACAAGGCCGTGACCGATCTTCGGTCCTATTTGGAGGCCGATATTCACTTCGACCGGCAGAATACTTTGCGGGATTTGTCCGCGGCGGTAAAAGAATCGCCAATGGATCTCGCGCCTTTTGTGAAGAACCGCCTAAAGTCCGAACTGGCGCGGTTGGCGCACCGGAAGCAACTCTAGCCGTGATACTTCAATAGGTTATCGTCATCGGGCTGCGGGCGCGGGACTCATCGCGCTCGGCTGGTTCGCCCATGGTTCGGGCGGTGCATCCGCCGCCGCCGTTCCGGCGCCCGGCAATGCCTCCGTGGCCAACGCCGCGCCGGCCAATCCGCCGTTCCACCCTCCACCAACGCCGCCGCCTTCCACCCCGCTGGTTTCGATGAGCGACTTCCAACGCCTGCGCGCCGCCCGGGACGCCGTCTTTCAGGCCAACCCCGGGTTGCAGGCCAAAAACGCCAAGCTGATCGAGGAAATGCGCGCCCTGCAGGACAAGATTGACGCCGCCATGATCAAGGCCGATCCGACCATCGCCCCCCTCCTCTCCAGGTTCGAAGGCGGACGTCCGCATCCCGTGAACACGCCCGCCACTCCGTCTGTGAAATAGTTATACCAAGAAGCTGCCTGGATTTGTTTTACCAAAAGTTGGCATCACGTCAGCTTGGTTGAACCAAATTTGTGTAGTAATATTCACTGACGACCATGAGCGCAGATAACCGTAAGTGTGTAGATCATAAAAGCCATGCCCAGCCATGACATGCCGTAAACCAATACTCCAAACTCTATGCCAGTCATAGCAATAATGCTAAGGCAATAAAAGCCAAACAGAATTGCAGTAATGCTTCCTATATACCGAACCCATCGTCTGGTGCGGAAAAAGCCAATTGAAGTCGTAATAGCAAGAGCACAAAAACCAAAAGCAATGAAAGTGCTTTCGACAGCGTTATCTGCTAGAGACTCACCTACTTGCAGAAGCCGCAGGCACTCGCGGATACTGAGCACGAGGCCGAGGAGGCCGAGGAGTAGCCAAATCGAAGCGATTACTCGAAAATGTAACATCAAGGGCATAGCGCTATAACTCCATCTTTGACTTTTTAAAAATGTCTTCCATGCGGAATGTTTGTTGGGGGTGAAGAGGGAGACCCGCCTGGGTATGGCACGAAATATGGTATGCCTTGGTTTGGCAGTCCATTACTACTCAAACAGTTTTTAACAGCAACATGGCAATCGTTCAGGAATGGAACGAAAAATCCGTGATTGGCATTTTTGTGGCAGCAATCCATTACCGCACTTTCCTTACCGTCGCTGCCAGGAACCTTCACGCACGTATCTTTGGACGGCCCTGCTCCATTATTATCACCAACCGTACCTCCTCCCAGTAGTTCATCTCTGCCGCAGGAATGGCCTGTTGTGCTGTCCCAGAAGTATGCATGAGTTAGGTCGCCGCCCCCTATTGGCGCCGGTCGCACACAAACGTAAATTGCCAGACCATAATTGTCGATAAACTCAATCGGATTATTGAGCACATAGTCATACAAGTCTATGCCTCCATTCTCTGCTATCGGATCTCTGGATAGCCACCGACCCGTGGTTGAATCATAGGCCCTGTACAAGGTTAAATTTAGCCCGCTGGCAGCATGGTAATAGTCTCCGGTATATTGCTTTGTAGGTAGATTCGTACCCGTTACAACCGTCATCCGCCCGTAGGAATCATATGCCAATCTAGTTACGATATTTCCACTACCATCCACTATCTCCCGCACCGACCCCTCATGGTCTCTTGTGTAGTAGTAATCAAAACTTTGAGAAGGCGTAATAGACGGTATAAACAATTAATGCTCCTCCAATGAATGGAAAACACAGTATCCACGACGTTGCCCTTTTCACTAAGTACAGGTACCCACATGCAAAGATAGCAACCCAGATTAACCAAAGCACCGGGAAACCAACGGCAAGCACCCACGAGCTAAACAAGGTAGCCGGAGAAAAAATATTGATATGTCCGTAAAGCTCTGGGTGGAAAACCGCCTTTCTAAAAAATATAAGTCGTCCAATTACAGATCCTAAATAGATCGCTACAATTAAAGCGGCCAATCTTGCTGTGATAATGAATCGCGATCTCATTAATAGAAATACGGATAAACCTTGGCATTCGGCTCATACTCGCCGGGATCGTGACAATGCGGGCAGTCAGGACTGCTAAACATGTTGATTTCGGCGCTGGTAATCGAAGACTGGTTCCTAGAGGCTGTCCGAAAAGTAGGCATGGGCCGCGTGACAAGGCGAATTTGGGTCGAATCGAGGCGCGAGCGACGAGCATACTCACAGTGGTCTGTAAGGAGCGAGCCACGAAGAGATCGGCCCAAATTCGACGTCACCCTG
>DATJMI010000150.1:0-2927 GCA_035508775.1 Methylacidiphilales bacterium
GGAACGGGCGCAGAGTCGCGCGATGCTGCACGCGGTCGGGTTTGAACGGGGCGATTTCCAGAAGTCGCAGGTCGGCGTTGCTTCCACCTGGAGCCAGGTTACGCCCTGCAACATTCATATCGACAAGCTCGCCATCGCGGCGGCGGAAGGCGTGGTGAAAGCCGGGGGCAAGCCGCTTATTTTTAACACCATCACCATCTCCGACGGCATTTCGATGGGCACGCAGGGGATGAAATACTCGCTTGTGTCGCGCGAGGTCATCGCCGACTCAATTGAAACGGTGGCCGGATGCGAATGTTTCGACGGCCTCGTGGCCATCGGCGGCTGCGATAAGAACATGCCCGGCTGCCTGATCGCTCTGGCGCGGCTTAACCGTCCCGCTGTTTTCGTTTACGGCGGCACAATCTTACCGGGTTGTTTTCAAAAACGGGACGTCGATATCGTGTCGGTCTTCGAGGCGGTCGGCGCCCATGCCGCCGGTAAAATGAGCGACGGCGAACTCGAAGAACTGGAGGCTTGCGCCATCCCGGGCGCCGGTTCATGCGGAGGCATGTACACCGCCAACACCATGGCCAGCGCCATTGAGGCACTGGGCATGAGCCTGCCCAACAGTTCCGCGCAGAACGCCATTTCCTCCGCGAAAAACGAGGATGCGATGCGCGCCGGCGCGGCGGTGTGCCGGTTGCTTGATCTCGGCATCCGTCCTCTCGAGATCATGACTCGCAAAGCTTTTGAGAACGCCGTCACCGCCGTCATTGCGCTCGGCGGCTCGACCAACGCCGTGCTCCATCTCCTCGCCATGGCCCACGCCGCCGGGGTAAAACTTTCGCTCGACGATTTTACCCGCATCGGCAAGCGCGTTCCTGTTTTGGCCGATCTCAAGCCGAGCGGCAAATACGTCATGGCCGCGCTGGTCGGCATTGGCGGGCTCACTCCTCTGCTCAAAATGCTCCTTGAACGGGGATTGCTTCACGGGGATTGTCTTACCGTGACCGGCCAAACCATGGCCGAAAACCTGCGCGACGTAAAACCGTATCCCGAGGGGCAGGATATCATCCGCGGCTTCGATAACCCCATCAAGCCGGTGAGCCATCTCGTGGTGCTCTATGGCAACCTCGCGCCGCTGGGCGCGGTGGCAAAGATTTCGGGTAAAGAGGGTGACCGTTTCTCGGGACCAGCGCGGGTCTTTGATTCGGAAGAGGCAGCCATGAAAGCCATTCTTGCCGGCAAGATCAAAAGCGGCCATGTCATCGTTATCCGCTACGAAGGCCCCAGGGGCGGTCCCGGCATGCGTGAAATGCTCTCACCCACTTCGGCGATTATGGGCCGTGGTCTGGGCAAAAGCGTGGCGCTTATCACCGACGGTCGTTTCTCCGGCGGCACGCATGGTTTTGTGGTGGGGCACATTTCCCCCGAGGCGCATTTGGGCGGTCCGCTTGCCTTGGTTAAGAATGGCGATCTCATCACGATCGACGCCCGCAGCCGCTTGCTTTCTCTTGACCTCCCCGCCAAGGAACTGGCCAAGCGTCGCAAAGCGCTTGGGCCGCGTCGGCCCGTGTTCAAGCGTGGTGTTCTGGCCAAATATGCCAGCCAAGTCAGCCAGGCCCATCTTGGGGCCATTACGGATGACGCGCTGGGAAAATGATGTCCTTATCCTGCCGGGAAACCGGCCTGCCTGCCCTCCCCCATTTTCTCCTGGTAAATTCGTCGGCCCGGAAACTACTTTATCTGAAAAAGTCGTTGGGGTCTTGAATCTGCGGACGGCCCGCCACGATGAGAGGGACAGCGATGGGCTTGGGATTCGTCAATGCCGGATCGGCATGAATCACAACTTTGGGGGGAGGAGCGGGCGGAAGAGTAGCGCTGCCGGTTGTGGCGATGAGAATCGCTCGCTGAGCTTGTTTGACGGCATCACCCGAGGGAGGTTGGGGAAGAGTCAAGGTAACATCACTTTTATCTAGGGTGGCAGCGGCTTTTTTATCCTGGAAATCGTCTGGAAGTGGATCGAAGGTGATTTCGTAATTCGTATTGCCCTCTTTAAACTGATTTTTGGCGGCGATAAGTCCCGGCATGTCGGTGAAGGAAGGATCATCGGTTGTGGATGACACGCTTTCCGATGCGCTGTTGTTGCTCAGTGCCTCGGGAGACAGCCCGCCGGGAAGCGTGGCGTAAAAATTGGGCAACCCCGCGACGTCGGTGGCGGAGAGCGGAGTGATGAGCGGTTTGAAGCCGGTCTCGCGCGCAGGAGAAGAATCCTTTTGGGAGGAATCTTGCTGGGAAGAAGTTTGAGAAGCCGGGGATGCCTGGGGACTATCGAGCCGCAAGGCGGGACCATTCTTGGCTGGATCAGTGGAGACGTGAAGTGTGGTGACATCCTCCGGATTCGATGGAGATGGCGGCGGCAACCCGGCAAGTGCAGCGAGGTCTTTGTCGGATAAAACCTGCTGATAGGGATCATCGGTGGAATCGGTCTGCCCATTGGCGGCGGCCTTCTCCTGTACCTGTTCTTCATAGCCGCGGATCAGCCAATTGTTCTCTTCATCTTGAGCTTCCTTCTTGGCTCGGATTTCAGCGGCGGTCGGTTGATTGCCCGGCTCAACTTTGTAGAAAGAACCGTCGTAGGTGGGAGAATTGACGTCGGGATCGGGCAAGGAGATTCCGGAAGAGTGTGGAACAGCGATAGCGGAATCAGGGACGACAATGTCGCTATTTTGAATAGTCGTGTTGCCGGAACCGCCTGGGCTGACGTTAAAATTATCTTGCGTCGTCGTGGAAACATTGGGAGTAGCACTGGAAGTCCCGGAGGCGCTGGCGTCTTGCGCCGGCTTGGATGGTTTGTTGCTGTCATCGGCGCGTACGCAGATGGTGGCCATGGCGCAAACTCCCAAGAAAAGACATAAGCTGAGACGAGTTTTCACCGCTAGCTA